>NZ_JADMOP010000002.1:44160-196925 GCF_015558785.1 Collinsella aerofaciens
GTACCGCGGAATGCTCAAGGGCCTCGATGTGCTGATTGACTGGCTCGAGGAGAACGACCCGGCGCAGCTCGAGGTCGGCAGCCATCCGATTCTGGGCGACAAGGTCTTTGCGAACGTCATGGCTCCCACGACGCGTCCCGAGGCAGAGGCTCACTACGAGACGCATCAGCGCTATCACGACCTGCAGATCGATGTCGAGGGTCGCGAGGCCTTTAAGGTTGCCACGGGCAGCCTGACGCTGGTCCAGGAGTTTGACGAGAAGGACGACTACGATCTGGTCGATTCCGACGCCTCGATCGCCGGCGATCTTGCCGACGACAAGTTCGCGCTGTTCGTTGCCGGCGAGCCTCACATGCCCACACTCGAGTTCCCGGGCGATGGCGCACAGCCGGTCAAGAAGATCTGCTTTAAGCTGCTTGCAGACGCTTACTGGGAGGAGTAACGCGCTGCTCGGCTGAGTTGTTCGCCTGATGGCGTGATTCCCCTAGGGAAATCACGCAAGGACCCCGCCAAATGTGTTTCCCCTAGGGGAATCACGTTTGGCGGGGTTTTATGTTTATGAATAGGGGAACTGAAGCCGTGACGATGCTTGGGTTGGCGCACGCGCACTCAAATCGGCAACAACAAAGTAGATAAGCATTTGAAGAAATGCGATTGAAACATAATGTAACTAGTATGAAATAGTGGATAGCTGGTACATACCACCTTTCAAATATAGAATCGTTAGAAATCTATAGTTAAAAAGTAATTTACCAGCGGGCTTATATTTTGTTCATTAAAGCCGTTCATCGCCATTTCGCTACCGTTTACGGACCACTTCAGATTCTGTCTACATAATTGCGTTAATGCGTCCATAATAGGCAAGGCGTTTAGCCGAGGGCCGAGGAACCGGCATCCGCGTCGTAGAGCACGAAGATCGGGAGTAGCATGCATTCGTTTAAGATCACCAATCAATTCCTACTTGATGATGAGCCGTTCACCATCTTGTCGGGGGCGATTCACTATATGCGTGTTCATCCGAGCGACTGGCACCACTCGCTCTATAACCTTAAGGCTCTTGGGTTTAATACGGTCGAAACGTATGTACCGTGGAATCTTCATGAGCCAAAGCCTGGCGTCTTCGATTTTTCTGGCTCAATCGATTTGGCGGCATTTCTTGATGAGGCAGCATCGCTCGGTCTGTATGCAATTGTTCGGCCCTCTCCGTTTATTTGTGCAGAATGGGAATTTGGCGGCATGCCAGCATGGCTGCTGCGCGAACATGATATGAGGCCGCGTAGCAGCGACCCCAAATTTCTTGCTCACGTTGCGCAGTACTACGACCATCTCATGCCGATACTCGTCTCGCGTCAGATTGACAAGGGCGGAAATATCATCATGATGCAGGTTGAAAACGAGTATGGATCATATTGCGAGGATAAGGACTATCTTCGCGCGATTCGTCGCCTTATGGTCGAGCGTGGGGTTTCCGTGCCCCTTTGTACTTCCGATGGCCCGTGGCGTGGGTGCCTTCGTGCCGGTACGCTCATTGACGATGATGTGTTGTGCACCGGCAACTTTGGTTCTCATGCAAAGGAGAACTTTGAGGCTCTTTCTGCTTTTCACAAGGAGCATGGAAAACAATGGCCTCTTATGTGCATGGAGTTGTGGGACGGCTGGTTCAATCGCTATGGGGAGAACGTCATCAGACGCGATCCCGAAGATCTTGCCTCTTGCGTTCGCGAGGTGCTCGAGCTTGGAGGATCTTTAAACCTCTACATGTTTCATGGAGGCACCAACTTTGGATTTATGAACGGATGTTCTGCACGCCATACGCATGACCTGCACCAGGTGACATCATATGACTACGATGCTCCATTGGACGAACAGGGCAACCCGACCGAGAAATACTTCGCAATTCAAAGGACAGTTCACGAGCTGTATCCCGATATCGCGCAAAGCAAGCCGTTAACAAAAAAGGCGTTTTCCATGCCCGATATTTCGGTGAGTGAGCGCGTAAGTCTCTTTAATGTGCTCGATATTCTTTCGGAGCCGATTGAAGCCCAATATCCTATGCCCATGGAAGAGATGGGTCAGTCGTATGGATATACGTTATATACCACGACTGTCGAGCGTGACCGTGCAGATGAAGAGCGTATTCGGGTTATTGACGCCCGCGACCGCGCTCAGGTGTTTGTGAACGGTGACAAGGTGGCGACGCAGTATCAGGAGCACATCGGGGAAGATATTCACTGCGTTCTTCCCTGTGAACACAACCGCCTGGATGTTCTGACCGAGGATATGGGTCGCGTCAATTATGGTCACAAATTGCTCGCTGATACGCAGCATAAGGGCATTAGGACAGGAGTTTGCGTTGATCTTCACTTTGTTACCGGTTGGGAGATGCGTTGTCTGCCACTCGATAACATCGATAATCTTGATTATTCCGCCGGCTGGGTAGAGGGGCAACCTTCCTTTTATCGCGCAAAGTTTGATATATCTGAGCCGGCTGATACCTTTATCGACACTACGGGTTTTGGAAAGGGTGTGGCATTCGTAAACGGAACGAATGTCGGACGTTTTTGGGATAAGGGTCCCATCATGACGCTCTATGTTCCGCACGGTTTATTACACCCTGGTACCAATGAACTCGTTATGTTCGAAACAGAGGGCGTGTATGATGCGAAAATCTCCCTTCGCTCTGAGCCCGTTATCCGTACACTTGAACAAGAAGGAGTTGAGTAGAAATGATTGTAGGCGCACGAATCGACTTTCGCTTGATTCACGGACAGGTGGCAAACCTCTGGTCTAACGCCCGTCAGGTAAGCCGCTTCATGGTAGTTGACGACGAGGTATCGCAAGATGCTACCCAAAAGCAGGTTCTTCGCATGGCTTGCCCGGCAACTGTGAAGTTGTCCGTGCTTCCTGTCGACAAGGCCGCTGCCAACATCACTGCTGGCAAATATGATGCGCAACGTCTCTTCATTGTTGCGAAAAAGCCTGAGGTCTACGTTCGACTTTTGGAACAAGGTGTTAAGCTTGAGCAGCTCATCGTCGGTAATATGACGACAATGGAGCCGGTCAAGAAGCTGAATCGCAACATTAGTTGCGACCAGGGGGACCTTGACGCATTTGCCAAACTCAAGGCCGATAATCTTCCTATTGTCATTCAGCTGACGCCGCAGGATAACCCAGAGGCTCTCACGCTCTAGTCGAATTAACGCTAGGCCGTGAAGGGGGATGCACGGTTTATATAAGCGTATTGGTATTGTAGAAACTGTTACACCTTAAATAAGGAGTTAACCATGATTGCTTGGTGGCAGATTCTTCTGTTAACCCTGTATGCGGGTTATCAGATTCTGGATGAGCTGAACTGGTACACCTGTGCCGGCTCAGCCGTCTTCTCTGGTATGATTACCGGTTTGATTATGGGTGACCTACAGACTGGCCTGTTTATCGGCGGCAGCATGCAGCTCACCGTCCTGGGCGTTGGTACCTTTGGCGGCGCCTCTCGTATCGATGCCAACTCCGGCACTCTGGTCGCCACGGCCTTTGCCGTGGGCGCGGGCATGAATCCCGAGACGGCTCTTGCCGCTATCGGCGTACCTGTCGCTGCCATTCTCGTTTACACCGATATCGCCGGTCGTTTCGCCAACACGTTCTTCGGTCACATGTGCGATGCCGATATCGAGAAGATGAACTGGGGCGCCTACAACGTACACTACTTGCTCGGTGCCGTTTCCTGGATGTTGTCCCGCATGATTCCGGTCTTCCTGGCTCTCGCATTTGGCCAGGGCTTGGTCGAGGGCATCACCACCGCCCTTAACGGCGACTTGAAGTGGCTGGGTGACGGTCTGTCTGTTGCTGGCGGTGCCTTGCCCGCCGTTGGCTTCGCCATCCTGCTCCGTTACCTGCCGGTCAAAAAGCACGTCGCCTACCTGCTGCTCGGCTTTGTAGTCGCCGCCCTGTTTGGTACGGCCTTCACGAGCATCATGAACCTCAACGCCAACATCGTCGCTGTGAACGGTGCGCTTGGTAAGGGCGCCGTGGATATGGTCGGTATGTTCAATAACATGTCGATGCTGGCGATCGCTATTATTGGCTTTGCTCTGTCTTTGCTGTACTACAAGAACAACCAGCGTCCCGTCGCTGCTGCTGGCGCTGCGGAGGGAGACGACGACGATGAGCTCTAATGAGAAACTCGCCAATGGCACCACTGGCTACAAGATTACCAAGGACGACCTTGCGCAGATCAACCGTCGTAACCTGCTTGGTTTCCAGGATGGTTGGAACTACGAGCGCATGCAACACTCTGGTTATCTCTGGATTATCCTGCCCACGCTGCGCAAGCTGTACGGTGACGGCACGCCGGAGCTAAAAGAAGCCTGCCGCGCCCAGTGCGCACCGTTCTTCAACACCTCAAACTTCCTCAACACGATCATCACCGGTATCGATTTGGCGATTGAGGAAGAGGAGGGCATTGAGGGCCTCGAGGCTGTTGCCGGTCTCAAGACTGGTCTCATGGGACCGCTGGCTTCCATCGGCGATTCCATCTTCGGTTCGCTGCTCCCGACCATTTTTGGCGCCCTGGCTGCCAATATGGCCATGAACGGCAACCCCTTGGGTATCTTCATCTGGGTCGCCGTTAACATCCTTGTTGACTGGTTCCGCTGCAAGCAGACCCACATGGCCTATGAGCAGGGTATGAAGCTCGTCACCACCATGAGCGACCGCCTGAACGCGTTGACCGACGCGGCCTCCGTAATGGGTGTCTTTATGGTCGGTGCCCTGGTCGCAACCAATGTCGGTATCGTCATTGCAGCGAAGCCTGTTATCGGTGGCGTTACCGTTGACTTGCAGAATATCTGCAATATGATTTGCCCCAAGCTGGTTCCTGCCGCGCTCGTCGGCTTCGTATACTGGCTCCTTGGTAAGAAGGGCATGACCTCGACGAAGGCTATCTTTATCGTCTTGGTTCTGTCCATTGCCTTGGGTGCATTCGGTATCATTTGCAAGGGCTAAGTACCCCATATTGTCGCGACATTTGATCCTCAATTAAGATGTGGCGCACACCTCCAAGGCGACTTTATCGCCATATCCCCTGGAGTGTGCGCCTCTTTTGTTTTGTCGGACACCGCTGTTCATAGGCGGTTATGCAGTCATCGTGTTCGATTAATTCATTAAGGCTGCCTTGAAGGGAATATAGTGCAATGCCATTTTGGATTGTCCTGTTCATTTGTGTTGTCGTGGCTTATTTCGCTGTGACCGAAGGAGCGAAAAAATACTTCGATATGAAATTGCAGGTATTGTTTAACTTGGGCTTATACCAAGATTGCATAGACCTGCTCGATCGCAAACTAGCGCGTATAGTAATGTCTACGTATAAGCAGTATTACCTTCGTTTCACTATCTACGAAGCTGCTGATATGGACGCATATGCAGATCGAATGCTTGACCACTTGCTGGAGATGTCGTGCAGCGATAAGCAACGTCGACAGCTTGCGGTTCGCGCCTTTAATTTCTATATCAAGACGGGTGACCGCAAGCGGGCGGCGTCCATGTTGGAAGAGATGCGTCCCGTCGTGTCGAAGGGTATTTTGGCGGACAGTCAATTGACCTACGACATAGTCTTTCGCCGTCGGCATGATAAGATCGATGAGATGGAAGCCATGCTAGATACGAACGACCTTGGGTTACGCGGAAAGCTCTATCTGCTGCTCTCATATCAATATGAGAGTAGCGGGAACAAGAGCGAAGCACGTAGATATCGCAACCTTGAAAAGCAGCTTAGAGACGCTCACAGACCTCCCACGATAAAACAAAATACTCACTAAACTTTAATGATGCAGTGGTCGTAAGAGCCCTTTTGAGGGGTTCTATGGCTAGAGAAAGCGAACGGTAGAAAGGTAGATAGAATGATTGGATTTGTACTAACTGGTCACGGTCAGTTTGCACCTGGTTTGAAAAGCGCTGTGGATATGGTCGCCGGCGAACAGCCTAATTTTGAGGTAGTTCCTTTTGCGGGCTCGGAGGCGGTTACTTTTGGTGATGATTTGCGAACCTGCATCGCCAAGATGCGTCAAGCTTGTGATGGCGTATTGGTGTTTGTTGATTTGCTTGGCGGTACTCCGTTCAATCAAGCTATCCCAATGACGACTGAGCTCGATAACGTGACCGTTGTCACCGGAACAAATCTACCTATGTTGGTGGAGCTCGTTATGACGCGTGCGTTTGGAGACCCAACGCTTGATGAACTTGCCGAACGCGCACGGGTCGTTGGTCGTGAGGGAGTCGATCTCAAGAAACTCGAGAGTGCTGACATTGACGAAGACGATGAGATGTAGTGTCGCTATTAGCCCATTTATTGGACATGTTGGTGCGTTACCTGAAGGCTGAAGTATTGGTCAATTGCTCATTACGTGGAGAATATCATGACGTGCACGAGGCACAGACAACCGCTATATGACCAGCTCGTAGATATTCTGATCGAAAAAATTGATCATGAATATCAGCCAGGTGATTTGATTCCGTCCGAACGTGAGCTTGCCGAACGTTTCGGGCTTTCGCGGTCGACTGTCCGGCTTGCAATTCAGGAACTTGAGTATCTTGGTCGGATTGTGCGAAAACAAGGTCGCGGTACGTTTGTTGCCGATCGACTAGCTCAAGCAACAAATCTTACCCAATCGTACAGTTTTACTGAACAGATGAAAGCGATGGGCCGGCTGCCAGAAACAACCATCTTAGAGTTCTGTGAAATGGAAGCAGATAAAACGCTCTCGATGCAAATGGGGATTCATTTGGGTGAAAAGGTATTAAAACTCAAACGTTTACGAATGGCAGATGGTATACCTATGATGGTTGAGCGTAGCTATCTTCCAGCAAGGCTCTTTATTTCACTCAAGCGTCCTCTACTCGAACAAAAGCCCCTTTACGATGTTATTGAGCAGGATTATCAGCAGAAAATTCGAGTAGCGGATGAGGAGTTCTCTGCGGGTATAGCACGTCCATGTGACGCTCGGCTTCTAGGTATTGGTGAGGGTGCGCCAGTTCTGGACATAGTCCGAACTACTCACAACACCCAAAATGATGTTGTCGAGTTCACGCTTTCGGTGGCTCGTGCGGACAAGTTCAAGTACAGAATCTCTCACTATCGAGATACTTTGTGATCGGATACGAGTGCCAACGAAAGAAAAACAGCCTATGACTACTACCCGATTTAACTTTTCAGATTAAGTCTTTGTATATCAGACAATTTAGTAAAGAAAGAGGTATTAGAAATGTTCGAGAAGAGTGTCGAGGAGCTTACCGAGCTCGGCGCCCAGATCACCACGGCCGAGATTGCTCAGCAGCCCGAGCTTTGGCGTGATACGCTCAACATCTATCGCGAGAACAAGGAGGCCATCGAGGCCTTCCTGGCCGAGGCTCGCGCTATGGGTGAGGGTCGTCTGTCCGTTGTCTTCACCGGTGCCGGTACGTCCGACTACGTTGGCGATACCTGCGCCCCGTACCTGCGTCACGCTGGCAACACTGATCTCTACGACTTTAAGCCCATCGCCACGACCGACATCGTGAGCGCCCCGCGCGACTTCCTGCGCGCCGAGGATCCCACGCTCGTGGTTTCCTTTGCCCGTTCTGGCAACAGCCCCGAGAGCCTTGCCGCCGTTGCCGTTGCCAAGGAGCTCGTCCACAACGTCAAGTTCCTCAACATCACCTGCGCTCCTGAGGGCAAGCTCGCCGTCGAGTCTGCCGATGATCCCAATGCGCTGACGCTGCTCATTCCGCGCGCCAACGACAAGGGCTTCGCCATGACTGGCTCTTATTCCTGCATGACCCTGCTCTCCACCCTTATTTTCGACACTGCCTCTGACGAGCAGAAGGCCGAGTGGGTCGAGACGATTGCCAAGATGGGCGAGGAGGTCATCTCTCGTGAGTCTGAGATCGCCGATTACCTGGCTGGCGACTTCAACCGCGTGACCTACTTGGGTTCTGGCTCCTTTGGTGGCCTTGCCCAGGAGAGCCAGCTCAAGATCCTCGAGCTCGCTCACGGTCTGGTCGCTACTTCCTACGATACCTCCATGGGCTATCGTCACGGACCCAAGTCCTTCGTCGACGATAAGACGCTCGTCTTCGTGTTCGTCAACAACGACGCCTACACCCGTCAGTACGACATCGACATCCTCAACGAGATCGGTGGCGACGAAATCGCTCAGCACACCATCGCCGTTCAGCAGGAAGGTGCTACCGTCTATGAGGGTGAGTCCTTCACCTTTAAGGGCTACGAAGCGCTTCCCGAGGGCTACCTCGCTCTGCCGTTCGTGATGTTTGCCCAGGCCATCAGCCTGCTCAACTCCGTGCGCGTGGGCAACACGCCCGATACGCCGAGCCCCACCGGCACGGTCAACCGCGTGGTCAAGGGCGTGACGATTCACCCCTTCACCGCTTAATCGCGTCCCTCTGTAAGGGCGCCCGTCCGCTCATAACGGCGGGCGGGCGCTTTTTGTTTTACCTGAGCTGGGTATAGCATCACCACAGTCAACTGCTTTAGAAGCAAGGAGTGCATATGAGCACGTACGCAATTAAGGCTGACAAGTTCTTCTTGCCGGCAGGCCCGCAACTGGGCGGCTATCTTATGGTCGAGGATGGCGTCTTTGGCGCCTGGCAGGCCGACGAGCCCTCTTGCGAGATTAAGGACTACACGGGGTCGTGGATCGCACCGGGCATGGTCGACACCCACATCCACGGCTTCTACAACCACTCAACTACCGATAATGATCCCGTGGGCATCGATATCAGCTCGACCGAGCTCGCCCGTCGCGGTACCACCAGCTGGCTGCCCACGACGTTCACCGATGGCGTCGAGCAGATCAAGGACGCCTGCGCCGCCATCGCTCAGGCGGACGAGGGTCGCGGCCCCGACTTCTGCGGTGCTCGCATTCAGGGCATCTACCTGGAGGGCCCCTTCTTTACCATGAAGCACGTGGGCGCGCAGAACCCCGCTTATCTTATCGATCCTTCCGAGGAGGTTTTCGATCAGTGGCAGGAGGCTGCGGGTGGTCGCATCGTCAAGAGCGCCATGGCGGCCGAGCGCGACGGTGCCGCTGCTTATGCGGCTGCTCTGAACGCCAAGGGTGTGGTGACCAGCATCGGTCACTCCGACGCCACCTACGATGAGTGCATCGCCGCCATCAACGCCGGTGCCAGCTGCTTTACGCATACCTATAACGGCCAGCGCGGGCTGCATCACCGTGAGCCCGGTGTCGTGGGTGCTGCCATGTCCACGCCCGAGACCTACGCCGAGATCATCTGTGACGGCAAGCACGTAAACCCTGCCGCCATCAAGGCGCTGCTGCAGGCAAAGGGCTGGCAACACACGGTACTCATCACCGACTGCCTTGGCTGCGGCGGTATGCCCGAGGGCAGCTACACCAGTGGCGGCATGGACGTCATCATGAAGGACAACCTATGCTGGCTCGCCGACGGCAAGAGCATTGCCGGCTCGGTGCTCACGCTTGCCCAGGGCGTCAAGAACATCGTCGACTGGGGCATCGCCAGCGCCGATATCGCCATTCGCATGGCAACCGAGGTGCCGGCACGCTCCGCGCACATCGAGGATAAGTGCGGCAGCATCATGCCTGGTCGCGACGCCGACTTTGTCGTGTTCGACCATGAGCTCACCCTCGTCGAGACGTATGTTGGCGGTCAGAGCGTCGGCAACGCCTTTACCGAGTAACGAGAGAAAAAACGGCGGGTCCGAATCTGCTCGGACCCGCCGTATGGGTTAAACGCTCAAAAGCACCTTAACAGTTACAGCTTGTTAGCGATCTTCTTTGCCGTGCGCTTGACGCCGGCCACAAGACCTCCCGCAGGATGCTCCTTTTTGTAGGCTAGACGCTTCTCGCGCTTGGCGCACTCTTCGACGATGATGTCGCCATACTTGTCTTCGACCTTGTCGAAGAAGTCGACGGCGCCCTTAATTTCCTCAGCGGTCGGGTGCCCCTTTTGGACACCGCCGGCGAGTTTGAATGGTCCCCACGTATCAAAGCCGGGGCAGCCGTAGACGCCCATAAAGATGGCCTGCCTCATGCGGCAGATACCATCGATATCCTTGCTGTACCACTTGTTTTTGCCACCGTAGGTCATAAGGCCAAACACCTTGTCCTGCGGCTGCAGCACGTTAGTGAGCACACGTGCCATATCCTTGTCGATCTCGGAGTAATAAATGCCCGTGGCGACGCCGATCAGATGGTATTCGTGCAGGTCGGGGTACTCGTTTTTACCGAGTGACTTCACGTCGAGGGTATCGATTTCGGGGTGTGCCTCAACGATGGCGTCCACGAGCTTTTTCGTATTGCCGTGGTGGCGTGAGGCATAGAGGATGATGGTTCGAATAAGAAGGCCTTTCAGCTGTAATTGCTTCAATGTCTGTATGGTACCCCGTTGCATGGCTGGGATACCGGACGCATCGATGAACGTGCGGGTTTGTCCTTTGGTCAGGGCCGAGACAGGTACTTGCGAGCAAAAGCAGTTGTTCGAAAGGATGGGCAATGGAATACGCTCTCTCCAACGATTCGATTTCTATTAAGGTGTCCACGGCCGGCGGCTCGTTTACCTCGATTGAGGCCGACGGTCGCGAGTATTTGTGGCAGGGCGATCCCGCCGTGTGGTCCGGCCAGGCGCCGATTTGCTTCCCGATTTGCGGAGGCTTGCGTGACAACAACGCCATGACGTTTGCCGGGCATCATGTAAAGCTCGCTCGCCACGGGTTTGCGCGCAAACAGGAGTGGAAGCTGCTGAGCCAGAGCGAGAACGAGCTGGCGATGTGCCTGGATTCGGAGGATAACGCGGCGCTGCTGAGCGATTATCCCTACCCGTTTAAGCTTGTCGCCCGCTATGCGCTTGAGGACGCTGCCGTGCGCGTTTCCTATGAGGTGACCAACGAGGGCACCGAGGACATGCCGTTCTTTATCGGCGGTCATCCCGGCTTTAGGTGTCCGCTCGATGAGGGCGAGGCCTATACGGACTACGAACTGCGCTTTGAGAAAGACGAGGCTGCGGAGCTTTGCACCGCTGTCCCTTCGACTGGCTTGATTGACGTTACCAACCGCTCCAAGAACCCCATGGTGGGAAAGACGCTGCCTCTGTCGCATGAGCTCTTCGATTTTGCGGAGACCGTCTTTGACGTGCTCGAGAGCCGTCAGGTCACGCTTTCCAAAAAGGGCGAGGACAAGGGCGTCCGCCTGAGCTTTGAGGGCTTCCCATATCTCATTGTGTGGAGCAAGCCCGAGGGCGATTTTGTGGCGGTTGAGCCCTGGGGCGGCCTTTCGACCTGCTCCGATGAGGACGACGTGCTTGAGCATAAGCGCGGCTGCCTTGTCGCCAAGCCCAAGGAGACCGTCGTTCGCTCGTTCACGATTGAGATTCTGTAATTCCGTTTTGTCGACTCGTATCGCGAGGCACAAGGAGCCTGCGAGATAAGGAGCTAAAAATGATCCTCACCGTTACGATGAACCCGTCTGTTGATACGCGCTATCAGCTCGATGAGCTCGTTATCGACGACGTCAACCGTGTGACGCCCGAAAAGACCGCCGGCGGCAAGGGCCTCAACGTGGCCCGTGTGCTGGGTCAGCTGGGCGACGACGTTGTGGCAACCGGTTTGCTCGGCGGCCACATGGGCGCCTACATGGCTGAGCTCATGGACGCCAACGGTATTAACAACGACTTTGTGCCCATCAAGGGCGAGACTCGCATTTGCCTCAACATCCTCCACGCCGGCAACCAGACCGAGCTGCTCGAGAGCGGCCCGACAATTGCCCCCGAGGAGCTCGATGCCTTTACCGCCAAGTTTACTGAGCTTGCGGGCAAGGCCGACGTTGTCACCATTTCGGGTTCTCTGCCCCGCGGTGTCGAGGCAGGCTACTATGCCAAGATCACGGGCATTGCCGAGAACGCCGGAGCCAAGGTGCTGCTCGATACCTCGGGTGCTTCGCTCGAGGCCGCCCTTAAGTCCGAAATTAAACCCGAGCTGGTCAAGCCTAACCTGACCGAGATCAACGGCCTTCTGGGCACGAGCTTTACCACCGACGATGTGGACGAGCTCCGCGCCGCGCTCGCCTCTGATGCCCGCTTCTCCGATATCCCCTGGGTCGTCGTGTCCATGGGCGCTGCCGGCTCCGTTGGCTTCCACAATGGCCGTGCGTTCCGCGCAAAGACGCCCGATATCCCTGCCGTTAACGCTACGGGCTCTGGCGATTCGACCATTGCCGGCTTCGCACATGCGATTGCTGCCGGCGCCGACGACGAGACGGTGCTGCGTACCGCCAACACCTGCGGCAAGCTCAATGCCATGGATCCCATGACCGGCCATCTAGTCATGGACCGTTGGGACGAGGTCTACAACGGCGTTGTCGTGACCGAGCTGTAAGGGCTTGGGCGTCGGTCCCGGCATCGCTTGCTAGCTCATGTCGACGACAAGTGCGATAGCATTATGTCGGGGCGCGACGCCGACGTTGTCGTGTTCAATCCCGACCTTACCCTGGTCGAGACGTATGTGGGCGGCAACAGCTTTGGTAATGCGTTTATCGAGTAGCCGCCAAAGAAACGATCCGAGAGGGGATTTAGATGATTTACGGTGCATTGGGCGATATCGAGGAATACCGCGGAATGCTCAAGGGCCTCGATGTGCTGATTGACTGGCTCGAGGAGAACGACCCGGCGCAGCTCGAGGTCGGCAGCCATCCGATTCTGGGCGACAAGGTCTATGCGAACGTCATGGCTCCCACGACGCGTCCCGAGGCAGAGGCTCACTACGAGACGCATCAGCGCTATCACGACCTGCAGATCGATGTCGAGGGTCGCGAGGCCTTTAAGGTTGCCACGGGCAGCCTGACGCTGGTCCAGGAGTTTGACGAGAAGGACGACTACGATCTGGTCGATTCCGACGCCTCGATCGCCGGCGATCTTGCCGACGACAAGTTCGCGCTGTTCGTTGCCGGCGAGCCTCACATGCCCACACTCGAGTTCCCGGGCGATGGCGCACAGCCGGTCAAGAAGATCTGCTTTAAGCTGCTTGCAGACGCTTACTGGGAGGAGTAGCGAACTGCTCGGCTGAGTTGTTCGCCTGATGGCGTGATTCCCCTAGAGAAATCACGCTACGACCCCGCCAAGCGTGTTTTCCCTAGGGGAATCACGTTTGGCGGGGTTTTCTGTTTTTGAATAGGGAAGCTGTTTATTTGCGAAGAACATCGGCTAGCCGCAGGATTGAAATCATCGACCGATAAGTGAGTTCCACTTTTTCGCCCGCAAGCAGTCGTTTCGATTGAATCTCATCCAGCCCCACAAGCCGAGAGAACAACGAACTGCTCATCGTGCCCTCGTCAATTGATTCCCTTATGGTCTTCAAAACGTCCGTATCATGAAGCGATGCCGAGCTGTAGGGGGCAACACGAGCGGAACTCTCAATTAACGACGAGACAAAAGGATGGAGATGCTTTGGACATAGTCCATCAAACACCACATCCCCATTGTCGTTCGAGCCGACCAGGCGCCAAGTATAATGATCGACCCAGTCATCTCCGTCATATATGGCGTCCATGAGCAACTTCCCGTCTAGAGAGAGAAATCTATTTGGACATCGGGGCGCAAGACCGCAATCCATATCGGGCCTGCAGCAGCTCCAACCCAACGCACCACATAGGTTCCCTTTCGTACATGTGTATCAATCTGCCCCGAAATGCCGGTGAATGCAATTCCAGACCCGTTTGTCGGATAGCAATCGACGTATTTTTGTTTTCCGCTCACAACCTTGTATAGATATATCGTTCCAGCAAAAGAGAAGGTATCGTGGCTATTTTAAATCTATATGGCCAATTCGAGCCCTCACCATGGCAATTGTTGCAGCTGGGTTTCTTTTCATTAAAATTTCACTTTGGTAAATCCCCGCCCCCTAAGCATTAAATCCGAAGTCCACCGAGTGGGCGAATCGGCAACAAAAAAGCCGCCCGAAGGCGGCTATCTTGTGCAATGGAGCCAGCGACCGGGCTCGAACCGGTGACCCCCGCTTTACGAGAGCGGTGCTCTACCAACTGAGCTACGCTGGCGGCCATGTGGTGACGCAACTGAGGCGTCAACGGCTGTCTATGATACGGGACATCGCACATCCGTGCAAGTGTTCTGACGGCTTTTCTCACTTTAAATGCACTAATATTGGAGACGTGATGTCTCGCTCTTACGAGTCTCAAACAGAATGGGACTGCCATGGCTCAACCCAAGATCCTTCTCACGCGTATCGATGACCGGTTTATTTACGGGCAAGACGTTGAGCTGTGGAACGAGGCTATGGGTTCCAACCTCGTCCTAATCGTCAACGACGAGATTGCGGCGGATTCGCGCAAGTGGGCGCCTATGAGGGTCGCGGCGCCCGAGGGCGTGTGGACGCGGTTTTTCTCGGTGCAAAGGACCATCGACATCATTCATACCGCAACGTCGCGCCAATGGATTCTCATCATGGTGGCGTCGCCCGCGGATGCGCTCGCGCTGGTCAAGGGCGGTGTGCCCATTACCAAGATCAGTATCGGTCACATGCAAGCAGGGGAGGGCAAGCGTCCCGCGACGCCCACAGTTGCCGTAGACGACACAGACGTCGCCGCCTTCAAAGAGCTGCAAGAACTCGGCATAGAGCTAGAAATCCGCTCCCTCCCCAGCTCCAATTCCGACCCCATTCAACTAGTCGTTGGGGACACCCTTGGCACTTGGGGACGTTCCTTTTAATATGAGCAGGACATTGTCAAGAGGCAAAATCGGGCCTGGCCCCAACGATGTGGGGTCAGGCCCCCTCCCTATATCAGCCCGTCCGCGGCGACCTCGGCGTGTCTTACCGACGCTCGTCTTTGCAGTTTAATATCCGCCCGCGGCGATCTCTCGCCGGGCAATCCGTTGCTACGGCTGAGGCTTCTACGTCGAACCGACAGTCTGTGCACGCGTGTGGCGCCCTGGGCGCTCGCAGAAAAGGGACCTGAGGTTCGCCTCAACGGCTTCGGATACAACCGCTTCCGGGGTGACTGGCTTATGTGCGGGGGAACGCCCCCCTACGCCTCCTCGGCCATGAGGCCGACCGCCCACACCCAGCAGGCGAGCTCGCGCGCCGTGGCCACGTTCGCCTTGTTGTTGTGGACCCCGCGCGCGAGCAGGGCCTCGCGCCTCTCGACCAGCCTCCGCACGCCCTTGGCGGCATGCCTGCGGGCGCCCGGGTCCGGGGCCTGGCCCCTGGCGGGCTCCTTCGGCCGCCCCGAGCACGTCAGGTAGTGCCACGCGGCCTCGACCAGAGCCTTCCTCAGGTGCTTGTTGCCGGCCTTGGTGATCGCGCCCCTGCGGTCGCTCTCCCCGCTGGAGTGCTCGGAGGGCGTCAGGCCGACCCACGCCGCGAACGAGCGGGCGTTCGACTGGATAGAAAAACGCCCGTCGGCGGTGTGCCGGCGGGCGCTGTTGTGCGATATGTCGCGTTGTGGGCTTAGTGCCTCATAAAATGGTATTCGATCACATTGCTGTAGGGGTGACCCGGGCCCACAATGCCCTGTGGGAACAGCGGCTGGTGCGGCGTGTCGGGGTACATCTCGGCCTCGAGGGCAAAGCCGGCGCCCCAGCCATAGTTGGCATCGTCCTTGGCGTGCTCGTCGCCCAGCCAGTTGCCGGTGTAGAGCTGCACGCCCGGTGCGGTGGTGTAGTAGTCCAGCTCGCGACCGGCCCACATCTCCTCGACGTGCATCGCGCGGCGCAGGTTGCGACCGTACTGATAGCCATCGATGCACAGGCAGTGGTCGTAGCCACGGGCCTGCTTAATCTGCGGGTCGTCGGCCTCCATGCCAGGCGCGACGGGACGCAGCTCGCGAAAGTCAAACGGCGTGCCTTCGACCGGAGCGATCTCGCCGGTTGGAATGTTCTGGTCATCAATGGGCAGGTAGTGGGCAGCGTTGGCAACAAAGAAGTGTTCGCAGTCCATGCCGGCGTTATGGCCGGCAAGGTTAAAGTACGTGTGGTTGGTCATGGACACGTAGGTGGCGCGGTCGCTCTCGCAGCCATACTCGACACGAAAGACGCCGGTGCGCGTCACGGTAAACACGGCCGTAAAGGTGCGGTTGCCGGGGAGACCAATCTCGCCATCCTTAAGCGAGGTGGTCATGCGCACGGCGTTGTGGACCTCGTCGAGTTCAACATCCCATACGCGCTTGTGCAGACCATGCTCAAGATCGCTGTGCAGGTTGTTGGCGCCTTCGTTGGCCGGCATATGCCAGTCCGTGCCGTCAATGGTGATCGTGGCACCCGCAGTGCGGTTGGCCACAGGGCCGATGGTCGCGCCAAAGCAGGCGGGGTTGTCAAAGTAATCCTCGAGCTTATCGAAGCCCAGCACCACATCGCGCACGTTGCCAGGGATGTCGGGCACATCGATGCCAAGCACGGTGGCGCCATAGTCCATAATGCGAACGCAGATCTCGGGCCCGTTGAGGGTGTAACGATGAACGGGAGTGCCGCACGGCGCGGTGCCGAAAAGCTCGGAAGTGATCATTTGGTTCCTAACATCGAGGTATTTCGGACAAACTGTAGCGCGAACAGGCGAGATTATCACTACACCCCACTAAAGCAGGGGTATTTTTCTCAAAAAAGTGATGATTGGAACTGTGCGGGCGTTCATTTTTGACGGGTACGAGTCTGATACAATTTGTTCGTTACTGTTTGAATGATATGCGCGCAAAGAACGGCGAGGATTCATCGTGATTAAGGCAGAGCGACAGGATAAGGTTCGTCAGCTGCTCGAAGAGCAGGGCACGGTCTCGGTCAAGGAGATTTCGGATGCACTGGGCGTCTCGGATATGACGATCCGCCGCGATCTTGAGGAGCTTGCGAGCCTAGGCGAGATCGAGCGCGTGCACGGCGGAGCACGCAGTGCACAGGGCCGTCCCCACGCGATGTTGCGCCATGAGTATTCGCACAGCGAAAAGCGCACCAAGCATGCCGAGGAAAAGCTGCAGATTGCGCGCCGTGCCGTGGAGCTTATCGAGGAAGGCTCGACCATCTTTTTGGGTACGGGCACTACGGTGGAGCAGATGGCCTCGATGCTGCCGGCGTTTCGCCTGCGCATCGTGACTAATTCGCTTTCGGTGTTTAGCCTGCTCGAGGCGCGCGAAGACTGTGATTTGTGCCTCGTGGGCGGTATGTACCGTCGCCGCACCGCCGCTTTTGTGGGGCCAACGGCCGAGGATACCCTGCGGGCATTGGGCATCGATGCGGCGTTTATCGGTGCCAACGGTATCTTGGACGGTGACGTATCTACGTCCAACATGGACGAGGGCCGTATCCAGCAGCTCGCCTTTAGCAAGGCAGACTCGCGCTACCTGATTGCCGATTCCAGTAAAATCGGCAAGCGCGACTTCTACACCTTCTGCCGCCTGGACAGCTTGGACGCCGTGGTGTGCGAACCGGGTATCGCCGCCGAGGACCGCGCCGCCATCGAGGAGCACACGCAGATCATTTGCTAGCTATCGCTGCGGGAGATCGGACCAAGTATTCAGTTTGTGGGCTAGACCAGGCGGCCGTAGTCCTGTGACTGATGAAAGACATGGGCGATATAGATCGTATCGCGCTCAAACTTGTAAAGACACACGTATTTGTTGACGGTAAACGATCGATAATTGCGTGCCGCCAGCTCTCGTATGTGGGAGAGGGGCCGTAGGAGCGGCTGCTCGCGAAGCAGATCAAGCTGATATTCAAACTCAGCAACAAAATTGCCTGCTGCACGTGGGTTCATAAGGATTTGAGCAAGGTATCTGACAATAGCCTCGTATTCATATTGTGCGCTTTCGAGTATTACGACGTTATAGGCCATATTTGTCTCGTATCGCGGTCGCGAAGGAGTCGTAGTCGCTGTAGTCGCCTTGCGATATCTCGTCTTCTGCCAACATCATACGAGACAGCAGCTTGGCTTTGGCGATTTCGTCTTGCATGAGACGATACTGGTCGCTGCTGATGCAGTGCATGGCCTCATAGCCGTTCTTAGTTACGGTGACGTCGCGCTCGGACTCAACAAGCGCGGTAAATGCAGCGGTGTCCTTCATGTCTCGGACGGGCACACAGGTGGGCATAGGTACCTCCTTTGCGTTGGGACACAATTGTACCACGCCTTGACAAGAATTCGGTACCGTCAAATTGTCTCAATCTGTAACGGGTGGGTGTGATCGGAGAGTCTGAGGGTCTTTATGGGTGGAGCAAACGGCGTGACATGCGCTGTTGAATCCGTACGCCCGCTTGCGTTTTCGAGTGAAGAGGCAGCAAAGTTGATTGGCGTAAGCGCGAAGACCCTTGCAAATTGGCGCTGTCCTAGTAAGGGGCCGGAGTACATTCGCCTCGGCAAATCCTCGCGATCCCATGTTCTTTATTGTTACGATGATCATGAGGCTTGGCTGCACTCTCTGCGCCAGCAGGCCAAGGTAAATTGATTGATAGCTGTTGGGCGCGGACAATATCGTTTGGACGGGTATAGCATGGTTCCATGCTCCGCGTTGCTAATTGCGCCGCTGCGTCATTTGTGAAATGGAATGATTGATGATGGAGAGGCGTGAGGTTCTCGGCTTGCCGCTTTTCACTTGGACTAATGACTGCGGCGGCAGAAAAATGTCCTGGCGAACGACTATCGTATAGAACGCAGCGGTGGTTAGATGGGTCTTCGCGGTTTGAGTGGTACATGGATTGTCGGATGTGGGAGACGTGAGAAACCCATGGTTTGGGGCAAGGTTGCTATTCTGACGAGTTTATCTCTTCATCCCTGTGGCAAAATGAGGACATATTGTCCTGTTATCTATCCAGAAGGTGCGTCATGCAATTATCAGCAGATGAGGTAAAGGCCAAGAGACAGGAGCTCGGCTTGACTCAGAAGGAATTCGCCGCTGCCCTAGGCATGGGCCCCAACGGCGAGCGAACGGTGCGCCGCTGGGAGGCAGGCGAAACAAGGCCCACCGCAGCCGAGTCGAAGTACATCTCCACCCTCGGCCATCGCGCCCCCTTTGCACCCGCAGGGGAGGGGAAGCCTGCCTTCACCTTCATCGACCTGTTCGCGGGCATCGGCGGGATCCGCATGCCGTTCCAGGAGCTGGGCGGCAGGTGCGTCTTCTCCTGCGAGTGGGATAAGTTTGCGCAGAAGACCTACCGCATGAACTACGGCGAAACCCCGGCGGGGGACATCCGTGAGGTCGCCGCTTCAGACATCCCCGACTTCGACGTGCTGCTCGCTGGCTTTCCATGCCAGCCGTTCTCGCTTGCGGGTGTGTCCAAGAAGCGCTCCCTTGGTCGCGCTACGGGCTTCGAAGACAAGACGCAGGGCACGCTCTTCTTCGAGGTTGCACGCATCCTGAACGAGAAGCGCCCGAAGGCGTTCCTGCTCGAGAACGTGAAGAATCTGATCAGTCACGACAGGGGCAGAACGTTCGACGTCATCATGCAGGTCCTCCAGGACGAGCTCGGTTACCACGTTCACTACAAGGTTCTGGACTCCAAGGGTTGGACATGCCAGCACCGCGAGCGCATCTACATTGTTGGCTTTCGCGACGATGTGGAGTTCTCTTGGGACGACCTCGACTGCCCGAACAGTGGTCAGAAAGCCGCGGAGATTCTGGAGGAGGATGCGGACGCGAGGTACGTGCTCTCCGACAAGCTGTGGTCATATTTGAAAGCATACAAGGCCAAGCACGAGGCCGCCGGCAACGGGTTCGGCTACGGTCTTATCACTCCATCGGACACCACGAGGACGCTCTCCGCACGCTATCATAAGGACGGTAGTGAGATCTTGGTCTCGCGCGGCGAGGGCGAGAACCCCCGTAAGCTGACCCCTAGAGAGTGCGCGCGCTTGCAGGGATTTCCCGACCGGTTCATAATCCCGGTCTCCGACACACAGGCCTACCGCCAGTTCGGCAATTCGGTGACGGTCCCTGTAATACGGTCGGTGGCCAAGCTCATGATGGGAGCGTGTCAGGATGGATTACGGGGCGCTTAGCAGCTACTTCGACGGCGCGGTCTCGAAGACCCTCGCGGACGTCGATATCGACGCAGGTAGGAGTAATCAGCACGAGTTCAACGGCACGCTGCCGCTGAGGTCGCTGTTCGGTGACGACGACATCCGCGACATCCGCACCACGTTCGCCTACATGTGCGACGAGGCGGAGCCGGAGATGTGCGACGGGACCGTGACTTGGTACGATGCGCGCCGCAAACATCCCACGAGAACCGAGTACCGTCTCTACTACAAGGACAACCCCGCCATCAGGCAGGCATCCGCTGGCGACCTCATGGTGGTCGCCAACTCCGATGACCTCGGGCTGCTCATCATCTTCGCTAAAAAAGGCTCGACCATCGAGTCGCAGCTGAGGTGGCTGTTCGGCTTCGAGGAGCCCGACCGCTCGGGCTATGCCGTATCAAAGGGCGAGCGCAACCGTATCGGTGCGGTGGCCTCGCGCATCCTCGGCATGATTGGTATCGAGACGCGCGCTCCCTTGAGCGCGGATATCTACTTGGACGATATGGTCAAGAGGTTTGGACATACGTTTCCGAAGGGCATCGACTTTACGGAGTACTCCATCTCAACCCTTGAAGGTCTCGACTGGGCGGATGACCCCGATCGAAGCCTGCTCGCGTGCTACGAGCGCGAGGAATTGCTGTTCAAGGTGTTTGAGCGCCATCTGCTTGAGAGAGACCTTGCGCCCTATTTGAACGGCCAGCTCGACGTCGACGGCATTCTGAAGACCACCATGTCGACCTTCCAGCGCAGGAAGTCCCGCGCGGGCACAGCGTTCGAGCACCAGCTTGAGTTCCTGTTCAAGGGTAGGGGAATCCGATACTCCGCACAGCCCTACACCGAGGGAAAGTCGAAGCCGGACTTCATTTTTCCGTCAATCGAGTGCTACCGGGATGAGGGGTTCCCCTCCTCGAGCCTTACGATGCTCGGTGCGAAGACGACCATCAAGGAGCGCTGGAGGCAGGTGCTCGAGGAGGCGAACCGCATCGAGCGTAAGCACCTTATCACGCTGGAGCC
Source organism: Collinsella aerofaciens (assembly GCF_015558785.1). Classification (GTDB taxonomy): domain Bacteria; phylum Actinomycetota; class Coriobacteriia; order Coriobacteriales; family Coriobacteriaceae; genus Collinsella; species Collinsella aerofaciens_P. The sequence continues at coordinate 65,210 of NZ_JADMOP010000002.1, forward strand.
CGCCGTGAGCGTGGACTACACGAACGCCATGCGTGACAGCAAGCTCCAGCTCGTCATCCCCTCCCAGCTTTTCCCCACCTACACGCCTTCACAGCAAGGATGGCTCATGGATGTGGGAGGCTTCTGCGAGATGGTCGAGGAGAGGCAACGGGTACTTGACTAGGCCGCGACAATAAGAGCGTTGAGGCGGCGCGCAAGCGCATGACCATCCTGAAGGGCTCCGAAAAGATTGTGGCATCGCTCAATCAGTTCGGCGTTGTCCGGCGCGTGAGGCGGGGGCACTACGTGATTGCAGAGCCCATCGAACTGAATGACGAGCTTACGCGGTTTTTGGTCTTTGCCGACATGCTGGTAAACCGGTCGAGTTACCGGACGTTCCTGGAACTGCAGGACGTGGCCGAGTTGTTTCCGTTCGCGTGCCGTGTGAGCAAGGAGGGACTTGTGGCTGACGAGCGGTTCGAGGTGAACAACTTCGGCGGGGAGTTCTCGGTGGGGATACGGGAGTAGGAGAGTACAGGTCACTCCTACGACGCAACACCTTTGCCACGCGTGAAAAGCATATCGTCAATCGAAAGCTGCAGGATTTGCAGTTTACCCTGCTCCTCGGCTGGTATCAGCGACGAATCGAGCTTCTCCTTAAGGACTGCGACTATGTACTGGCAGTTGATTGTGCTGGCGCGTGCGATTATGTCACGCAACACCTTACCCTCGATGTTTTCAAGGACGTCATGCACTATGAAGCGCGGAGTCTTGATGCCCTTTGATTCTGCAAACTGCTGATACGCTAAATCAAATGCGGCGATGAGTGACTTGCGTGTGCCCGTGCTGGAGCCAGCGGTATCACGTATTGCAACGGGGAACTTGTTCGACTCTTCATAGTAAACGAGCAGCGGCGATTCGTTGTTGAACTCCCTGGCAAGCGGAGTGAAGAATGCGTTAAACGCAAGCATCATTGCAGCAAAATCGTTGGATTGCGGCTCGTCGCCATCATCAGACGAGCCAAGCGATGCGATTTTTCCCTCAATGCTGGTCTGTTCTACCTCAAAGCTGTTGAGCGTATCTATTACTTCTCGGCATTTGCCGATACTGCTCGAAAGCTCAACTAGGCGTGCCTGAAGCGACTCGTACTCATCGATGAGGTCTTGCTCCACCAATGACATGAATTGGCTGTTCTGCGATGACAGTTGGCTGATTTCACGTTGCACAGATGCACGCTCGGCCTTCAGTTTTTCTGCCACACTCGCGAAATAGGCAATCTTGTTGTCGCAGAGCTGGTTGTTGAATGCGACCATCTCTTCGAAAGTTGCATTCACCATCGGGATCATCGAACAGACTTCCTCGAAAAACCGTCTGCTCAAATTAACGTCGGCTTGTCTACCGCGCTCTTGCATAGCAGTCTGCAGGGCCTCTTCATTTCGTTGCAGCCTGTAGTCTATGTCTGAGAGTTGCAGTGTCAGAGATGCGTATCGGGTGCGTGTAGCCGCGATTTCATCGCGGTTGGCCCTGTAGACATCGGCGTCGATGATGCTGTTGAGCTTGCACTGGACTTCTTCATGCTCGGCTTCGAGCCCTGCAAGTATCTGCTGCTGCTCGCTGACCGTATCGACGTTCTGGACTTTCTTATAGCGTTTGATGGACTCACGCGTCTTGTTCAAGTCCTTGTTGAGGTCGTCACGCTTTTTGTCGAGCGCCGGATCTGAGATGCCGAACAGAGCGTTGTAGACACTCCGGTAGATGGATGTGCTGCCGCTGGGAACGGTTTTGAGGAAGGAATTATCATCCCCGCCTACGGACACGCGGACAAATGAATTGATCAATTGGCGAAACGTGGGCACATTCGCTTCGTTCCCGAAAAGCAAGACATTGAGTCGTTGCTGGTAAGCTTTCTGCCCCATCTTTTCGCCGTCTATGTAGTACCTTCCATTCGGGAAGAGGTCGATTGTGAGAATCACGTCATCGCCATCGGGAAAATCCGATGTCAGTGTCATGTCGACGGCGATCTTGTTTGTGACGATGAAATCGCGTAGCTCCTCGGTCACCGTGCCCGTGTCGGCGTCTGTGTAAATGAGCTTCCTGTCCTTGGCGCCCATTGCGATATCAATGAGCTTGAGGAAGGTTGTTTTTCCAACGCGATTGTGCGATTCGGAGTCCTCGGTATCGACGATGAGGTTGGCACCCTTGTGGAATAAGACCTCGCGAACTATTTCGTCAGTTGTTGTCTTGCGAATTCTAAGCGACTTGATGAACATGTAGCCCTCCCTTCTCGTCTATTGACACGCGTCCGAGGAGGAAGAGAAAGTCCAAAGCCATGACAAAGAAGTCGTAGCTCACTTCTTTCTTGACCAGAGTGTTCGCCGTTACCTCATAGAGTTGACCGGCGTCCAAGCCTGGGTTCTGGTCGATGTAGCCATCCAAGGCGGCAGCGATGTAATAGACCGTGCTCGTCGGCTCATTATTGCGATCAAGCAGCAGCATCGTCATCACCTGGCCTCAGAAGGCCTCTGCATTTTGCCACGGCAACGGCAATCAACGCAACGCAGAACTGGTTGATGATTTCTTCGGGGACCTCGTCAGCCTGAAAGCTTGCGTCATTCACAATCATGTTATAGATCTCGTTCTCGATGAGCTTGAGCTGTGCATCGCCGTTTCCTACGCACAGCTTGCCGTCATCGCGAACGTCTGCCACATTGACAAACATCTTGTTCAGCCTTTGGATGATGGCTTCGCTGTCGGGGAATTCCTTGATCACGCTGTCGAGACGAGCGTAGTTCTCAGAATACTCGTTGATGATGTTTAGGTAACGCGGTGCGTGGTTGTAAATCAGCTTCTTCTCTATAGGAGGCGGAGGCGTAAGGGGGAAATCTTCGCCCGTTGGCTCAGTCGACGAAATCATGATTTGCAGGAGTTTATACATGAGCGTCTTTGTAAGCGGCCGGTGCGGGCCAGACGAGACGGGCTGGTAGATGTTTATGTCATGTGAGTCATAGCTATTGGAGTCGCCGGTTATGTTCGTGGCGACCTTTCCAATTGCGCTCTGGCTTGTCTGCGTTGGCTTATCGCGAAGCATGGATGTTCGCCGAGTTGTTGCTGCCTACGACGTTTGTGGCAACTTTACCTGTAGCGGTCTGCGAGTTGTCGCTTAGACTCTTTTTGATTGACTTGATCTCTTGCTTGTTTTGGAGCGAGATGACGGCGGCGGCGATGGATGCGATAGACGCGATAATTCCAAGGATAAGGTTCACAGTCTCCATCTTGCCTCCCAAATGTCAAGTCCAATATTCTAGACCATTATCGAGCGTTCGCTCGTTGCGTTGCCTCTAATTCTTGCTAATGGTCACAAACTGCCGAACGGACTGGATGACCTCACTTTGTGACCGACCTTTAGCCTATTTGCATGGTTAAGGGACGGTTCGTTTGTGCTGGCCTATGTCAATCGAAAGGCAGGCCGACATGGACGGAGACGACCATAGCATCGACGACGAGGAAGAGGTCGCAGCGCAGGCGGGCGGCCAAGAAGGGGTCGCGCAGGCGGAAGAGCCGCAGGCAGTGGACTCGGAGAGGGGCTACCAGGCGCTTCTCGCCAAGCAGGAGGCTCGCATCAAGGAGCTTGAGGGGCAAGTGGCCGAGGCTGCCAAGAGCGCCGAGGTGGCGGACGCCCTGCGCGACGAAATCCAGCAGGTGAAGGCCAGGCGGCCGATGAGCGCATCGCCTTCGCGGCAGACATGGCGACGTTCGCAACCATGAACCTGACCCACCTCTTCTACTCATGCACGGCGCTGGAGGTGGTCTCCGGTTTGGGCAACCTCGCAGGTGTCAAGTCGTGCGGTTCGCGTTCGCTTCGCGCTCGTCGCCCGCCGAGCTGGACTTCCGAGGCTTCGACCCGTCTGCGCTCACCGACCTGACCTACTGCTTCTCGGGGTGCTCGTCGCTGGTGACGATCTACGCCGACGCCACCTGGGCGCTGCCTTCGAGCGGGGTTTCGGACTCGCAGTGCTTCTATAACTGCTACAAGCTGACGGGCGGCAACGGAACCACGTATGCAAGCAGCAGGACGGTTTATACCCACTTCCGTATCGATACGACGGCTACGCCTGGTTACCTGACTGTCTCTGCTTGACATGCTCTTTGGCTACGGTATTTGCGTCAGTCTGGGTAATATCCGAGAACATTTCATCAACGATGCGGACATGGCATTCATAAGCTGCATACCTGCTGGATCTCACCGCATTTTCCGCTTCCTGCAGGCGTGTTGCAGCATCCCTGAATCGGGATTTTGCCGCCATTTGCCCCATGATGGAGTCTGGGTGGTTGTCACTGAGTACGTCTGCGTCTCTCAGTTCTATTTCCGCACTTGCAATGCGTTCCATAAGCAGATTGTATTGGGCATCGCCGACCTCAGACAGGCAGAGCACAAGGTCTTTAAACGCTGCTGCGGTCAGCATTCGATTGAGCACTGCCCTGCAAGCTTCTGGCTCGGCATTCGCCTTCGCGACCATATCATTCACGAGGTATTTTTCCCATTCCTCATGGTCTCCGCCGTTGCCGCCAGACTGTTCCGGAAGCCACTCCGCACTAACTTTTCTCGTCATACGCTCGATGGACAGAACAGCCTCGCCGCTGAGACCAAGGAAGTCAGCAATATCTTGGAGCTCGTACGTATCACAATCGGTCTCCCCGATGAGAAAACCTACTGGCTTTCCGAATATGTCAGCCAGATCTACGAGGTCATCCCATTGAGGAAACTGATCTCCTTTTCGAAATCGGCTGATCTTTCTCGCAATCGCCTTGCGGCCGTTCTCCCTTTCCACTGCATAGCGGTCATCGGCTAGCGAGGCATCATCGGCACCGTTACGCTTTTGATAGAGCAGACGCGCAAGGCCGATATTGCTAATGCCTCTGCGCCCCTTTTCTATTTCATAGCTTTCCATCAAACCGCTGAGTCTCTTTGGAAAAATGTCCTTAGGGCGATCTTTGCGGACGTACATTGTCTTAATCATTCCTCATTAACAACAGATAAGACAATTATAGGACATATACCGTCTTATTTACCGATGGCATGATAGCACTGTCGAAAGTGAGCACCCCAGTGGAAGCGGTGCTGAAGTGAAAGAAAGTGAGGAAAAGGCAATGACGACTTGGGACTATGCGCAATTGTCGCATCTGGCGAAAGAGCTCGGTGGGCCTCAGGCGCTGATCAGCAATATCAGAGCGGGCGGGATTTCCGTTGGAAGAATCCAGGGTGGAGTAATCGGTTCTGTAGCCACGCTAGTCGCAGGTGGAATCGGACTGTATGCCTACGACAAGCACCAGAGGAAGATCGCTCTTGCTGAACAGAGTGCAACCATGCTCAAGGCGAACATCGAAGTATACGAAGAGGCACATTCGTCAACAGAAGTTGATGAGGCTACGAGAGAGACGCAACATAGTGAGGAGGAAACGGTAACTGAATCCAGTGGCGGCGAAGAGGCCTAGCCACCAGATTCATTAGACAGCCACTACCACGAGGAGCCCCGGTATGTACCAGGGCTCCAATTCGTTCTTATACCTTGCAGCGGATACTTAGATCTCTCGGGACTTGCAGTAGAGCGGGTCGCCCTCTCCGACCAGCACATCCCACCGCCATTGCGGGGTCTCGGTGCCGGACTGGCAGAGCGCATCGAGGGGCATGACTTTTTGCTCGGGCGAGCAGGGGCAAAGGTCTGCCTTGATGTGGGCCATGTCTTCGGCCTGGCCGGCGAGCTTTTTTATCCGGGGACCATGCTTTCGGCACGCGATCCCCCATCCTCAACCTCCCAAATCAAAAACTCAATCTGTAACACCTAGACTCGATTTGAGCAGATATCTGTTACAGATTGAGACGTTTCGGCAGAGTGATTCCCGTTTGTCTTGATTTGTAACAGGTAGAGGCAAAAAACTCGACTTGATGTTACAGATTTAGACAAACGGCTGCCGACCCGCGCGAAAACAAAAAGGCCGCATGCGAACCCGTGGAGGGATTCGCATGCGGCCGACAGGGGTATGCGGCGGAAACTAGGCCATGAGCAGGCCGGTCTCCGCGACGTTCTTGTACCAGTACGCGCTCGCCTTGGGATAGCGCTTCTGGGTCTCAAAGTCGATGTAGAACAGGCCGTAACGTTTGTTATAGCCGTTGGTCCAGGAGAACTGGTCCTGCAGCGACCACACAAAGTAGCCGTCGACGTTTACGCCGCCGTCGATTGCCTTGAGGATCCATGCGAGATGTTGACGCATGTAGTCGATGCGAGGGGCGTCGTCGATAAAGCCATCCTCGAAGTCGTCCTTATAGCCCATGCCGTTCTCGGTGATGTAGATCTTCTTGTAGTTGGGGTAATCGTTCTTAATGCGCAGCAGCAGGTCGTAGAGGCCCTCGGGATAGATGATCCAGTCCCAATCGGTGGTGGGTACGCCTTCGCGCACGCATGACTCGCCCACGCCCTTGAGGAACCAGCGCGAGGAGCCCTTGTCGCCGGTGCCATTGTGGTTGATGTCGTTTTCGCCCTCGGCGGCACGCAGGAACTGGCACTTGTAGGTGTTGACGCCCAGGCAATCGTTGTAGGGGAGCGCGGCGGTCAGCGCGGCGATGTCCTCGTCGCGGACGTCGAGCTCGCCGCCGGCGATATGGGCCAGCTTGGTCGCAGCCTCCATGGTGTCGGCTGCATAGTGGCCGCGGAAGGTGGCGTCGAGTACCCAGCGGTTGTTGATGACGTCGGCCATGCGAGCTGCCTCGCAGTCGGTGGCGTTGTTGGGGTCGAGGGGATACTTGGGCTCCAGGTTCTGGACAATGCCGATCTCGCCCTCAAAGCCGCCCTCGTGGAAGGCGACGACGGCCTTGGCATGGGCCACCATCATGTTGTGCATGAGCTGGAAGGCCTTATCCAGGCGATACTTCTCGCCGTGCGGCCAGTTGCCGACGATAAAGCTGCCCTCGGCGGTCGCGGGAATCTCGTTAAAGGTAAACCAGTGCTTGACCTCGGTGAACTCGGCAAAGCAGAACTTGGCGTACTCGACAAAGGCGTCGATCGTCGTGCGCGTCAGGAAGCCCTCGCCGCCGTTCTGGTAAAAGGCCTCGGGCGTATCAAAGTGATCGAGCGTGACATAGGGGATAACGCCGGCTTTATTGCAGGTGGCAAAGAGCTCGTGATAGAAGGCAACACCCTCGGGGTTAATCTCACCAGTGCCGCTGGGGAAGATACGGCTCCAAGCGATGGAGACACGAATGCCGTTGATGCCGAAGCGCTGGCACAGGTCGATATCGACCGGGTACTTGTTGTAGAAATCGCTTGCGGGGTCGGGGGAGAAACGGCCCTGAGCAGCCAGGAAATCGTCCCAGGGCACTTTGCCCTTGCCGTGTGTACGGGTCTCGCCCTCAACCTGGTAAGCAGCGGTGGCGCCGCCAAACACAAAGCCGTCGGGGAACTGCATGGGGTTGGTCATGAGTCATCCTTTCTGTGGGATACGAATAGGGAGAGGTGCCCGAACCGGGAATCCGGGCACCAACAGAGGGAGGAACTAGTCGAGGTTCTCGCGGAGCCACTTGATGGCGCCAGCGGGGTCGCGAGTAAGGTCGATATATTCCTTACCGCGGGGAGCGAGCAGCTTAATGCCCAGGCGATCGGTGTCGGCCTTCATGTCGTTGTAGTAGCTACGGACCTGCGGGGCAAGCACGATAACGTCGTACTGATCCATGATGGCAGTGTGCTGACCATAGGCACCTGCGGAGGAAGCAATGTTCTCTCCGGTCTGCGCGGCACCTTCCTTGATGGCGTTGGCAAGCATGGCGGAGGTGCCGGCGCCAGCGCACAGGACGAGGACCTTCAGACCGTCGACATCCTTCTTAGCGGATGCGTCGAAGGCGGGCTCGGGCTGATCGGCGACAGGCTCGCTGTCGACGGAAGCGGCAGTCTGCTCGACAGCGGGCGCGGGGGTGCTGGCAGCGATGGTGGCAGCACCATCGGACTCGAGACCCAGCTCGGCGGCGCGCTCGGCCTCCTGGTCGCAGAGCAGCTTATCGTATGCCTTCAAGAACGGCAGGTAGATGATGGCGTCCAGCAAGATGATGATCGCGACAAATACCAGGGCAATAAGCTGGAAGTTCGTGGTGATGAAAATGCCGATGGGGGCGGGGGTGGCCCAGGGCACCACGAAGGAGAAGCCGTTCATGCCCACGTTATCGATAAAGAACTTGGCAACACTCACGTTGACGCAGCCGGCGGCAACAAAGGGGACGAGCATGTAGGGGTTAAGGATCATCGGCGCGCCAAAGAGCAGCGGTTCGTTGACGGCGAAGGCCACAGGAACAATCGAGGCCTTACCGACGGCTTTGAGCTGCATGGATTTCATGAAGAGAATCAGCAGAAGCGGCACGATGAACGTGGCGCCGGTGCCGCCGAACTCACCCACGAGCGACATGTTGAAGGTGAGGGAATGGGCGGGGTGACCACCGGCCAGCAGAACCTGCAGGTTCTCGGCCTGGTTGGCAAGACGGATGGGGTCGATGCCCGGCTGGACGATCGAGGGGCCGTGGACGCCGATGAACCAGAAGAACGCGGTGGCTGCCTGGATAAGGATAAGGCCAGGATAGGTTTCTGCAGCGGTAAAGAGCGGAGAGAGCAGTTTGATAAGCAGCTCGGAGAACGGAACGCCCATGAGGTTGCGCACGACGACATCGATGATGCCGCAGATGATGACGGCGCCGCCGAAGGGGATGATGTCGCGGAAGTTCTGAGCGATGGCGCCCGGGACCTCCTTGGGCAGCTTAATGGTCAGATCGCGCGAGACGCAGAATTTGTAGACCCACACGGTAATGAATGCGGCGATATAGGCCGAGAACAGGCCGCGCGTGCCCATGCTGGTGCAATCGAAGACCGAAAGTTCGGAGCCGTTGAACTTGGTGGTGAACTGCGTGACTGCGAGCAGCAGCATGCTGCACTGGGCGGCCACCATGGTGGAACCGTCGTTGAGCACTTTGCCGGCGGGCATACGACGGTTCATGGATGCCGTGAAGTTCTTGGCAGTGGTACCGGCAACCATGATGCCCATGACGCCCATGGTGAAGTTGTAGAGCTTGTTGCACCAGTCGATGAGCGGCTGGGGCAGCGTGATGCCGACTACGCCGGGAAGGGTGGCAATGAGCAGAAAGATCGAAGAGGTGAGGACAATGGGCATGCACCCAAGGAATCCGTCCTTGATGGCCTGGAGGTATATGTTCCTCGAGATCTTCTCAAAGAACGGTTGATGCTTTTCGAGCATCTTTACGATGGCGTCCATAGAGCTCCTTTGCTACTTGATGCGCGATGCATGTGGATGGAACTGGTCGTCGATGGATGGTCAGGACTGCCCGGAAACCTTCCTGCTTAAGGAAGGCATTGCGAAATGACAACGTTGTCATTTCGTTAATGACAACGTAAGACATTTTTGGAAGAGCAACAAGGATTTACGGGTGAGTGGTCGATATTGTCCGGTAAACGGTTGATTTGTTAGTCGGGCAGGTAGTGTATGCTAGAACGCAAAAAACAAGTGATTGAGAACCGAGTGGAGAAGCAGTGGCAACGATGGACAAGAAAAATGTCTCGATGAACGATGTGGCGATTGCCGCGGGTGTTTCTCTCAAGACGGTTTCGCGTGTGATCAACGAGCCCGATAGCGTGCGAGAGTCGACACGCGATAAGGTTCATTCGGCCATGGAGGCGCTCGGGTTTCGAACCAACTTTGCCGCGCGTTCGCTCAAGTTAGGCCGTTACGGGTGCATCGGCGTCGTGCTGTTTCACTTGTCGGGCGGTGCCGTGGACATGATTGACGGTATCGCCGATGCCGCCGAAGAGCGAGGCTTTGCGCTCACGATGATCAAAAAGCGGGCGGGGGAGAAGATGACCCTTGCCGAAGCGGCGCGTAGGATGTCGCAGCTTCCCGTCGACGGCATGATCTTCAACCTGCGTCAGATGGTCGATGACTTTGATACCTTTGAGGCGCCGAAAGACCTCAAGACGGTGATTATCACGCCGATGGAACATCCTAACTGCTCTACCGTTAGTGACGATCAAGAGGGTGGTGCGCGCATGGCGTGCGAGCACTTCTTAAATCGCGGGCACAAGAACGTGTATTTCGTCTCTGGTAAGAAAGAGTCGCTGTCGAGCCAGTGCCGTATGAAAGGTTGGCGTGCGGCACTCGAGGCGCGTGGCATTGAGCCGCCCGAGCCTCTGCAAGGCGATTGGAATGCGGATAGTGGCTATGCCGCGGGCCTTGCGCTTGCCGATAAACCCGATTGCACGGCGGTCCTCGCTGCTAACGACTGCATGGCAAACGGCGTGATGATGGCTCTGCGTGACAGAGGACTCAGGGTGCCCGACGACGTGTCCGTGATCGGCTTTGACGACGAACTCTACAAGACGATTCCCAACTCGATTCTGACGTCAGTGAAGTTTCGCCACCGCGAGCTGGGCGTCCGTGCGCTCAACGAGGTCGTCGCGGGTCTGGAAGCTCCGAGCTCCAGAAGCCGTACGCTCGTCTCGGGCGTGTTGGTCGAGCGTTCCAGCGTAAAGGACTTGCGGGCGTAGACGTGCTCGGCCTATTCCGTTTGTCTCAATCTGTAACAGCTAGGACCCAAAAACTCGGCTAGATGTTACGGATCGAGATTTTTGGCCCGGCTTATTCCGTTTGTCTCGATCTGTAACAACTAGACGGTCAAAAGTGGTCTACATGTTACAGATTGAGATTTTCGGCTTGGCCTGTGCGTTCATCTCGATCTGTAACAGCTAGGACCGAAAAACTCGGCTAGATGTTACAGATTGAGATGAACAGGAGGACGGGTGCGGTCTAAACAAAATGGCCCGCGCATCACACATCGATGCACGGGCCATTTATTGTCTGCAAGCGGCAGGTGGTGTCAGCGTCTTATGCCTCGAGGTTTTCCTCGATCCAGGCGACGGCACCCTTGGGATCCTTAGTGAGGTCGATGTACTGTTTGCCCTTGGGCGACAGCAGCGTGATGCCCAGGCGGTCGGTGTCGGCCTTCATCTCGTTGTAATAGGTGCGAACCTGCGGAGCCAGGACGATGACGTTGTACTGGTCCATGATGGCGTAGTGGCTGCCGTAGGCACCGGCGTTGGCGGTAATGTCGATGCCCAGCTCGTCGGCGCCTTCCTTAAGCGCGTTGGCGAGCAGTGCAGAGGTGCCGGCGCCAGCGCACAGAACCAGAACCCTCAGATCCTTGCCCTTAAGGGCGGACGGAGCTGCGGAGGCCTCAGTGGCAGAAGCGGTCTCGACAACAGGAGCCTCAACGGCGGGGGCGGCAGCGGTCTTGACGGCCTTGGTCTCCTCGGCCTCTTCTTCGGCCAGGGTCTCGGCCTCCTGCTTGCACAGGACGTTGTCGTAGGCCTTGCAGAACGGGTAGTAGATCAAGAAGTCAACGACCAGCAGGACGACAACCAGGACCAGAGAGATCGGCTGGAAGTTGGTGTCGATGAAGGTGCCGATCGGTCCGGGGAGTGCCCACGGCATGGCATAGATAAAGCCGTTCATGCCCAAAAAGTCGATGAAGAACTTACCAATGAGGACGTTGGCCACGGGGGCAAACAGGAACGGGATCAGGAAGTACGGGTTGAGGATGATGGGCGCGGCGAACAGCAGCGGCTCGTTGACGGCGAACATCACGGGCACGACAGAGGCTTTGCCGACGGCCTTGAGCTGCTTGGAGCGCATAAAGAGCAGGAAGATGATCGGGACAATGAACGTGGCGCCGGTGCCGCCGAGTTCGCCGATGTAGTTACCGAAGTTTTCGGTCAGGGCGAGGGCGGGGTGACCGCCGGCCTGCAGCGTGGCGAGGTTGGTGGTGATGTTGCCAAACAGCGCGGCGTTGAGGGCAGGCTTAACGACCGAGGGGCCGTGGATGCCCATGAACCAGAACAGCGGGATCATGAACCAGATGAGGGCGAGGCCGGCGTAGGAATCGGCAGCGGCGAACAGCGGGCTCACCAGCGTGGAGATGACGTTGGCAAACGGGACGGCCAAGCAGGTGCGGCAGATAACGTCGATGACGGCGACAAACAGGATGGAGAAGCTGAAGGCGAAGATGTCGCGGAAGTTCTGGGCGATGGCGCCGGGGACTTCTTTGGGCAGCTTGATGGTGATGTCTCGCTTAATGCAGAAGGCATAGATGTTGACCGTGGCAAATGCGGCGACAAAGGAGCTCAGCAGGCCCTTGGTGCCCATGTTGTCGGTAAAGAACACCGAGACATCGGCGCCGTCGATCTTGGCACTCGTCTGGGTAACGGCCAAGATGAGCATAGCGCACATGGCGGCGACCATGGTGCTCGTGGCGTTGATGGCCTTGCCGGCAGGCATGCGGCGGTTCTTGGAGCCGGTCAGCGCGCTTGCGGTGGTGCCGGCGACCATGATGCCCACGACGCCCATCGTGAAGTTGTAAACCTTGTTGCAGAAGTTCACGACGTCGACGTTCCACCAGTCGGGCAGCGTAAAGCCGCCGACCGTGGCGACAACGCCCGGCAGGGTCGAAATAAGCAGGAAGACAGAAGAAGACAGGATGATGGGCATTGCTGCCAAAAAGCCGTCTTTAATGGCCTGAAGGTAGATGTTCTTAGAGACCTTGTCGAAGTACGGCTGACCTTTCTCCAAGAACTTAACGATCGATTCCATAGTTCACGCTCCTCTTTGCATGAAATCTTAATGGCATGGACGTTGAAAACCTATATGGTCTCCCGCTTGCTAAAAGCCCGGGTGCAGGCGGGGTCGGTCCCAGGGGGAGAGAGGGGAGCGGCTGGGTTTGTATCGCATAGGGCCGCTCCCTTCTCGGGGGAAAGCGAGGCGATGCGCTACTGCGCGTCCGCCATAGTGTCGGCGAGCTCCTTGTACCAGAGTGCCGACTGCTTGATGTAGCGTTTTTGCGTGTCGAAGTCGATGTAGAACAGGCCGTAGCGCTTGTTATAGCCATTGGCCCACGAGAACTGGTCCTGCAGGCTCCAGATAAAGTAGCCCTGGACGTCGACGCCCTCGGCGCGCGCCTGGAGCACCTTCTCCATGTGCTGGTCGACAAAGTCGATGCGCTCGGGATCGGCGACGATGCCGTTTGCGTCGGGCTCGGGGTCCTTGTGGCCCAGGCCGTTTTCGGTGATATAGATGACGGGGAGGTTGGGATAGGTGGCGCTGATGTGCTTGAGCGTGTCGTAGAGGCCTTGCGGGTAGATGAGCCAATCCCAGTCGGTGGTGGGGATACCCGGCATATCGACCTGCTGCCCGACGCCCTTAAACTTAAAGCACGAGGTGCCCTTGTCTCCGGTGCCGTTAAAGCTGTTGGTGGACTCGCCATCGTAGGCGGCGATAAACGCCGACTGATAGTAGTTGAGGCCGAACATATCGTTGCGGGGCGCCGCCTTGGCGAGCTCCTCCATGTCGCTGTCCTCAACCGTAAGTGTGGCGTTGTTGGCACGCAGAATCTCGTTGATGAGTGAGAGGGTGCGCGCGGAGTAGTGACCCAGGAAGGCGCCGTCCATGATGAAGTCGGTGTAGAAGGCGTTGTACAGGTCGGCGGCGTGCTGGTCGGCGGGCGAGTCGGTGGCAGGATATGCCGGCGTCAGGACGTTGACCATGCCAATGCGTCCGCCCAGGTGCTCGGTCTCGTCAAGATCCTTATACAGGTTGACGGCGCGGGCGTGGGCAACGAGCTCGTTGTGCTGGCTCTGGATGCCGCTCGTCACATCAAAGTGATGGTTGGGCGGGAAGTTGCCTTGGATGTATTGGGAGTGCGAGAGGCTGATGAGCTCGTTGATGGTGAACCAATTCTTGACCTCGCGGAACTCGCGGAAGCAGAACTCGGCATAGCGCACATAGGCGTCGACGGTCTTGCGGTTGAGCCAGTCGCCCTGGTTGAACAGGGCGGCGGGGGAGTCAAAGTGATGCAGGGACACATAGGGCTCGACGCCATACTTTTTGCAGCAGGCGAACAGCTCGTGGTAGTGCTTAACGCCCTCGGCGAGGGGTTCGGCATCGTCGCCGTTGGGGAAGATGCGGGTCCAGGCGATGGACACACGAATGGCGTTGAGTCCATGCTCGGCAGAAAGGCGGATATCCTCCTCGTAGCGGTTGTAGAAATCACTGGCCGGGTCGGGCAAAAAGCGACCCTGGGCGACAAGGTAATCGTCCCACATGGTCTTACCCTTGCCTGCCACCTTCGTGGAACCTTCCGTTTGGTACGCGGCGGTTGCGGCGCCCCAAACAAAGCCCTTCGGCAGCTGCTGTACGCGGTTTAGCAAAGACATATGCATACATCCTCTCGTCTCGCTGTTCGATATTGTGCGTTTGCGCTCAGGAGGCTCCCTGGTTAGCGTTCAGCGGTGAAAAAGCCCGATAAACACTATCTTAAAATGATTAGAACCAAAATGAGCACGTGAACATTTGACAATGAGCACGTTAACATCCGGCTGGGATGTATAGAAACAAAACAACTTCAAACAGCTGCGAACGGTTGTATTTGTTCGGTAAGCGGTTTTGATTGACAGAAGTTTTCATGTTGTGGTATATGGCTCGGGTATCATGAGCACGTTATCAATGTATGTACGATGCGCCATGGGCGCGGGGAATAGTTGGGAAGCAGGTTAGCGTGGAAGGCATGGATCAGCAGACAAGGAATGGTCGTTCGGCGAGCGCGGCAGAGGTTGCGGCGCTCGCTGGCGTGAGCCGCCAGACTGTGTCTCGCGTGGTCAACGGTATGCCCAACGTGACGGAAAAGACGCGCAAGCGTGTGCTGGCCGCCATGGAAGAGCTGGGCTTTCGTCCCAATTTTGCTGGAGCGGCGTTGCGCGGCGGGTCGTATCGTTCTATTGGCCTGTGCATGTACAACATCACACGTGTCGGTAACCTGGCGACGCTCGAGGGTATCATGCAAGCGGCGCGCGAGCATGATTTTGCCGTCACTATGATCGAGATGGGCGGCGACAAGCCCTATGCACTTGCCGATGCCTCGCGCCGCATGGTCGAGCGACCCGTCGACGGCATGATTCTCAACATGAACCGCATGGCTCCCGATTTTGAGGAGTTTGTTCCCCAGCCGGGAGTGCGAACGGTCATCCTGTCCATGTATGCGCATCCGCGCTGCACGACGATCGACTCCGACCAGTATGGTTCGTGCGAGCTGTTGACCAATTATCTGCTGGAACATGGTCACTCGAATATGCGGTTTGTGGCGGGTCCGGAAAACTCGATTTCCTCGCGTTTTCGTGAGGCCGGTTGGCGCGATACGCTGGGTCGTGCTCATGTCGATGCCGCTCCGATGCTGCGTGGCGATTGGAGTGCGGACAGTGGGTACGCCATGGGCGAGCGGATTGCGGCCGAGGTGCTTGCCGGCGGGTCGCAGACGCCGACTGCCGTGCTTGCGGCAAATGACCAGATGGCGCTGGGCGTTATCGCCGCGCTCGAGAACGCGGGCCTGTCCGTGCCCGACGACGTGAGCGTGGTTGGTATCGACGACGCACTCGAGGGACTTGTTCCTCACAATCGGCTGACGACGCTGCGATTTGATTTGCGCGGTGTCGGTAAGCTTGCGTTTGAGGCGGCGATTGGAGAGAGCTCGTCTATCGAGGCGATTCATGTGCCGAGCACGCTGGTCGAACGCTCGACTGTTAGGGACATACGGGGTTAGGTCCTACTCCGTCTGTCTCGATTTGTAACAGGTAGACGGTCAAAAGCGGGCTACGTGTTACAGATTTAGAATCTTCGGAAAGAGCAATCCTGTTCGTCTCAATCTGTAACAGCTAGGACCCAAAAACTCGGCTAGTTGTTACAGATTGAGACAAACGGACCCCGAACCGCCCAAAAAGGCCGGGGGCGGCGCGCCGTGTGACGTGCCGCCCCCGGCTGAGAAATGGGGACAGGTTATGTGGGCGGTGCAACTCCGCCAACCGCTCGCCGCAAGCCGCTAGTCCAGACGACGGGTCTGCGCCACGTGCTTATACCAGTAGGCGCTTGCCTTGGGCGTGCGCTTCTGGGTTTCAAAGTCAACGTAGAAGAAGCCGTAACGCTTGTTGTAGCCATTGGTCCAGGAGAACTGATCCTGCAGGCTCCACAGGAAGTAGCCGCCTACGTTGACGCCAACCTCCATGGCCTTGAGCAACCAGCGCAGGTGCTGCTCGATGTAGTCGATGCGCGGCTGGTCGTCCACAAAACCGTCCTTGTAGGGGTCCTTGTAGCCCATGCCGTTCTCGGTGATGAAGATCTGCTTGTAGTTGGGGTAGCGCTGCTTAATGTAGACGAGCAGATCGAACAGGCCCTCGGGATAGATGATCCAGTCCCAGTCGGTGGTGGGGATACCAGGCTTGTTCACATGCTCGCCAATACCCTTAACGCGCCAGCGGCCGGTGCCCTTCTCGCCCGTACCGTTGTGGTGCAGGTCGTTCTCGCCATCGTAAGCCTTCAAGAAGCGGCACTGGTAGTTGTTAACGCCCAGGTAGTCGTTGTAGAGCGCGGCCTCGCGCATAATCTCGAGGTCCTCGTCCAGGATCTCGATGGTGCCGCCTGAGACGGCAGCCAGGCGGTTGGCGCACTCGAGGGTGTCGGGGGCATAGTCGCCGCGGAAGGTGGCGTCGAGCAGAAACTGGTTCTGCAGCACGTGCTCGTTGTTGGCGGCTTTGATGTCGGCGGGGTCGTTCTCGTTGAGCGGATACTTAAACTCCAGCGACTGAATGACGCCGATCTTGCCCTTAAAGCCGCCGTTGTGGAAGGCCAGCACGGCCTTGGCGTGGGCGAGCATCATGTTGTGCTCGCACTGGAAGGCCTCGGCCAGATGCGCCTTGACGCCACCGGGGAAGGTGCCCTCAATGTAGGTGTTGGAGGCGTCGGCCCAGATCTCGTTAAAGGTGAACCAGTAGGTTACCTGGTCGGCGTACTCCTTAAAGCAGAAGGTGGCAAAGTCCACAAAGGCGTCGATGGTCTCGCGGTTGAGGAAGTCGCCCTTCTCAAAGAGGGGAAGCGGCGTATCGAAGTGATGCAGCGTGACAAACGGCTCAACGTGGTGCTTGTGGCACTCGGCGAAGAGGTCGTGGTAGAACTGGACACCCTCGGGGTTGATTTCGCCGGTACCGTTGGGGAAGATGCGGCTCCAGGCGATGGAGAGGCGGATGCCGTTGATACCGAACTCCTCGCACAGCTCCAAGTCGACGGGGTACTGGTTGTAGAAGTCCGAAGCGGGATCGGGGGAGAAGCGCCCCTGGGCCTCCAGGAAGTCGTCCCAGGCAACCTTGCCCTTACCGTGGGTGCGGGTCTCGCCCTCTACCTGGTAGGCAGCGGTGGCGCCGCCAAAGACAAAGTCCTCGGGAAACTGCGCGGGCGGGTTGGTGACGCTAGCAGGGTTAACGGACATGATGATCCAATCGTCTAAATCGAAGGGCCAGCCGGCTGTGGATGGTCGGCTGGCCCTGAGCGTTACTTACTTCGAAAGCTGCTCGGAGACGAAGGCGAGAGACTTATCGCCGTTCTGGGAGAGCTCGATATACTGCTTGCCACGGCAGGCGACGCACTTGTTGCCCACGCGCTCGCAGTCCTTCTGCAGGTCGGCCAGGTAGCTTGCGGCCTGCGGGGCCAGGACGACCAGATCGAAGTCGGGGAGCATGTCCACGTGGTTGCCATAGGCCTCGGCAGCGGTCTCAAGATCAATGCCGCGCTCCTTGGCGGCCTTGGCCAGCGCGTTGGCGAGCAGGCCCGAGGTTCCGCCACCCTGGCAGAGCACGAGTACGCGCTTGCCGTTGAGGTCGCTGGCGGTCGTTGCCTCAACGGCGACAGCGGCGGGAGCATCGGTCTTTACAGCCTCGGCAGCGGCGCCGGCGGCAACGCTCTTGGCATCGGCCTTGCCCTGGAAAGCGTCGTTGAGCTTGGCGGCCTTCTCGGCGTTCTTGGCGGCGAGCTCCTCCTGGGAGATCTCGGCCTCCTCGGCGCACTTCTGGGCGTCATAGGCGCGGAAGAACGGATAGTACAGAGCGAAGTCGACGACCAGGATAAGGGCGAGCATCACAAAGGCGAGCGGCTGGAAGCCCAGGCCCATGATAGTGCCGATGGGGCCGGGGACGGTCCAGGGCAGGGTGTACATAAAGCCGTTCATGCCCAAGAAGTCGATAAAGATCTTGAGGATCCAGATGTTGGCGATCGGGGCAAAGACAAACGGGACAAAGAAGACGGGGTTGAGCACGATGGGCGCGGCGAACAGCAGCGGCTCGTTGACGGCAAAGCAGACGGGGACGATGGCGGCCTTACCGACGGCGCGCATCTCCTGAGACTTGGCCAGGAAGCAGAACATAAAGACCAGGACGAGCGTGGCGCCGGTGCCGCCCATGCAGACGACGAAGTACTGGGCACCCTGGGTCAGGACAGCGGAAGCGTGCTGGCCAGCCTGGAACGCAGCCAGGTTGTCGGTCATGTTGGCAACGAGGGCGGCGGCGATGGCGGGCTCGACGATCGAGGGGCCGTGGACGCCCACGAACCAGAACAGGCTCATGGCGCCGTAGATCACAGCGAGGCCGATGTAGCCATCGGCAGCGGTGAACAGGGGCTGGAACACCTGGATGACGCCCTGGGCAAAGCAGAAGCCAAAAGCAGCGCGGAAGGCGATGTCAAAGACCCAAAAGACGGTGATGCAAACGGAGAAGGGGATGATGTCCTTAAAGGTCTGCGAAATGTTGGGCGGAACCTGCTCGGGCATCTTGACGGTGATGTTGCGCTTAATGAAGAACTTGTAGATGATGCCAGTCACAAACGCAGCGATGAAAGCGGTCAGCAGGCCCTTGGAACCAAGGTAGGTGGTGTTGAAACCGCTGGCGGCGTCCGTGGCGATCGTGTCGCTCGAAAGGAGCAAGAAGCCGATGATGGCCGCGCACATGCACGAGATGAAGTTGATCTGGTTGTTCTTGGGCAGATCGCGGTTCTGAGCGTCGGCGAAGTGCTTGGCCGTGGTGGCGGCGCAGGCGATGGCCAGGATGCCCATGGAGTAGTTGTAGCACTTCCACAGGGCGTTGTTGATGTCATCGGGCCAGTAGAAACCCCAGATGTTGGGGACCGAGGCTACCAGGCAAAAGATGGACGAGAAGATGATGATGGGGATGACGGAGATAAAGCCGTCGCGGATCGCCTTGAGGTACTTGTTGCGGGCGATCGCGTTGAAAAAGGGCTGGCCCTTTTCGATGATGGCGATGAGTTGCTCCATGCAATGCTCCTAAGAGTCGGTGGGTTAGCAACGATGGTAGCTTTTGACTTTCGGTTGCCAAAATGTTGACGTTGCCATTTTGTGACACAAAAAAAGAAGCGAACCGGTGGTTCCTGTGCCTGCGAACCGTCGATTCCTTACGCGTAAACGTTTGAGCCGCCCGGTGGCTCTGTGTTTGCACAATGGCAACGTTAACATTTGGTCGACAAAAGCCGTTTGGGGAAGCAAAAATGTCGGTGAACGGTAGGTTTTGGGTGGTGAGCGTATGGTGGGGGAGGCGTTGGATATACTTGAAGGCGGTAAAAATGACTGCGCAAGGTGCCATCAATGGCATCGTTGACATAGAAAGATCGACCTATGGCCGCTGTTAAAAAATCGGTATCCGTTAAGGATGTGGCGCGTCTCGCGGGCGTCTCGGAGCAGACGGTCTCGCGCACCGTGCACGATTCGCCCAGCGTGCGCCCCGAGACCAAGGAACGCGTGCGTGCCGCCATGCGCGAGCTGGGGTATCGCCCAAACTTTGCCGGTCGATCGCTGCGCCGCGGTAAGTTTAAGACCGTCGGCGTCGCCATGTTCAACATTACCGGCACCGGCAACCTCGACCGTATGGAGGGCTTTGCCGCCGCGGCCGACAAACACGGCTATGCCATCACCCTCACTAAAGTAGACGGGCATCCGTATACCCTCGAGAGCGCATCGTCACGCATGAGCGCACTGCCAGTGGACGGTATGGTTGTGATCATGAATCGCATGCCGGCGGACTTTGGCACCTTCGAGCCGCTACCTGGCATGCAGACGGTGCTCGTTACCATGCTGGAGCACCCGCTCTGTTCAACGGTCGATAACGACCAGTTCGATTGCTCGCGCCAGGTGGTCGAGTATTTGCTGGGGAGGGGGCACAAGACTGTGCACTTTATCTCATGCCCCGAGCGCTCGCTTTCGGGCATGCGGCGCGAGGAAGGCTGGCGCGAGACATTGCGCGCGCATGGCATTGAGCCCCCGCAGCTCGTGCGCGGCGACTGGACGGCACAGAGCGGGTATGCCGCAGGCCAGGCTCTGGCGGATGATCCGACCTGCACGGCCATTTATGCCTCCAACGATGCCATGGCATATGGCTGTATCCGTGGGCTCGAGTCGCGCGGGAAGTGCGTGCCCCAGGACGTGAGCGTGGCGGGTGTTGACGATAGTCTGGGCGATATCGTGCCCGACCGTCGCCTGACCACGGTGCGCTTTGACAACAAGCGCGTCGGCATGTGGGCGGTCGACAAGATTGCCGGCGCCGATGGGGGTGCGTCTGGCGTGGAGCACATGCTGATCCCCGGTGTGCTCGTAGAGGGCGATACGGTGCGCGATTTGCGTTAGGGTGCGGTCCTGTTTGGGTTGTCACTAACTGTGTTCGATATTGTTCAGATTGGTTTAAAAACCGTTCACGGGCGAAAAGTGACCGTTCATAGCTTGAAATTGCGTTTTGCGCTGTTCTTTTTTGTTTGAATGTTAATGTTTCTGTCATACAGAACGCAGCGCGTATGCCCGGACGCGATGCTCTCCATTGGTTCATATGTGAAAGGAACGCAATATGGCAACCAAAGAAGAAATCTCGATGGTTGGATTCGAGATTGTCGCATACGCAGGTGACGCCCAGACCGATCTGCTTGCAGCGCTCGATGCTGCTCGCGAGGGCGATTTTGAGAAGGCCGAACAGCTGCACAAGGATGCCAGCGATGCACTTATCGGCGCCCACGACACGCAGACCAAGCTGCTTTCGCAGGAGGCCGGCGGTGGCGAGATGGAGATGACCTTCATCATGGCTCACGCTCAGGACACTCTCATGACCACTATGATCCTGGAGAAGCAGGCCCGCTTTACCATCGATGCCTACAAGCGCATCGCCGAGCTCGAGGCCAAGCTCGCCTAACGAGCCCTCACAACCAAGTCCCCTTCCAAAAGCTCTGCCGCTACCCGCGGCAGGGCTTTTTCTGTCCTCCTCCAAGTTGCGGTGAAATAGGGACTGAATAGGGGCCGACGGGCGCAAAACAATCCCTATTCCACCGCAACTCATCCGGAGATAGTCATTGGGGACAGTCTTGGTGCGCTCTGTTCGTCTTCCCGTTCGTTTTTTGCTCGGTGGGTATACTTCCTTTCGCATTAAGCCCCGGACTGAGGAGGTATCCAAATGCCGGATAACGGGGCAATACAAAAAAGAGACGCGCACGAGATGGCTCATGGGCGTCCTGTCCAGATAACCGAGCACACGACGGTAACCGAGCTGCAGCCCAGTCTGTCCGATGTCGTGTGCGCAAACAAAAAGCTGCAGATTGGCTTTATCGTTGCGCTCGTGGTACTGGCGCTGCTGTCGGGCTTTGTAGCTCGTCCGCATTTCGCCGATACCAAGACTTGGGACTCCACCATCGAGGTCATCGATCAAAAGAAGGGCAATGTTTTGGCGCTCACGACCTCGTGCGTCGCCCTATCTGCGGGTATCACTGCGCTGCCGGGCGATACGGGAACGCCGGTTGCCGAGCAGCTCGCGCAGCTTTCGGGTAACTTGGGCATCGTGCTTGCCGTGCTCTACCTCGAGAAATACCTGCTGACCATTTTGTGGTCGGTTGGCCTGGGCATCCTGATCCCGTTTGCGCTGGTGCTCCTTGCGGTGTCGCTCGGCATTCACGGGCGCTGGAGCACGAGCGCCGTCCTGCGCCGCGTGGCGACTCGCGTGCTGGTGGTCGCCACGATCGGCATGGCGTTGGTGCCTGCAAGCGTATGGGTGTCGCAAAAGGTCGACGAAACGTATCGAGTGAGCATCGAAGCGGCCGAGCAAAAGGCGGCCGACGCTGCGGGTACGGCAAATAGTGATAGCTCCAAAGCAAGCAAGAAAAAGACCGAGTCCACAGAGTCCAAGAACGTGCTTGAGCAGCTTGCCGACGGTGCCTCAAGCCTGGTCACGTCGGTAACCAGTGGTGCCAAGCAGATGACCGACGAGATCGTGCAGCAGGTGACCGACCTTATCGAAGGCGTCATCGTGATGATCGTGACCTCGTGCGTGATTCCATTGCTGGTGCTCGCGGCGTTTTTGTGGCTGGGGCACACCCTGCTGGGGATTGATATTTCCGGCCCGGCGAACTATTTGACGGGTCGCTTTCTGAGCGCTCCGTCCAAGCACGCCAAAAAGGGCGGGCAGTCCGAGTAGCTAAAACAGCTGTATATACCGGGGAATACCGCCGAAGGGCGGCCGAGACACGTTCTCGGCCGCCCTTTTGTTTGTTGAATACGTGGCAGGGCGGGCTTTCCCCGATTCCAAACGGTCAGCAATCATCCGCGAACGGTATTTGTTCAAAAAAGAACAAAGACAAACAAATAATTCTTGCAGTCGGTGTTCGAATGTGTTCAAATAAACACGAACAGTGAAGAACCGCACATTCAGATGCCCGGACCTGAACGCGATTCAACACTTCCAAACAGAAACTACGCACCTGCGTATCTCTCAAGGAGGATGTCATGAGGGTTGTAATCGCTTCCGATGCCGACGGTATGTCGATGAAGGAGTCCATCAAGGAGATGCTCATCGCCGACGGTCACGAGGTCGTCGACTATTCCGAGACCCCTGCCGCGGACTTTGTCGATTCCGCGACCGCCGTTGCCAAGGACCTGCTGGAGCACAAGGATTCCCAGGGCTTTGCATTCGATAAGTACGGCGTCGGCTCCTATATGGCCGCCGTCAAGATCAAGGGCATGGTCGTCGCCAACATTTCCGACGAGCGTTCCGCTTACATGACCCGCGAGCACAACGGCTCGCGCATGGTCACCATGGGCCCGGGCGTTGTGGGCACCGAGGTCGCCAAGAAGATCGCCCGCGAGTTCCTGCGTGCCCAGTACGCCGGCGGCCGTCACCAGATCCGTGTCGACATGCTCAACAAGATGGCCTAACGAGAGCCACCGAGAACTCGAACTTCTACCTCAACTTGTGAATTCAGACGAAAGGACGTTCTGATGAAGAAGACCATCGCAATCGGTTGCGACCATATCGTTACGGACGAGAAGATCTATCTGGCCGACCGCCTGGAGCAGGCTGGCTACAAGGTGCTCGACTGCGGCACCTACAGCCACACCCGTACGCACTATCCCATCTATGGCAAGGCCGTGGGCGAGGCTGTTGCCAGCGGCAAGGCCGACTTTGGCGTGGCCCTGTGCGGCACCGGCATCGGCATCACCAACGCCGTCAACAAGGTTCCCGGCGCCCGCTGCGCCCTGGTCCGCGACATGACCTCTGCCCTGTATGCCCGTCGCGAGCTCAACGCCAACATCGTGGGCTTTGGTGGCAAGATCACCGGCGAGTTCCTGATGGCTGATATCATGCTTGCCTTCCTGGAGGAGCCCTACGAGAAGACTCCCGAACACGACGCCCTGATCGCCAAGATCGACGCCTGCAATAAGGCCGACGCCGAGGCTCAGGCTGACCCGCACTTCTTTGACGAGTTCCTCGAGAAGTGGGACCGCGGCGAATACCATGATTAGCGGGTATCCGGCGTAATTAACTAGTCCGTTGACGGCTCGCGTTTCTGTGAGGGGGCGCGGGCCGGTTTTCTATCAGCCCTATTGACTTGGCGGGCTGTCGTAAGAAAGGGAAGGCTCCTATGGAGTTTGTTCTTGATAACGGTTCTATCCGCGTAGCACTGAGCACGGCGGGCGGGTCGTTCACTTCTATTGCGGCCAACGGCCGTGAGTACCTGTGGCAGGGTGATCCGGCGGTCTGGTCGGGCCAGGCACCTATTTGCTTCCCGATCTGCGGTGGCCTTCGTGACGGTCACGCAATGACCATGGGCGGCCGCGAGGTAAAGCTCGCCCGCCACGGCTTTGCGCGCAAGCAGGAGTGGAAGCTCGAGGAGCAGAGCGACAACATGGTTGTGCTGAGCTTAAGCTCTGCCGACCATGCCGAGTTGCTCGAGCAGTACCCGTATCCGTTTAAGATCGTTGCTCGTTACACGATCGATGCGGAGAAGGTGGCCGTGTCGTACGAGGTGACCAATGAGGGCACCGAGGACATGCCGTTCTTTGTGGGCGGTCACCCTGGCTTTAAGTGCCCGCTTGACGAGGGCGAGTCCTACGACGACTACGAGCTCCGTTTTGAGCAGCGCGAGGCCGCCGAGCTCTGTACTGCCGTTCCCTCGACGGGCCTGATTGATGTTGAGCATCGCAGCAAGAACCCGATGGTTGGCCATGACCTGCCGCTGACCCACGAACTCTTTGACTTCGCAGAGACCATCTTTGACGTGCTCGAGAGCCACGTGGTTACGCTTACCAAGAAAACCGAGGACAAGGGCGTGCGCCTGACGTTCCCCGATATGCCATACCTGATTGTGTGGAGCAAGCCCGAGGGCGACTTTGTGGCCGTGGAACCGTGGGGCGGCCTGTCCACCTGCTCCGACGAGGACGATATTCTGGAGCACAAGCGCGGCTGCCTGGTGGCCAAGCCGGGAGAGACCGTCACCCGCGGCTTTGAGATCGAAATCCTTTAACGAGCTATCGTATGTTTGGGGCGGGTTATGCCGCCCCGGAACAGGAGTTCAACATGATTCTGACCGTTACCATGAACCCGTCGATTGATACGCGCTATCAGCTCGACAAGCTGATCATCGACGACGTGAACCGTGTGACGCCCGAAAAGACCGCTGGCGGCAAGGGCCTCAACGTGAGCCGTGTGCTGCTGCAGTTGGGCGACGATGTGCTCGCGACCGGTCTGCTCGGCGGACACATGGGTGCCTATATGGCCGAGCTTATGGATGCCGACGGCGTCAAGAACGACTTTGTGCCCATCGCCGGTGAGACGCGCATTTGCCTGAATATTCTGCACGAGGGTAATCAGACCGAGCTGCTGGAGAGCGGCCCGCAGATCGCTCCGGCCGAGCTCGAGGCCTTTACGGCCAAGTTTGCCGAGCTTGCAGCGAAGGCGGACGTTGTGACGCTTTCGGGCTCGCTGCCGCGTGGCGTCGATGCCGGCTACTATGCCGAGCTCGTCAAGATCGCCGAGGAGGCGGGCGCCAAGGTGCTGCTCGACACTTCGGGTGCATCGCTGGAGGCCGCGCTGGAGTCCGACGCTAAGCCTGAGCTCGTAAAGCCCAACCTGACCGAGATTAACGGCCTACTGGGTACGTCCTTTACGACCGATGATGTCGATGCCCTGCGCGAGGCGCTTGCCGCCGATGACCGTTTTGCCGGTATCCCCTGGGTTGTCGTTTCGATGGGCACTGCCGGTTCGGTGGGCTTCCATGAGGGTCGCGCGTTCCGCGCCAAGACGCCCGCGATTGCGGCTGTGAACGCAACGGGTTCCGGCGACTCGACCATCGCCGGCTTTGCGCATGCTATTGCTGCCAGCGCCGACGATATCACCGTACTTAAGACTGCCAATACCTGCGGCAAGCTCAACGCCATGGATCCCAAGACCGGTCACCTGGTCATGGATCGCTGGGACGAGGTCTACGACAGCGTTGAGGTCACGGAGCTTTAGGGTTACGGCGTTTTACAAACGCCGTAACCGGCCGACGCTGCGCGGGCCGCATTTGGACAATCTGACGTTCAACTTCAAGGGCGCGACCGGAAGGTCAGCGCCCTTTCGTTTCACGTCACCTTGTCTCAAATGCGGCCCGCTCGCTGCCGTTGCCAAGACATCGGTGTTGCCTTGCTTCGGGAATGCGGCAGATGGGGACGTTCCTTTTTTGCCGGCAGTTTGGGACACTCCTTACGGGGCACCCCCTCCACAGCGCCTATGCCAGCTTGTCGATTTGCCCAATCTCCCAGAGCGGAATATTGACGAGCGTGCCTTCGTCTCTATATGCCGCTAACGATGTTCTCACGCAGCGCCCGAGTTTGAACTTCTCGCAGGCAGTCCTCAGGCTCTTTGCTTTGAGATTCTCTGCCGCCTTGACCTCGAGCGGAAGCACGGTCCCCGCATGGTCGATGGCAAAGTCAGTCTCTGCATTGCCGGAGGAGGATGACCAATACGCGGGAGTTTTGCCTTGGAGCAAAAGCTCCTGTGCGACGTATTGCTCGGTCAGCGAGCCTTTGAACTCCGTAAAAACAGCGGGCCCGTTCAGAACAATGGCTGGCGTGAGGCTGGAGAGTGCTCCGAGGATGCCGGTGTCGATGCAGAACAGCTTGAAGCCCGAGAGATCCTCGTAGCTTGTGAGCGGTGCTCTTAGGGCGGAAACACGTGGTACCTTATGAACGATTCCATAGTCCATGAGCCACTGGAGGCTTTCCTCAAAATCGCGTGCGCGCGCCCCGGGACGAAGCGCGCCGTAGACGAACTTCTTGTTTTCCTTTGCGAGCTGGCCGGGAAGGGATTTCCAAACCAGCCTCATGCGCTCGACGATGCGGGCTGGCGCATGCTTGCCAAAATCGGATTCATAAGCTTCGATGATTTGCTGCTGAAGCCTGCGGGCCTCGATGAAATCGTGGGAGGCGGCGAAAGCGGAGACAACTTCTGGCATGCCACCGACAACGAGGTATTCCTTGAGCAGGCGCTCGAGCTTTTCGGAAACGTTTGCGAGCAGGTCCATGTCTGCGGCAAGGATGGCATCTGCGAGCGGATCGCCATCGACGGCACGAACGAACTCGACAAACCCCATGGGGCGCATGGTGAGCTGGTCGATCTTGCCGACGGGGAACGACTCGTTTTCGCGTCGGAGCGCGAGCCCCATATAGGAGCCGGCTGCCACGATATGGTATTCCGGCGCCAGCTCGTTGAAGTATTTGAGCGAGGTGATGCCACGCGGTGCCTCTTGGATTTCGTCGAAGATGATGAGCGTGTCTGTCGGCGTTATGGTCTGGCCGCGCAGGAGCTCTATCTGGGAGATGATGCGTTTGGGGTCAAGGCTTCCGTCGAACAGCGAGCGTGCGCCCGGTTCGAGCATAAAGTCAAAACGGATGACGTTTTGATACTGCCGCCCTGCGAATTCGTTGAGAAGCCAGGTTTTTCCCGTCTGGCGGGCCCCCTTAAGCAGGAGGGGCTTGCGGTTTGCCCTAGATTTCCAAGCGATGAGTTCGTCCATTAGCTGTCGCTGCATACTGCCCCCTAACGATTATGGTTAGTATAAGACTGTCTTGGTCTTTCCATCGAAAAATGTGTGAGTAAACCACGTTTTTCCATCGAATAATGTGGGAGGCAACCACGTTTTTCCATCGAATAATGTGGGGGTTTAGGTCGGAACCTGGGGGCGTTCCTTCTCTGCCGGCAGTTTGGAAAACTCCTTGTTTTGGTGCAAATTAGCTACCCTTGCATCAGAAAACGGCGCCCGTCGGCGATGTTGCCGGCGGGCGCCGCTGTCGTGTAGGCGCTATTTGTTAAGTGCGTGCGTTCGAGCTCGCGTGCTACAGCGAGTCGATAAAGCGCTGCTGGGCGGCACGTCCTGCCTCGTCCCACTTAAAGACGCCGGCGTTGTCGAGCACGTGGCCAAACACCACGCCGACCTCCTCGTGCAGGATATCGATGGCGTTGTCTGCCGTAAGCTCGTCGGCGCGGCGGGCAAAAACGTCTTCGGCCCATGCGGCGTGGTTGCGGCATAGATCATCGCCCTCGAGCGCGCTAGCAAGGTCGTAGCTGGCATCGACCTTGGCCGCCAGCAGGTGCTCGCGGACAGC
Source organism: Collinsella aerofaciens (assembly GCF_015558785.1). Classification (GTDB taxonomy): domain Bacteria; phylum Actinomycetota; class Coriobacteriia; order Coriobacteriales; family Coriobacteriaceae; genus Collinsella; species Collinsella aerofaciens_P. The sequence continues at coordinate 93,060 of NZ_JADMOP010000002.1, forward strand.
GCCGAGCTCGGGAACCAGGCGCGGCGGAAGAATGGCCAGGCCCATGACCTCGATCAGGCCGATGTTCTCCTTCTTAATGTGGTGGTACTCGGCATGCGGGTGGAACACGCCCAGCGGATGCTCGTCGGTCGTGATGTTGCAGCGAAGCGCCAGGTAGGCCTCGTAGATTTCGCCGCCGGCATTTCCGCGAGAGTCGACGCGGCGGATGACGGGCGTCACGGTGTTGTGCGCCACGCCATCGGCTGTGTACGCGATGACGCCCACAGACTCATCGGTCCACTCGCGCCAGGCGAGGATAATCTTCTCGGCAGCGTCGAGCAGCTGAGCGCGGTCATGCGAGCGCAGGCGCAGCACCGAGAGCGGCCACTGCAGCACGGTACCGCTGACCTGGTCAAAACCGGGCACGCTAAACTGCGAGACCTCGGCGGCATGCATCATGGGGAACTCGTGCGCGCCGCCCTGGAAGTGGTCGTGCGACAGAATCGAGCCGCCCACGATGGGCAGGTCGGCGTTGGAGCCAATAAAGTAGTGCGGGAACAGGTCGACAAAGTCGAGCAGGCAGGTCAGCCCCTTGCGGTCGACGTGCATCGGACGATGCTCGGAGCTCATGGCAATGCAGTGCTCGTTAAAGTACGCGTACGGGCTGTATTGGAAGCCCCAGCGCTCGCCGTCGAGCTTAATGGGGATAACGCGCAGATTCTGGCGGGCGGGATGGGCGCCGCCGTCGGCTGCAGCGGAGCGTCCGGGATAGCCCTCGTTTTCGATGCAGAGCTGGCAGGCGGGATACTTCTCGCCCGTGTTTTTGGCGGCACCGGCCGCGGCAATATCGCGCGGGTCCTTTTCGGGCTTTGACAGGTTGATGGTAATCTCGAGGTCGCCCCAGTTGGTGGGGGTGCTCCATTTGATGTTGCGCGCGATGGCGGCACGGCGCACGTAGCCGGCGTCGCAGCACAGGCCGTAGAACCAATCAGTCGCGGCGCGGGGCTCGTTGACGCCCATGCGGCCGTTGAATTCCTCGTTTACAACCGAAGGCCTCGGCATCAGCACGCCCATGATGCGCATGGCGATGCGGTCGCGGCCCGATACCGTGTCCTCGGCAGCACCGTTGGCAACAGCCGCCTCGGCAAGCGCGGCAAGTGTGCCTTCAAGGTCAAAGTTGGGCAGGGTATCGGGGTGCAAGAGCGAGAGTTTCTCGACCTGGAGCGCCCAGGCCATGTCGAGCGCCGGGCCCGTGGCGCCGATGCACTCCAAAATGGTGTTGTAGGCCCAGATGCGATCGTCCTGTCGGATCATCGATCGATGGATGGCATACTCAATCAAGCCCTGCGCGGCCTCGCGCACGTCAGTCATTACAGCCATGCCGCGTAAGCCCCCTTGTCAGAAATTGCGTAGTGGCGGGCAGAGCCCTCGCCCAGCCAGCCGTTCATCTTGGCAATGAAGGTGTCGACCAGGTCGAGCGGCACGAAGGCCTGGATGGTGCCACCAAAGCCGCCACCGTGGATACGGACGGCGCCACGGCCGTCGAGCACGTGCTCGGCCAGCGCCAGGGCATACATGGAGGGCTGCTCGGAGCCCAGCTTGGCAACGACATTCTGTAGGTACATGGCAGAGCTGGCGCCGGACTCGCGCGTCAGGACCAGGAACTGATCGATGTCTCCGGCGTTCAGGGCAGCCCAGCGCTTGTCGACCAGGCCGTTTTCGTACCAGTAGTGAACGGCGCGCAGGCAGGCGCGGTCGCCCAGCTTGGCGCGCAGCTCGGGGAGCTTGGCGTCAAAGTCCGCCACGTTTACCTCGCACAGGCGTGCCTTGCCAAACTCGGCAGCGACGTCCTGCATCTCGCGCGGAACGGCGGCGTAGTCGTCGGTGGCGGCCACGTGGTCGGCACCGACCTTAACGAGCACGAGCGCATAACCGTGATCCTCAAAGTTGAGCTCGAGCTTCTGGGTTTTAGGCTGAGCCTGGTCCTCAAAGTCCATGTAGGCGAGGCCGCCCAGGCACACAGCGGCCTGGTCCATCAGACCGCAGGGCTTGCCGTAATAGTTGTTCTCTGTGCGCTGGCTCATCTGGGCGAGCGCGACGGGCTCGATGGCGGGTGCTCCCCAGAGCGTCTCCATGGCGCGACCGTACGCGGCCTCGACGGCGGCAGAGCTGGAAAGGCCGCCGCCCGAGGGGACGGAGCAGGTGAAGGCGAAGTCAAAGCCCTGGGGCTCAACGCCCAGTGCTGCGACCTCGTGTGCCATACCACGAACGAGACTTGCGGACGTGCCCTTCTCGGACTCCTGAACATCCAGCGTGTCGAGCGTGATCTCAAAGGTGGGGTAACCCTCGTCGGCAACGCGAACCTTGTTGGTATCGGTCGTCACGGCGATGCCGTCGACGGCGACATCGAGCGAGCCGGCGATAACGTGGCCGCCCTCGTGGTCGGTGTGGTTGCCGCTGATCTCGGAGCGACCGGGCGCGTGCACATAGAGCACCTGGCGGTCGCCAATGGGGCCAAACTCCTCCTCAAATAGCTTGGTGAGCGTGGCGAGTGTCTTTTCGTCGGGGGTGGTCATGGGAGTCCTTTCCTTGGCGCGCACGGGGAGTTTTGCGTCGTTATGAGTACGTTAACAACTTGAAGCGGAATGAACCAAGTGTTCACGATGCCGCACGTTGTGGGCTATGTTAACGTACTCATAACACAACGTTTGTCACTTTTTGAGAATCTGGTAATCGGTAGAAAAACAGCCGTGAACGGTACTGCTGTATGGACTTATAAAGCAGAAGAGATGCAGATAGAAAAAGTAGAGTACGTTAACATGCGTCCGACGATAGCAGGCCTCGGCGCGGGATGTATTTCTGCCCGGGCCGGCATGCACGCTATTCAGATCTCGCAAGGGTGAAGGTGATCCTGTGGCAAGGCGCCCGTCCAACGATGCAGGTACGCGTCCGGTCTCCATGGCCGACGTCGCCCGCGCTGCCGGCGTTTCGCAGCAGACGGTTTCGCGCGTCGCCAACGGCTTGCCCAACGTTAACGAGCAGACGCGCCAGCGCGTGCAGGCCGCTATGCAAGAGCTCGGCTTTCGTCCGAGTTATGCCGGTCGCTCGCTGCGCGACGGCCGTTACCATTCGGTCGGCCTATGCATCAACGATGTCACCAAGTTTGGCAACCTCTCAATGATCGACGGCATCGCCAGCGCTGCTCGCGAGCATAATTGCGCCATCACGCTGGTCGAGATGTCCAAGACCGAGGAGTTTTCGCTTGCCGAGGCCACGCGTCGTATGGCCGCGCTGCCCGTGGACGGCATCATCATCGGCATGAGTCGCATGGCGCCCGATTTTGAGACGTTTGATCCACTGCCGGGCATTGGCACGGTCATCGTTACCATGTATGCGCATCCGCGGGTGACCACGGTCGATTCCGACCATTACGGCTGCTCGCTATTGCTTGTGGATCACCTGTTTGAGCTGGGGCACGAGCAAATTCGCTATATTGGCGGCCCGTCGTTCTCGGTCGACGAGCAATTTCGTCGCGCCGGTTGGCAGGATGCGCTCGAGCGTAAACACATCGAGCCGGTAGAGCCGCTCGAGGGCGACTGGTCTGCCAACAGCGGTTACGAGGCCGGCAGGTACCTGGCCGAGCATGATCGCACCATGACGGCGATTTACGCGGCAAACGACCAGATGGCAAATGGCGCGATTGCCGCGCTGCGCGATAGCGGTCTGCGCGTGCCCGAGGACGTGAGCGTGGTGGGTGTCGACGATTCGCTCGATGATTTTGTGGCACACAACGAGCTCACGACCGTGCGATTCGATTTGCATCAGCGTGGACGCGAGGTGTTCGAGCACGCGGTTCCCAAGGCGGGGGCAACGGGCAAAAACGTTGCCATTCGTATTCCCGGTCAGCTCATCGTTCGACATAGTACGGCGGCACCGCGCGCATAGTTTTCGCAGGTCAACGGTGATATGTTGAACATCAATAACAATCAGTAAGGATGTCGGTAGATAGCTGTTGGGATGTAGCCGAGTGCTATGATAGACGGGCTCTTTTGTCTATCTAGGAGGCTTTGCCTGATGGAGATCACCAAGGATATCCGCTACATTGGCGTCGACGATCACGACATTGACCTGTTCGAGGGCCAGTACGACGTGTCCGAGAACGGTATGGCATATAACAGCTATGTTATCTTGGGCGACAAGATCGCTGTCGCCGATTCGGTCGACGCCGGCTTTGTCGACGAGTGGCTCGGCAACCTCGAGGCCGTGCTTGATGGCCGTACGCCCGACTACCTGGTTGTTCATCACATGGAGCCCGATCACTCCGCCGGTATCGCCGCCTTTATGGAGCGCTATCCCCAGGCACAGATTGTGGCCAGCATGGGCGCTTTCCGCATGATGGTCAACTACTTTGGCACCGACTACCCCGAGCGCAAGATGGTCGTCAAAGAGGGCGACGTGCTCGATCTGGGCGGTCACAGCCTAACGTTTGTCGGCGCCCCCAACGTGCACTGGCCCGAGGTGATCTTCTCCTACGAGTCCACCGACAAGGTGCTCTTTAGTGCCGACGGCTTTGGCAAGTTTGGTGCTAACGACATCGAGGACCCGGAAGGCTGGGCTTGCGAAGCTCGCCGCTACTACTTTGGCATCGTGGGAAAGTTCGGCAAGTTTGTGCAGGCCGTGCTTAAGAAGGCTGCCGATCTGGATATCCAGATCATCTGCCCGCTCCATGGTCCTGTTCTTACCGAGAATCTGGGCTACTACCTCGACACCTATAACACCTGGTCGAGCTATCAGCCCGAGGACGAGGGCATCACGATTGCCTATGCGAGCGTGTATGGCCATCTGAAGGCTGCCGTCGAGGAGCTCGCATCTGCGCTCGAGGCCCGCGGCCAGAAGGTTTCCGTCTTTGACCTGGCTCGCGACGACATGGCCGAGGCCGTTGAGGATGCGTTCCGCTATGACCGCCTGGTGCTCGCTTCCATCACCTATCAGGGCGAGATCTTCCCGTTCATGAGCACCTTTATCCATACGCTTGCCGGGCACGCCTACCAGAACCGTACCGTGGCGCTTGTCGAGGCCGGTTCCTGGGCGCCTGCAGCTGCCAAGGTTATGACCAAGGAGCTCGAGGGCATGAAGGACATCACCCTGGCGCAGAACAAGGTGACCGTCCTGGGTTCGCTCAACGACGCCTCGCGCGCTCAGATCGAGGCCCTCGCCGACGAGCTTTCCAAGTAGCGACACGTTCACTTTTGACGCTCAACCATCACAACCACCACAAAGGGGACAAGTACCTTTGTGGTGGTTTTTGTTTAAGCGCCGGCGATGACGAGATTTGGGCGGGCGTCGTCGGCGGTCTCGGCGATTGAGGTGGCGACGGCGCCATCGGGATCACGGTCCATCACGATGGTGTCGACATCGGTCAGCTCGGCAAAGCGGTACATGCCGCGTCCGTTAACCTTGCTGGCGTCCATGAGGGCGACGCTTTGACGGGCGGTGCCGACCATAGCCGCTTTGGTCTCGGCCATCTGCGGAAAGTCGGTCGTAAAGCCGCAGCTGGGAACAAAAGCTCCGGGGCACATGACGGCAAGGTCGGCGTGGACCATTTGGAGCGCCTGCATGGTAAGTGGGCCGTACAGATAGCGATGACCTTTGCGCAGTGCCCCGCCCAGCATGACGACATCGACCGAGGGCATGCTCTCGTCAATATAATCGGCGATGGTAATGTCGGCCGTGATAACGGTGATGCCGTTGCGCTGATCGAGGAGCCGGACGAACTCGAGCGCCGTGGTGCCCGAGTCGACGAGCAGCGTGTCGCCGTCATTGACGAGCTCGATGGCGTTTTGCGCGATGGCCTGCTTGGCGGCGACATTGACATTGATGCGGCGATCCTGCGTGGAGACGGTCAGGCGTTTATGGAGCGATACGGCACCACCATGTGTGCGGCGCAGCTTGCCTGCTTCGGCGAGCGCGTCCAGGTCGGCGCGGGCGGTGACGGAGGACACGCCAAAGGTCTGGGCGATTTCTGCTACCTGTACCGAGGCGTTATGCTCAAGCATCTCCATGATGGCGGCACGACGCTCATCGGCGAAGGCTCGGGTTGTTACATGGGCCATAGCTGCTCCGTTCTCAACATAAATTTGCAGGAATTGTGTTGAATCCATTTTCGTTCATTTTCTTTTTTAGTAAGAAAACGCCTTTCGATTACTTATCTTTTCTATAAAAGAAAGATGATTCGCTTGAAAACTTCAATGTCGTATAGAGGAATCCGGTGCGAATCTCTTCCGTTTGCTTTTCAAAAACGAGTGTCTTGACCTGTGTGCCGGTGATATCTCATGCGTGCGACACCATCGATTTTCATACAATGAGCGCAGTAAAACGCAAGGTAAAACGCCTTGTGAACAACTACGCCCGATGTCCAGATGCGGGCGAGGGAGAGGAGCAAACGCTCATGGCACTTGTTACCACCGAAAAGATGCTCAAGGACGCTCAGGCCGGCCACTACGCCGTCGGCGCGTTCAACGTCGAGAACCTCGAGTTTGTTATGGCCGTTCTGGCCGCTGCCGAGGAGACCAAGTCCCCCGTCATCATGCAGACCACCCCGGGCACCATCAAGACCGCTGGTCTGGACTACTTCTACGGCATGGTCAAGGCTGCCGCCGAGCGCGCTTCCGTGCCCGTCGCTCTGCACCTCGATCACGGCGATGGCTATGACCGCTGCATGCAGGCTTTCCGCACTGGCTACACCTCCGTCATGATCGATGGCTCGCACGAGTCCTTCGAGGACAACATCGCCCTGACCAAGTCCGTCGCCGACGCTGGCCGCGCCATGGGCGTGCCTGTCGAGGCCGAGCTCGGCAAGGTCGGCGGCAAGGAGGACGACGGCCCCGCGGTTGAGGGCGAGAGCCCCTACACCGATCCTGCCGAGGCTAAGGAGTTCGTCGAGCGCACTGGCTGCACCTCCCTCGCTATTGGCGTTGGCACCAGCCACGGTGTGTACACGAGCGATCCGCACATCGAGCAGTCCGTGGTCAAGGCCATCCGCGACGCCGTCGACGTGCCGCTGGTCCTGCACGGCACCTCCGGTGTGCCCGATGAGCAGGTCGCCGAGGCTGTGAAGAACGGCATCTGCAAGGTTAACTACGCTACCGAGTTGCGTCAGGCCTACACCAAGGGCTTCATGGCCTACATGGCCGAGAACCCCGCCTGCTTCGATCCCAAGAAGCCGGCCAAGGAGGGCATGCGCGAGATCACCGAACTGGTTAAGATCCGCATGACCAACCTCAACTCCGTGGGCAAAGCAGAGTAACAGCAAGGGTACTCCGACTCGCTACATATCCCGGGGAGGGACGAGGGCTTAGTTCCCCAATCGTCCTCGGGCATGCAAAAAGCCTCGCTGCGCACTTCGTGCGGCGAGGCTTTTTGCCCCCTGCGGAAAGATTGGGGAACTAAGCCCTCGTCTCTCCCAAGTTGACCTGCTCGAGGTCGTCGCCCTTGTGGCGTTAGGTCTGAAAATAATAAGAAGCCTTCGCGCTGCGGAATGATTTTGGAAACTAAGTACGGGACCCGCCCAAGCCGTCCTGCTCGATCGCCCTTGTGGCGTTAGTGTCGGAAAAATAAGACGTTGCTTTTTGCCCCCTGCGGAAAGATTGGGGAACTAAGCCCTCGTCCCTCCCAGGTTGACCTACTCGAGGTCGTCGCCCTTGTGGTGTTGGGGCTGAAAGGGTTAGGCTCGGGGGTTATTTGGTTGTTAGGGTTAGTAGGTCGTTGGGGGTTTTGAGGTTGTAGGTGGCGTTTGGGATGTCTTGGTGTGATCCCCATGCCGCTCTGGCAAAACTGACCCCTGCCGAAGTTGCGCATTGTTCGTCGTAGACGGTGTCGCCAACGTAGACGACGTTGCCAGGATTCGCGCCCGTACGCCGGAGATATTCGAGCATGGGAGCGGGTGCGGGTTTATGTTCGGTTGTGTCTTCGACAAGGATGATGTGTTCAAAAAACTTATCGAAGCCAAGGGGTGCAATTTCGTCTGTGTATTCGTCGCGCGCACGTGAGGAGACGATGCCAAGTTTGCAGCCGTTGTTGGCGAGTGTTGCGATGACTTCAAGCAAGCCTGGAAACACGCTGATGGTGCTTTTAAAGCTGGCAGCAACTTGGCACCAGCGATTCAACGTTGCCTGCGAGTAGATTCCAAGTTTCTCAAGGGCATCCTTGCCGGGTATGCCGAGGGCAAATTCAAGCTCGTGTCGGGGGAGCGTTTTGCCGGTTTCTTCTTGGATAATCTGGCCAAGCGATGACAGCACGCTTTCTTCTGTATCTGCCAATGTCCCATCAACGTCAAATACGATATGGTCAAAGTGCTTCATATGGTTGCTCCTCTCTGTTGTTTGCCTGCAAGTTTGATGCGGTGACAGAAGAAAGGCTAGCGGGATTTCTGCCTGGTGCTATCGAGATTCTGCCTCGCTGCTCGATAGCTCGAAGGAGTGCACCCCATTTGTTCTTTAAATACCTGGCCAAGATGGCTTGCTGTCGCAAAGCCGCATTGGCGCGCGACTGTCTGGACCGTTCGCGTGGTGTGTGCCAAAAGTTCGCAAGCACGGTTTACGCGGTATGCGCGCAGATATGCCGCCGGGGTCGTTCCTGCGCAAGCTTCGATAATGCGGTAACACTCTCTTTCGCTTACGCCGGCTGCAGATGCCATCTGGGGCACATCTATAGCGGCTGCATAGTTTGCGCGGATATAGTCCAGGATTGCCTTGAACTGTACGTCGCGGTTGGTCATCCAAGAGGCGTTGTCGGAGGAAAAGAGCGGTTCGGCCTTGGCGTAAATCTGAATCCAGAGCTCTGACAAGCTATTCCGAAGCGCCATCTCGTTCTGCGGCCGTTGAAGGTCGTGGTTAAAGGAACTCTTTAGCAAATCGATAAAGGGCATATCGTCGGGGTTGGTGGGCGACCATTTGAGCACATCGACGCCTCGACATTGCAGCAAAGGATTGATATAGCGCTTTTGAAGGCGTCCCGCGGGATCGCCGAGCATCGACGGCTGAAAGATATGCAACATTTGAATGGCCGGTGCCGAATTGGGTGATTGCAGCGTGCTGTGCAAAACGCCGCCGTTGATAAAGCCGGCGGACCCTTCCTCAAAGCGCACGTGTTCATGAGCCGCGCGCGTTCGATAGCCAATCGCTCCCTGCTCCATGTAGAAAAGCTCGACTTCGGAATGCCAGTGCCAGGGGACGGAATTGCCCGGATAGCGAGCGAATTCTGCGCGTTCGGCAATATAGGGCCAGTCTTCGGCGGTCTCGGGAAACGCTTCCTCGCGTCCTCCGCGGTGCAATTCTATGTGATCCATGTTTCGCATGGCATCAGTATAAAGCGCGATGGGCTTAGATTGCTCTTGCCTGTTCGGGGAACGCCTTGTCTAGGGATGCTTGGAGCTTTTCGAAGGATGTCTGCAGGTTGAGGTGTTGGTCTGCAGAGCGTTTGGGTTTGGGAGTTGGGGAGTCGAGGAGGCCGTTTCTCTGTGTCGGGGGAAGGAGAAAAGGTTTGCATGTTTTAGGGATGGCTGCTGTGCTGCGTCATTGGAAGAATGCATGCTTATGCGGCCTCCTCGATGTCCACCAAAAGATTGCGCTCGGGGTATGCTGCTAGGTCCCGTGCGTTGGCAGTATTATGCCGCGGCTGCTGCAAAGAAGCGCTAAAGAAAGGCTTAACCTGGTTTGGTTTTACGATGAAACTGCAGGTCAGAGGTATTGAGTAACACTCTTGAAAGGTTTTGAGCTTAAGGGCTTTCTAAGGTTTGTGGTGCGGATGTGGCTCGCCTGTGTGGGGCGTGTGGACGGCTCGTTCCTAGCGCTGCGGTGCGGCAGCGCGTACTTGTTCGATGACCTTTTCCATCGTGGCGTCGATGCGGTCCTTTTTGAGTTCGCATTCCCAGATGGTTATGGGCGTCCAGCCCATTTCGGTGAGCGCTGCCACGGCGGCACGGTCGCGCTCGACGTTGCGACGGAACTTTGCCTCCCAAAACTCGACATTGCGCTTGGGCTGACTTGGGTTGCATTTGGGGCAGCGGTGCCAAAAGCAGCCGTTGACGAAGATGGCGATCTTGCGGCCGGGGAAGGCGATGTCGGGCTTGCCGGGAACCTTCCATTCCAAGCGGTAACCCGTAAGGCCCGCTGCGCGCAGGTGCTGTCGTACGAGCAGCTCGGGCTTGGTGTTGGCGCGCTTGTTACCCTTCATGGACTTTTTGATGGCGGCGCGACGGCGCACCAGTTCACGCTCGTCGGCGGAAAGGTCTGAGGTATCGATGCCGTCGAGCAGACCTGGTTTGGGGCGTTTTTTGCTACGGCGCTTAGGTGCGCGTTTGGGCTTGGAAGCGGGCTCGTCGGTCGTGGCGGCCATGGCATCTTTGGCAGTGCTGTTGGCCTCAAGCCGATCTTCCTTTAACTCAATCAGAGCATCAATGAGCCCCTTGTCGGCGGGCATCCATTCCACCGTGGCAAGCGAGGTGCGCGGAATCCAGCGGATATCAAGCTGGCGGTCGTGTTTCTGGGGCTCGCCAGACTCTTTAGCCAGTGAGCAGTAGTAGCACTCCATGGAGAGATGGAAATCGGGGTAGTCGTACTCAACGGTATAGAAATCGCGCAGGTTGGTGACTTTTACCTGCAGCTCTTCCATGAGCTCGCGGCGCACGGCGTCTTCGGGTGTCTCGCCGTGCATGAGCTTGCCGCCGGGAAACTCCCAAAGTCCCTGCATGTCGCCGTAGCCGCGCTGCACGGCAAGCAGCTCGTCAGATCCTTCCTTGCGAATGATCCCAGCGGCAACATGAACAGTCTTCAACAGGAGTCCTCTCTCAACATCAACACGCGGCAGGGTAGCTACCCGTACCTTACACAACGGTAAGGCAAGCGTAAGCCATATCGATGGTAGCCGACTCGTCTTCTTGCGACTATAGATGCCGTAGACTAATCGCAAAAAAGGACTCGGTATGCAAACCACGCACATGGCGACCCCGGTACTGGAGGTCGCGCATCTCGAAAAGGTATATGGAGCGCTGGGCAACGTGACCCGTGCGCTCAACGACGTCAGCTTTACCGTCAACCGCGGTGAATTTGTTGGCATCATGGGCGCTTCGGGCTCGGGCAAGTCGACGTTGCTCAACTGCGTGTCGACCATCGATAGCGCCACGAGCGGCACGATCCGCATCAACGGGCAGGACGTGACGCGCATGAAGCAGGCTAAGCTTTCGCAGTTCCGCCGCGAGGAGCTCGGCTTTATCTTCCAGGACTCCAACCTGCTCGATACGCTCACGGCACGCGAGAACATCGCCCTGCCGCTCACCATTGCCCGCACAAACTCGGCAGAGATCTCGACCCGCGTGCAGGATGTGGCAGCGCGCCTGTCCATCAGTCAGGTGCTCGACAAGTATCCCTACCAGATGTCCGGCGGCCAGCAGCAGCGCGTTGCCGCGGCTCGCGCGCTCGTCACCGACCCCACCATGATCATGGCCGACGAGCCTACCGGCGCCCTCGACTCCAAAAGCGCCCGCCTGTTGCTCGAGAGCCTAGAGGCCCTCAACCGCCGCCTGCGCGCCACCGTGCTCATGGTCACGCACGACAGCTTTGCCGCCAGCTACACGAGCCGTGTGCTGTTTATCCGCGACGGCAAGATCTTCACCGAGCTGCGCCGCGGCGACACCGACCGCCGAGAGTTCTTCGACCGCATTATGGAGGTCGTTGCCATGATGGGCGGTGAGGGCTCCGATGCTCTGTAAACTCGCTTGGGGCAACGTCCGCCGCGCCGGCTGCGACTACCTCGTCTACCTTTTGACGCTCACCCTGGGCGTCACGGTCTTCTATGCCTTTAACACCATCTCGATGCAGGTCGACATCGCCGGAATCGATGAAGAGGGCTTGGCGCAGGTTATGGGCAGCATGCTCGGCGACCTGACGTACTTTTTGGCCGGTGTCATGGCCTTTTTGATGGTGTATGCCAATAACTTCATCATGAAACGCCGCAAGAAGGAGTTTGGCCTGTACCAGGTGCTCGGCATGGGGCGCGGGCGCGTCGCCACGATCATGGCGCTCGAGACCGTGATAGTGTCGGTCGTGGCCTTTGTCGCCGGCATTGTGCTGGGTGTGGGACTCTCCCAGCTCATAACGTTCTTTACGGCCTCGCTCTTTAAGACACAGATCGCCAATTTTCACTTCTTTTTCTCGGTGCATGCGTTCAATCTGACCCTTGCCTGCATGCTCGTAATGTTTGTGCTCACGCTACTGCTGAACCTTCGCGCCGTGCGTCGTACCAAACTCATCGAGCTTATGGGTGCCGAGCGTCGCAACGAGAGCATCAAGACACGCAACCCCTGGATCGCGATTGCCATCTTTGCCGTGGGCGTGGTGCTTGTGGGCGTGGCCTATTACCGTCTGCTACGTGATGGGTTCCCGCTAACCGCGACGGACAGCAAGCTGCAAGAGGCCATGAACCAGTTTGGTATTACGACCGCTATGGTTACCGTGGGCACCTTTGCCCTGTTCTGGGGACTCTCGGGCATGCTCATCAAGCTGCTGCAGAGCCTGCGCAGCGTGTATTGGCGCGGCCTCAACATGTTTACCGTGCGCCAGCTTGCGGCCAAGGTCAACACGGTGTGCTTTTCGATGGGCGTCATCGCGATGCTCCTGTTTTTGGCCATCACCTCGGTGACGTGCGGTATGTCGATTGCCAACGTGATGAACGAAAACCTGGAGCGCTATAATCCGGCCGACATGTCGCAGACGTATATCTATTACACGCCCGATACGCTCGACTTCTACAAAGAGTCTTTCAATCCGTCTGAGGCCGATCGAATGGTGCTGGCCGATAGTACGGTCGATTTGTACTCCGCATGGCACGGCGATTCATGGCACGGCGATCGTAAGGGCAAGTCGACGGACAACAACGACGAGACCGGCAAGAAGGTCAATATCGCCGATGTTGCAGGCGAGCATGTGCAGATCGATTCGTATCTGAGTTACCCGCTTGGCGGCTCGAATCCTTCGGTGACCCCAAGTGAAATGTGCAAGACCATGGGCGAAAAGCTTCCCAAGGCGTTCGGGGGTAGCAATGCCGATACGATGGGTCTGTTTGTGACGCCGGCGAGCCAGTACAACAAACTGCGTCAGATGATGGGCGAGGAGCCGGTGCACATCGGTCACGACCAGTATCTGCTCACATGCGATATGGGCGGCGAGCTGGTCGACCTGTACACCAAGTATATGGCTGGCGGCCATGCCCTTACCTTGGGCGGGCATACGCTCAAGCCCGCAACCGATAAGTCGGACGAAGATACGGCGGCCATCGCCAACTCGGCGATGGGCAGTAATCCGGGTACCGTCGTCGTTGCCGACGAGCTGTTGTCCCAGCTTAATCTGCAGCCGTATTCCAGTAGCCTGCTCGTTAACTACAAACAGGGGATGGATACGACCGAGGCAGATGAGAGCATTAAATACACTCTGCTCGACAATCTGCTCGTTGACGGCAAAGAGCCGGGGTCGTGGGGAATCTTTATCACACGCTCCGAGATGTACACGCAGGCAGCGCAAATGAACGGTCTTATTAGCTACCTAGCCATTTACATCGGCTTTGTATTGGTCGTTGCATGCGCGGCGATTCTGTCGATCCAGCAACTCTCCAACGTGGCCGACGGCAGCCGCAGCTATCGTGTACTGGCACAGATCGGCTGTGAGGACCGCCAGATTCGCCATTCGGTGATGGCGCAGCAAGCGGTATTCTTCCTGTTCCCGCTGGCAGTGGGCTTGGCGCACTCCTTTGTGGCACTTAAGGTGATCATCGAGCTGGTGAGCATATTCGGAAATATGAGCATCGGCGGCACCGTGGGCCTCACCTGTGCAATCTTCCTGGCAGCATACGGTGGCTACTTCCTGGTGACCTACCTCATGAGTACCGGCATGGTACAAGCCGCCATTGCTACCCGCTACAGCGAGTAACTCGTTCAGCTTGGAATTATCGTAGGTTGAGCATAGGTCGGCGAAAACGCCCCTAAGCGAGCAAGGTGACGTGAAAGAGGAGGGAAGCGTACTTCGGTACGCGACCGACGATTGAACGTCAGATTGCCGCTTAGGGGCGTTTGCAGCGTCGAGCCGTTACGCGGTTTGGTAAAACCGCGTAACTTCATCGTAGAAGCACGTCTGCGGGCGGCGGATGCTCGTCTCCTGTCGCCCGCTCACCGAGGCCCGGCAATTGCCTTAATATCTTAAGGACCTCGATTTGTCCAAGACTGAGCGAAGGAGCTCATCATGAGCGACGGAAAGAAAAAGCTTTCCTTCTTGACGGTCATCTCGACCATCATCTGCGTCGTCTTCGTTTGTGAGGCCGCCGCACCTGCTGCTGCCATTGGCAACCAGCAGTTCTTCTGGTGGATTTTCCTGATTCTGACCTTCCTGCTCCCTTATGGCATGGTCGCTGCCGAGCTCGGCACTACCTATGACGGCGAGGGTGGCATTTACGACTGGGTACGCGATGGTCTGGGCGACAAGTGGGGTGCCCGCATTTCGTACTACTACTGGGTTAACTACCCGCTGTGGATTGCCTCGCTGGCCACCATGTTCCCTGACATTTTGGGTATGGTCTTTGGCGTCGAGTTCAATCTGATTGCCAAGATTGGTATCGACCTTGCCTTTGTGTGGATCGTCTATCTTATGGGTCGCTCCAAGGCTGCCGACTCCGAGTGGGTCCTGAACGGCGGTGCCATCATCAAGGTCGCCGTTGCCGTTATCGTCGGCGCTTTGGGCATTTGGTACGCCATGGAGAACGGTTTTGCGAACGATATGTCCGCTGTCACCTTCTTGCCCGAGCTCACCAACACCAACGCGCTCGGCTACCTGTCGATCATCATCTTTAACTACATGGGCTTCGAGGTCATCTGCACCATGACCGACGATATGGCCGATCCCGCTCGCGATATCCCCAAGGCTATCATCGTCGGCGGCCTGTCCATCGCCGTGATCTACCTGTTCGCTGGCTTTGGCATCGGCGCTGCTGTGTCGGCCGATTCCATCGATCCCGACTACGGTATGATCTACGCTGTCCAGACTATTGTGGGCGATTCCATGATCTTTAAGGTCATCTGCATCGCCTTCCTGATCACGCTGTTCGCCAACATGGCTGCCTGGTCCTTCGGCGTCAACTCCGTTGCTCGCTATGCTGCCGAGCATGGCAACATGCCCAAGGTCTTCGCCTCGATGATCTCGGATGACGACATGCCCAACGGCGCCAACCTGGTCAACGCCATCGTTGCCTCCCTGGTGCTGTGCCTGCAGCTGGTTCCCATCGACGCCATCTCCAACGGTGTCTTCTGGATGCTCTTCGGTACCTCCGTTGTCTTCCTGCTGCTGACCTACATCCCGATGTTCCCGGCATTCCTCAACCTTCGTAAGAACGACCCCAACCGTGAGCGTATCTTTACGTTCCCGTTTAAGGGCGCCATGATGAAGGTCATGCTGGCTATTCCCTGCATCGAGCTGATTCTGGCTATCGTTGCAACGCTGATTCCGTTCTCTGTCGATGAGATTGGCGATAAGGTCCCGATGATCGTCATCTTCATCGTGCTCTTGCTTATTGGCGAGGTTGTCCGCGTCGTCAGTGCTAAGGGCCGCAAGGAAGAGTACAAGGGTCTGACCCCCGAGCTCGCAGCCCAGCGTCTCGCTGAGGAGGCCGGCGAGGCCGAGGAGAACTAGAGCACCCGGATTCGGGGCTCCAACCTTCCTCGCGTACCAACGTACGCTTCGTCGGGTTTGTCGCTCCCGACTCGGGACACTCTAGCCTCTTCGGAGGCGTGCCCAAGCAACAGGTTTGCTAACCTTTCTCTGAGGTGGGTGTGAGCTATTGCTCCGGTAACCACCGCCCGCCCCAATCTCTCTTCCGTATCCTTCGTGCGTTTTGTCTCCGTGCACCGGGTTACGTCGTCGCTTGCCGGTGCGACATCCGTGAAAACCGGTGCCAGGCGCCCCGACCTTTGCCGGGGAACGGGCGCCTACCATCTCTTGGTTTTAGGCTGAGGGTAACCCGCCCGCAGCAAGCGATCGTTCGATTTGGAGGAAATCTTATGCGTACGATCACCGAGTCCGAGTCCACCCCTAAGGCCGACGGCTTCTTTATGCCCGCTGAGTTCGCTCCGCAGGATCGCGTGTGGATGGGTTGGCCCCACCGCACCGACACCTGGACCCACGGCGCCAAGCCGGCTCAGAAGCAGTATGCCGCCATCGCTCGCGCCATCGCCGAGTTCACCCCGGTCACCATGTGCGCAAACCAGGCCGACTACGCCAACTGCAAGGCCGCCTTTGAGGAAGACGAGAACGTCACCGTTATCGAGATGACCACCGACGACGCTTGGTTCCGCGACACCGCTGCCACTTTTGTTATCAATGGCAAGGGCGATAAGCGCGCCAACCACTGGCACTTCAACGCCTACGGCGGCCTCGTCGACGGCCTCTATTTCCCGTGGGACAAGGACGAGCAGATTGCCCTTAAGATGGCTGAGCTTTCCGGCTGCCGTCGCTATCGTCCCGATGACATGATCCTCGAGGGCGGCTCCATTACCGTCGACGGCGAAGGCACCGTGGTCGTGACCGACCAGTGCCTGCTTTCCCCGGGCCGCACCTGCTCTGCGGTTCTGGAGGAGGAAGAGGATCCCGAGTCCATCTGGCCCAAGTTCCACAAGAAGTTTGAGCCCTGGAGTGAGGAACTTCGCGCCTATATGGACGAGCACCTCAAGGATTACCTGGGTGTCGAGAAGGTCATCTGGGTTAAGGAGGGCATCGACCCCGAGGAGACCAACGGCCACATCGATGATGTCGCTACGTTCATCGCTCCGGGCGTCATGGCTTGCATCTGGACCGACGATCCCGAGTATCCGTTCTACGAGCAGTGCCACGCTGTCTACGAGACCCTCTCCAACGCCGTTGACGCCAAGGGCCGCAAGATGAAGGTCTACAAGCTCTGTATGCCTGTGAACCCGCTGTTCATGGACCAGGCTTCTTGCGACACCATCGACGCCGACGAGAACGCCGAGCCGCGCGTTGCCGACGAGCCGCTGATCGCCTCCTACATGAACTACCTGGTCACCAACCACGGCGTTATCGTCCCGCAGTACGGCGACGAGAACGATCACCTGGCCGTTGACACGCTCCAGAAGATTTATAACGAGGTCTGGGGCGAGGGCGTCTACAAGTGCGTCGGCGTTCAGTCCGAGCAGGTCGTCTTCGGCGGCGGCAACATCCACTGCATCACGCAGCAGGAACCCTCGGCGTAACTGTTTGTCTTCCCGAGGCACGGCACCTTGCCGTTCATCAAAGTACGCTTCGCTCCTCTTTCGCGGCGACCTGGGGCACCTCGAAAACCCAGCCGATCAATCGGACCGACGTAGCTTGCTACCGCATTAGTCATTGGTGCCAACTCTGGCAACGATGCAGGTCGAAAAACGTCAGCGAAAACCCGCCAGAGCGAGCAAGGTGCCTTGAAGCGAGGCGGCATTGACCTTTTGGTCATGCCGTCGAAGCTGAAAGGCAGATTGCCGTTCTGGCGGGTTTGCAGCGTCGAGCCGTTACGCGGTTTGGTAAAACCGCGTAACTAAATACGTTCCGCGATCTCGTGGATGAGGTAATCGGTCTTTTCCCAGCCTAGGCACGGGTCGGTGATCGACTTGCCAAAGACGCCGCCGTCGACCGGCTGGTTGCCGTCCTCCAGGTAGGACTCGATCATAAAGCCCTTGACCAGCTTAGAGATGGACTCGTTGCGGCGGCAGCTGTCGAGCACCTCCTTGCAAATGCGGTACTGCTCCAGCGGGCGCTTGCCCGAGTTGTCGTGGTTGCAGTCGATGACCGCCGCCGGGTTGGCGTAGCCGGCGTGCTCGGTATAGCGCTCGGCCAGGCGCTCCAGGTGCTCGTAGTGGTAATTGGGGTAGGTACGACCATCGAGACCGATGTAGCCACGCATAACGGCGTGTGCGAGCGGATTGCCGTCGCACTCGACCTCCCAGTTGCGGAAGATGAAGCTCTGGTGCGCCTGCGCGGCGTAAATGGAGTTGAGCATAACGGTGGTAGAGCCGGCAGTGGGATTCTTCATGCCGACGGGTACCGAAATGCCGCTCGACACCAGGCGATGCTCCTGGTTCTCGACCGAGCGTGCGCCCACGGCAACATAGCTCAGCAGGTCAACGAGGTACTGGTAGTTGGACGGGTAGAGCATCTCATCGGCGGTGAAGAAGCCGGTCTCCTCGATGACGCGCAGGTGCATGTGGCGGATGGCCTTGACGCCCTCGAGCAGGTCGTCGGGAGCCTCGGGGTTGGGGTTGTGCAGAAGACCCTTGTAGCCGGTGCCCTTGGTGCGCGGCTTATTGGTGTAGACGCGCGGAATGATGATGAGCTTGTCCTTGACCTCTTCGGCGGTCTTGGCCAGTCGGTTCATATACTCGAGCACCGAATCCTCGCGGTCGGCAGAGCACGGGCCGATGATGAGCACCTTACGTGCGTCCTCGCCGGTAAAGACTTTGGCGACCTCGGCGTCAAATGCCTGCTTTTTGGCGGTAAGCTCGGCAGAAAGTGGCATTTCCTCGCGGATCTCCATGGGGATCGGCAGCCTGCGTTTGAATTCCATGGCCATAGGGGTCTCCTCAATCTATAGAAAGAGCAATAAGCGTATTGTCGAATGCTCGGCATTATCCGCTGTCGCACGCTAAAGTGCAAGCCCTTGTCACCCCGAAACCTACCAAAAAGGGACAGGTTTATTTTGGCAGGTTTTATCTGGGTAAACGTCGGCGGATGCCGGGAGGGAGCGGCGCCGCGCGGGACCCTAAGGCTATTGTCGGTTCCCCAGGAAACACCCCGTGGGCAAAAAATGCCAAATATGAGTACGGTTGCTATCTTAGTATCATATCGGTCTAGCAAGATAATAGACAAAGTGAAAAATATGTTCATTAACGTTGGCACGCAGAAGCCCGCTAACGGGCGTTTTGATTAATTGGAAGGCGTATAGAGGCCGCAAGGAGGTCGTTTGAGGCGGTTTTGGCTGTTACCAAAAAGGTAACAGTACTCATATTTGCCATTTTTTGCCCACAGGGCCTCGAAGGGGCTGTCAATCAGGTCCCAGGGGAGGCGGTTCAAGGGCCGTAGAACAAAAACGGGGGCGCAGGTTGTCCTGCGTCCCCGTTTTCTTGGCATTGCGGTTGTTTGCCGTCGGTTTTTACGCCGCTTCGTCGAACTGCGAGTTGTACAGGTCGGCGTAGAAGCCGCCCTGGGCGAGCAGCTCGTCGTGCGTGCCCTTCTCGACGATGTCGCCGTTGCGAATCACCAAGATCACGTCGGCGTTGCGGATCGTGGACAGGCGGTGCGCGATGACAAAGCTGGTGCGGCCCTGCATCAGCGCATCCATGGCGCGCTGAATGAGCTCCTCGGTACGGGTATCGACGTTGGAAGTCGCCTCGTCCAGAATCAGTGCCGGGCGGTCGGCCAAAATGGCACGGGCGATGGTCACGAGCTGGCGCTGACCCTGCGACAGGTTGGTGCCCTCCTCGTTGATCATAAAGTCGTAGCCACCGGCGAGCGTATGAATAAAGTGGTCGCAGCGTGCGGCGCGCGCAGCGGCCTCGACCTCGGCATCGCTCGCGTCGGGGCGTCCGTAGCGGATGTTCTCGCGGATGGTGCCGTTAAACAGCCAAGTGTCCTGCAGCACCATGGCAAACTCGCCGCGCAGTGCCGCGCGGTCCCAGTCGCGCACATCGACGCCCTCGACACGCAGCGAGCCGCCGTCCACGTCGTAGAAGCGCTGCAGCAGCTTGATGAGCGTGGTCTTGCCGGCGCCGGTGGGACCGACGATGGCGATGGTCTGGCCGGGCTGCGCCTTGCAGCTAAAGTCGTGGATGATGGTCTTGTCGGGCGTGTAGCCAAACTTTACGTGGTCGAACTCCACGTGGCCGGGGCGCTTCTCGGGAATCTGCGCGCCGGCCTTCTGCTCCTCCTCGGGCGCGGCCAGGAACTCAAAGACGCGCTCGGTGGCAGCGGCCATCGACTGCATCGTGTTGCTCACGTTGCCCAGCTGCTGCACGGGTTGCGTAAAGTTGCGAACGTACTGGATAAAGCTCTGGATGTCGCCGGGCGTGGCATTGCCGGTCAGCGCGAGCTGCGCACCCACCACGACGACGCCCACGTAGCCCATGTTACCCACCAAGCTCATAAGCGGCATCATCAGGCCCGACAGGAACTGCGAGCGCCAGCCGCTAATAAAGAGACGGTCGTTTTGGCGGTCGAACTCCTCGATCGAAGCCTCGGCGCGGTCGAACACCTGAATGACGTTCTGGCCGGCAAAATCCTCCTCGATAATGCCGTTGACGGTGCCCAGGACCTGCTGCTGCTCGCGGAAGTACGGCTGCGAGAAGTGAATCATCACCATCAAGATAATCGCGGCGGCCGGCAGCGTGAGCACGGTGACGCCGGTGAGCGGCAGGCTGATCGACAGCATCATGACGAGCACGCCGATAATCTGCGTGACGGACGTAATAAGCTGCGTCACGCTCTGGTTGAGCGACTGGCCGAGTGTATCGACGTCGTTGGTGATGCGGCTGAGCACATCGCCCTTGCTGTGACCATTGAAGTAGCTCATCGGCACGACGGCAATCTTGGCTGCGATCTCCTTGCGCATGCGGTAGCAGATCTTTTGCGTGACACCGGTCATGAGCCAGCCCTGGACCAGGCTGCAGACAGAGCTCGCCAGATACAGGCAGAGCAAAAAGCCGAGCGTCTTGGCGATCCAGTCAAAGTCAACGTCGCCGGTGCCGTTGACCTTGGCGACCAGGCCTTCGAACAGCTTGGTCGTAACCTGGCCGAGCACCTTGGGTCCCACAATGTTAAAGATGACCGAGCACACGGCAAAGGCGACGGCGGCAAACACGGCAATCTTGTGCTGGCCGATATAGCCGAGCAGCTGCCTCATGGTGCCCTTAAAGTCCTTGGCCTTTTCGCCGCGACGCATGCCGCCCATGCGGCCCATGGGACCACGCTGGCGGGTGGGCTTGGGAATCTGAGTCTTGGTCTCGTCTGCCATTAGCGCTCGCCTCCTTCCATGACGGCTGCAATTTCTTCTTGGGTAAGCCCCAGCTCCTCGGCGGAAAGCTGTGACTGTGCGATCTCCAGGTACGCCGGGCAGCTGCGCAGCAGCTCCTCGTGCGTGCCGGTGCCCACTACGTGGCCGTCGTCGAGCACGATGATCTGGTCGGCGTGCATGATGGTCGCGATGCGCTGGGCCACGACCACGAGCGCGGCGTCGGTGACGTTTTTGGCCAGCTCTTCGCGCAGGCGCGCGTCGGTCTTGTAGTCGAGGGCGCTAAACGAATCATCGAACACCACGACCTCGGGCTTTTTGGCCAACGCGCGGGCGATGGCCAGACGCTGGCGCTGACCGCCCGAAACATTGGAGCCGCCCTGGCTGATGGGGGAGTCGTAGCCGCCCTCGCGCTCGGCGATAAAGTCCTCCGCCTGGGCGACGCGTGCTGCCTGGCGCATATCCTCGTCACTCACCATGTCGCCGGCAAACTTGAGGTTGCTCTCGACGGTACCCGAGAACAGACGACCCTGCTGCGGAATATAACCGATGCGGCGGCGCAGCTCGGAAAGGGTCATGTCGCGCACGTCAATGCCGTCGAGCGAAATGCTGCCGCCCGTGACGTCGTACAGGCGCGGAATCAACTGCACGAGCGTGGACTTGCCCGAGCCCGTGGAGCCAATGATGCCGAGCATCTGACCGGCATGCGTGGTGAAGTTCACGCCGCTGATGACATCGGCGCGGGCATCGGGATACTGGAAGCTCACGTCGCGGAAGGTGAGCTCACCGCGCGGCGCGCTGGCCGCGGGCAGTTTGGGCGAGACAGGGTCGTTGATGCTCGTGGGGCAAGTGATGACCTCTTCCACACGCTCGGCTGCGACCTCGGCGCGGGGCAGGATAACCGAAACCATGGTGAGGATCATAAACGCCATGACGATCTGCATGGTATAGGAGATAAACGCCATCATGTTGCCGACCTGCATCACGCCGTCGGACACGCCCTGCGCGCCAAACCAGACGATAAGCACGGTGATGCAGTTCATGACGAGCATCATGAGCGGCATCATGAAGCTCATGGCGCGGTTGGTGTAGAGCTGCGTGGTCATCAGGTCGAGCGAAGCCTTGTCAAAACGCTCGAGCTCATGCTCCTCACGGTTGAACGAGCGGATGGGCATAAGGCCGTCGAGCAGCTCGCGGGCGGTAAGGTTCACGCGGTCCACAAAGCTCTGCATCTTTTTGAACTTGGGCATGGTGAGGCCCATAAGCACGCCGACGACGGCCGAGACCGCGATGATGGCCACGGCGATGGTCCACTCTAGGCCGGTATGGTTGGCCAGGACGCGCATGACGGCGACGATGCCCATGACGGGGGCCATCAGACACATGCGGATAAACAGGGTTGCGGCCATCTGGATCTGCTGAATGTCGTTGGTGCAGCGGGTGATGAGCGAGGCCTGGCTAAACTTGCCCACCTCGGCCGGCGAGAAGTGCATAACCTTGTTGAAGGTCTCGCGGCGCAGGTCGCGGGCGATGGAGCAGGCGGTGCGCGAAGCCACGGCACCGGTCAGGATGGTGGCGACCAGCGAGATTAGGCACAGACCAAACATCGTGGTCGCCATGCGGCCCAGGTAGGCGTTCTGCACGTCGGCGGGGTCGATGCCCTGCGCCTTGTACTCGTCTTGCACATAGCTCACGGCGCGTTGAGTCACGATGGAGCCCGACATGGAGCCCATTTTGTCCGCCATATCGTTGGCGCCCTCGACGAGCTTGCCCTGGTCGATTAGGCCGCCTTCAACGCCTAGACGCAGGCTCTTCATGGTGATCTTGCCGCCGTCGGCATCAATCTGCTTTTGCATGTTCTGCGCCGCTGCGGCCTTCTGCTGCATCTCGGCGAGTTGCTCGGGCGTCATCGCCGCCATCTGCTCGGGCGTGGGTATGGCCTGGGCGCCGCTGTTGTCTTTCTCACCGGACGTGCCCATCATGTCACCCATGGAGTTGGCGTCAATACCCTGGTTGAGCGAAAGGACGACGGTCTCGGGCAGACTCATGATATCGGCGAGCTTGCTGCCGTCGGCGCGCTCATCCTCGGTTCCCTTGTACGTGCGAATCCCGTTTTTGTCTGCCTTGCCAAACGCAGCTTCTACCGTCTTGGCGTCCTCGGCGCTCATAAAGAGTTCGAGGTCGTCGAGCGATTCGGCGCGGATGGTGTCGGGTACGGGCGACGCGATGCCGCCTTGCTGTACACCCACGTCGACGATGTCGCTCATATAGGTAGGCAGCGCCAGATCGGCGTTGCAGCTGATTACGATAAGTACGATAGCTGCGAACAGTGCCAGGATATGTTTTTTAAAGAGCTTGAGAATCCTCACTCGGCATCTCTCCTTTCTTGATTGCGGTCGATAATTTCGTTGGCACGTCTAAGAAGGCGCACCATCTCTTGGGTATCTGTTTCGCCAAGCTGCTCGAGGAAGGCCGCGGTGCGGTCCTCGAATTCCCGACGTTTGATTTCGATAACCTGGAATCCTTTGTCGGTCACCGTGACGTGTACGCGACGACGGTCGGTCTTTGAGTGCTCGCGCTCGACCCAGCCCTTGGCCTCGAGGGCGCGCAGGATATTGGCGATACGGGCGCTCGAGACCCAGGCACGATCGGCGAGTTCGCTCGGCGTGAGCGAGCCGCCGGCGCGCATGAGGGCGCGCATGACGGCCATCTCGCCACCCAGAGCCTGGTCGGCAAAGCGCGAAACGCGCTGGTGCATGCTGCCAAACTCGGTAAGGAGCTGACGCCCAAGCTCATGGAAATCGGTATCTTCCACCGAAAACCCCTAACACTAGAAACTATTTTCGGTGAAAGATGATACCCCTGCACGCGCGCCCTATACGGAAGATTTTTGGGACATGCCTAGAAAACTACCTTTAGGCGACCTCCGTACACCGTCGGTGCCAGCAAAGTTAGGGGCAGATCGTTAGGCATGTCCTAAAGCCTACTCAGAGGTACTTTACCCTGCTAAAGCTGGCATAACAGCTAGAGTGAACGTCGTACAAAGGCAAGGAAAAAACTAAACAAATCGGTGAACGGTAGTTGTTCGCGCTCGCATTTCCTGCGGATTTGTAAAAAACGCCCTTATGATATAAAAAAAGAAACATATAACAGCCCAGATGGAGAGGGTCGCTATGTTATCCTTCTCAAACGGGTGAAATCTTGGGTTTTGGGTTGTAGTTCCAAGGTGGACAAACGTTTTTCCTGCACCAACGTGTGGTGAAGAACGGAAGAAGCCGGTAGTGCAAGCCGAACATTCAAGAATTCAATAAGCAGCGGTGTGAGAGAGCGCCGCATTACACGTAACTAGGAGCGTGGTTACACAATGCAGGAGGCATGGGAAGGCTTCAAGGAAGGCATTTGGACGGGAGAGGTTGACGTCCGAGACTTCATCCAGAAGAACTACACCCCCTACGAGGGCGACGAGTCGTTCCTCGTAGGTCCGACCGAGCGTACCAAGGAGCTGTGGGGCGAGGTTCTCGACCTGCTGCTTAAGGAGCGCGAGCAGGGTGGTGTCCTCGATATGGACACCAAGACCGTCACGGGTATCGTGAGCCACCCCGCTGGCTACATCGATAATGCCCATCGCGACAAGGAGACCATTGTTGGCCTCCAGACCGACAAGCCGCTCAAGCGCGCTCTGCACGTCAACGGTGGTATCCGCATCGCTTGCCAGGCTGCCAGCCAGCACGGCTACAAGGTCGACGAGAACGTTGTTGAGCGCTACACCTTCGAGCGCAAGACCCACAACGCTGGCGTCTTCGATGTCTACACCCCCGAGATGCGTGCTTGCCGCTCGGCTCACATCATCACCGGTCTGCCCGATGGCTATGGCCGCGGCCGCATCATCGGCGACTACCGTCGTGTCGCCCTGTACGGTGTCGACTACCTGATCAAGGACAAGGAGGCCCAGAAGGCTTCCACCCCGACGGTCATGACCGCCGACAACATCCGCGATCGTGAGGAGCTGCAGGAGCAGATCCGCGCCCTCGGCGAGCTCAAGATGATGGCCGAGACCTATGGTTTCGACATTTCCAACCCTGCTACCAACACGCAGGAGGCCATCCAGTGGATGTACTTCGCCTACCTTGCTGCCGTCAAGGAGCAGAACGGCGCTGCTATGTCCATCGGCCGTACCTCTACGTTCATCGACATCTACGCTGAGCGCGACCTTGCCAACGGTACCTTCACCGAGGAGCAGATCCAGGAGTTCGTGGATCACTTCATCATGAAGCTCCGCATGGTCAAGTTCGCCCGTACCCCCGAGTACCAGGCCCTGTTCACCGGCGACCCGCAGTGGGTCACCGAGTCCATCGGCGGCATGGGTGTTGACGGCCGTACGCTCGTTACCAAGATGAGCTACCGCTACCTGCACACGCTCGAGAACATGGGCACCAGCCCCGAGCCCAACATGACCGTTCTGTGGTCGACCCGTCTGCCCGAGAACTTCAAGAAGTTCTGCGCCAAGACTTCCGTCGCCAGCTCCTCGATCCAGTACGAGAACGACGACCTCATGCGCGTCTATCACGGCGACGATTACGGCATTGCCTGCTGCGTGTCCTCCATGCGCATCGGCAAGGAGAT
Source organism: Collinsella aerofaciens (assembly GCF_015558785.1). Taxonomy (GTDB): domain Bacteria; phylum Actinomycetota; class Coriobacteriia; order Coriobacteriales; family Coriobacteriaceae; genus Collinsella; species Collinsella aerofaciens_P. The sequence goes on from NZ_JADMOP010000002.1 coordinate 118,746, forward strand.
GCAGTTCTTCGGCGCTCGCGCCAACCTGGCCAAGTGCCTGCTGTACGCACTCAACGGCGGTGTTGACGAGGTCTCCAAGAAGCAGGTCGGCCCCAAGTATCGCGCCGTCGAGGGCGATACGCTCGATTACGACGACGTTGTGGCCAAGTACAACGACATGATGAAGTGGCTCGCTGGCGTGTACGTCAACTCGCTGAACATCATTCACTACATGCACGACAAGTATTGCTACGAGCGTATCCAGATGGCTCTGCACGACAAGCACGTGCACCGCTGGTTCGCTACGGGCATCGCTGGCCTTTCCGTCGTGGCTGACTCCCTGTCCGCCATCAAGTACGCCAAGGTCCACCCCGTCCGTGACGAGAACGGCATCATCGTCGACTTCGAGACCGAGGGCGAGTTCCCCAAGTACGGTAACGACGACGACCGCGTCGACCAGATCGCTCACGACGTTGTGCACCAGTTCATGGAGTACATCCGCATGAACGACACCTACCGCAACTCCGTGCCCACGACCTCGGTTCTGACCATTACCTCCAACGTCGTGTACGGTAAGAAGACCGGCTCCACGCCCGACGGCCGCAAGGCTGGCCAGCCGTTCGCCCCGGGTGCTAACCCCATGCACAAGCGCGATAGCCACGGCGCCATCGCTTCGCTGTCTTCGGTTTCCAAGCTCCCGTTCCGCGATGCTCAGGACGGCATCTCCAACACCTTCTCTATCATCCCGAGTGCGCTCGGCAAGGAGGACCAGGTGTTCTTTGGCGATATCGACCTTGATCAGCTGGGCGAGTAACTATTGTTAGTGCTATACTAACAATAACGATTACTGATTAGTGCGCCGGTTTCGGCCGGCGCCTATCGATCGAAGGAGACACATTATGAAGGTTTCTGAAGTTTCTGAGACTCAGGCCGATAACCTGGTCCACATGCTCGACGCTTACGCCGAGAAGGGTGGCCACCACCTGAACATCAACGTCTTCAACCGTGAGACGTTGCTCGACGCTCAGGCTCACCCCGAGAAGTATCCGCAGCTGACCATTCGCGTTTCCGGCTATGCCGTGAACTTCCACACGCTCACCAAGGAGCAGCAGGACGAGGTCATTGCGCGTACCTTCCACAACAAGTTCTAAAGGGATTTAACTCCCGCAGGATCGCCGGGCCGCTTTGGGTTACTTTCCAAAACGTCCTCGGACATGCAAAGGGCTCCGCTGCGCGCTTCGCGCGGCGGAGCCCTTTGCGTCCTGCGGATTGTTTTGGAAAGTAACCCAAAGCGGCCCGGCGGGGGTCCTGTGTAGTCACCCTTTGGGCGGAACTCTCCTAATTATTTGGATGAGTCGTTTACTTACTTGTACTGTTACCGTCTTCCCGCCGTTGTTGGGGTATGCTTTGTTCGTATGTAAACGTATGACATGTTGATGGGGGAGGGTGCTATGGCTCGCGAGAGTGCTCGTTCTAAGGATACGGCTAAGCCTGGCATCAAGGAAGTTGCAGCGGTGGCGGGGGTTTCGCCTACTACGGTATCTCGCGTGCTTAATAATCGCGGCTATATTAGCCAAGAGACCCGCGATAAGGTCCATGCCGCGATGGAGCGCATCAACTATACGCCCAACGATATCGCCCGTGCCATGCTCAACGGTCGCCTGAATCTTATCGGTATGATCGTTCCCTTTGTGAGCAGCCCGTTCCATGCTCAGGTTGTGCAGGCGGTCGAGCGCACGTTAGCGGAAAACGGCTTTAAGATGTTGCTGTGCAACAGCGCCAATCGACCCGATCTTGAGCGTTCCTATATTGACATGCTCCGCCGCAATATGGTCGACGGCGTCATCGTCAACTCCCTCAATATCGGTGCCGAGGCATATGCCGAGATGGGCTTGAGCCTGGTTGGCATCGACTGCGATCTTGGCGAGGGCTCTGTCCAGATTGCAAGTGACAGCTATGGCATTGGCGAGCTCGCCACGCGCCGTCTGATTGATGACGGCTGCAGGCGTATCCTGTGCCTGCGCAGCAATAGCCGCATGCGCATGCCTGCCAATAAGCGTACCGATGCCTACCTCGATGTTGTTGAGCAGGCCGGTTTGTCCGCGCTTGTCCGTGAGGTTGAGTTCGTTAAGCCCGACGACGAAAAGGGCGCGGTCGTTGCGAAGATCCTCGATGAGAACCCCGATATTGACGGCATCTTTGCGGGAGACGATACGATGGCGGCCATCTGTCTCAACGTGATGAAGCAGCGTGGCTTGAGCGCTCCAGACGATATTAAGGTCGTGGGCGCGGATGGTGCCCGCCGAACTATGACGTTTATGCCTGACTTAACAACCGTACGTCAAGATATCGATCGCATCGGAGAGCTCGCGGCGCAATCCATCATCGCTCTTATTAACGGCGATAATCCCGAATCGAATATCAAGCTCCCCGTTGAACTCATTGAGGGCAAAACCGCGTAGTTCATCCCGTGCCAAAAGAATTCCTCAAACGCCTCTGATGACCGTTCGCCGGCATATGTCAACCGTTTACCGACGACTGGAACTGCGAAAAGACGTATTGGTGTGAAAACGTTTGACACATGAAAACGATTGACATATCTTGCCATTGTACCGAGTTAGTATGTCGTGGAAAGGAAGTCTCGGATGCACAAGGTGTATTACCAGCCTGAGGGAATTTGGGTAGGCGACATCATGCCGTACGGCGAGGACGGCACGTTCTATCTCTATCATCAGCGTGACACGCGTAACCCCGAACCTTTCGGAGAGCCGTTTGGCTGGGCACTCGCTACGACCAAGGATTTCGTCAACTACAAGGACTTTGGCGAGAGCCTTGAGCGCGGCGGCGACGAGGAAGTCGACCAGTACATTTATGCCGGCACGGTGTTTAAGGTGGGCGACAAGTACCATGCGCTCTACACTGGTTGCAATCGCGATAAGGTCCGCGCACGTTTGATGAAGCAGGTTCTTCTTCACGCAACGAGCGACGACGCCGTCAAGTGGGAGAAGAACATCGCCGAGACGCTGCTTCCGCCCCAGGAGGGTTACGATGACCGCAACTGGCGCGATCCCTTTGTGCTTTGGGATGAGGAGAACGAAGAGTACATGCTCATCCTCGGCACGCGTGTGGGCGAGGACAAGCGTCTGATGACCGGCCGCCTGGTCAAGTTCACCTCCAAGGATCTGACCAACTGGGAGTTCCAGGGCGACTGGTGGAACCCGGGCCTGTACACCATGTTTGAGATGCCTGATCTCTTTAAGATGGGCGACTGGTGGTACCTCGTCTTTTCCGAGTACAGCGACGGCAACAAGACCCGTTACCGCATGTCCAAGTCCATCAACGGTCCTTGGATTACCCCCGCTGACGACTCCTTCGACGGCCGCGCGTACTACGCCGCTCGCACCGCATTCGATGGCGAGCGTCGCGTTCTCTTTGGTTGGGTTCCTACGCGTGACGAGGGCGGCGACCCCAGCTCTTACCTATGGGGTGGCACCTTTATGCCCCTCGAGATCGTTCAGCGTGCCGACGGAACGCTCGGCACCAAGCTCCCCGACAGCATGCTTGGCGCCTTTGGCGAGGCTAAGGCAGTCGAGACCTTTGAGCTTTCCTGCGAGTCGGGCAAGGTCGAGCAGGTGCTCGCCGCGGATGCCGGCTCCACCTACTTGCTCGATGCCGACATTGAGCTCGGCGGTAACGCTGCCGGCTTCTCGGTCAAGTTCGCCGAGGACGCCGAGACCGGTCTTGCCTATGAGTTCCGCGCCAACCTGCGCGAGGGCAAGCTCGAGTTCACGCCGGCTCCCCAGTACCCGTGGTTCCAGGTCAACAACATGGGCCTCGAGCGTCCGTTGTTCTTTAAGGGCGAGGGCACTCACCATGTGCGTCTGGTCGTCGACGACGACATCGCGACCATCTTTGTCGATGATGTTGCGCTCAACGCTCGCTTCTGCAACAAGCAGGGCCAGGGTGTGGCGCTTACCGTCACCGACGGTGCGCTCAAGTGCGCAAACGCAACGATCGCGTCTCTGTAGCGGCAACGAACCGTTTTATGATTTAGAAAAGGAATGGAGAGGAACATGGACTACAAGGCAGTGTCCCAGCAAGTCGTCGACAACGTCGGCGGACTGGAGAACATCGAGGGCGCCACGCATTGCGTGACCCGTCTGCGTCTGGTGCTCAAGGATACGAGCAAATACAACAAGGCCGAGCTCGAGAACATCGATGGCGTCAAGGGCGTGCTGTACAACAGCGGCCAGCTCATGATCATCTTCGGTACCGGTACCGTCAACAAGGTTTACGATGAGTTTATGGCTCTGACGGGCGTTAAGGAGATCAGTGCTTCCGAGGTCAAGGGCGCTGAGGCGGACAAGAAGGGCAAGTTCTTCTCGGTCCTCAAGGTATTCTCGGACATCTTTATCCCCATCATTCCCGCCTTCGTCGGCGCTGCAATCATCATCGGCCTTAAGTCACTGATCGTTGCCAACGGCCTCTTTGGCATGGAAGGCAGCCTCGCCGATCACAGCGAGTTCCTCAAGAACCTCGCAAGCTTCTTTGCCATTATCGCCACCACGTTCGACTACCTGCCTGTCCTGGTTATGTACAGCGCGGTCAAGCGTTTTGGCGGTAACCCGATCCTGGGCATCCTCGTCGGTATCGTCATGGTTCACCCGAGCCTTATGAACCGCAACACGTTCGTTATGGACCCGACGGGTGCTGAGTACTGGAACTTCGGTCCGCTATCCATTCCCATGGTTGCTTTCCAGGGCGGCGTATTCCCTGCAATCCTGACTGCCTGGTTTATGGCCAAGGTCGAAAAGATTGCCCAGAAGTACATCCCCGAGGTCGTTTCGTTCGTCTTTGTCCCGACCGTTACCCTGATTCTTGCTAACGTCGCCCTGTTCACCGTGTTCGGCCCGCTCGGCAACCTGATCGGTGACGTCCTCGCCGGCGTAATCGATATCCTGTACAACAGGATGGGCGTCTTTGGTGCCTTTGTCTTCGCCGCGTTCCTGCAGCCGCTCGTCGTTACCGGTACGCATCAGTTCATCCAGGGTATCGAGGCAAACCTTGTTGCCACGACCGGCTTCAACTACATCCAGGCCATCTGGTCGGTTTCCATCATCGCCCAGGGCGGCGGCGCCATCGGCATGTATCTCATCCACAAGAAGCACTCCAAAGAGCGCAACATCTGCATGTCGTCCTTTATCCCGACGCTGGTCGGTATCTCCGAGCCCGCAATCTTTGCTGCAAACATGCGCTACTCGATCATCCCGTTCGTCTGCGCTTGCATCGGTGCAGGCTGCGGCGGTGCCTTCGTGAAGCTCTTTGAGGTGCGCGCTATCGGTCAGGGTCTGACCGGTGTGCTTGGCCTGCTCATCGTTACGCCCGAGACGCTCGTGTGGTATGTGGCCGGCAATCTCATCGCCTTTATCGTGCCGATCGTCTTGATCTTTGCCTACAACAAGGCAAAGGGCGTGCCGACCACCGATGAAGAGGGCGCTGGCGCTGGCTTCGACGTTAGCTTCTAGTTGAGCCGTTCAGCGTAATCTGAGGATAAGTCCATTTGAGGAAGGGCGTTCGACTCGTGTGAGTCGAGCGTCCTTCCCCATAGACGAGAAAGTCAACGGCGATGTTTAATCAAAAAAATAAGGTGACACGCGCGGACTATGAGCAGTGGCGAGCTGGACAGGACGAGACGGCGGCTCGCATCGCGTCCGACCCCGATAGGCTCCTGTTCCATGTGGAGCCTGAGCTTGGCTGGCTCAACGACCCCAACGGTTTGGTTCAGATTGGTGATACGTATCACATCTATCATCAATACGATCCGTTCGATGCTGCGCATGGCGGTCCAGTGCTTTGGAACCATCTGACGACAAAGGATTTTGTGACCTACGAGAATCACGGTCCCGTGCTGTTTCCCGATTCCGATTTGGATTCGAGTGGAGCGTATTCTGGTTCTGCCTTTGTACGTGATGGTAAGATTCACTACTTCTATACCGGCAACGTCAAGCATTTTGACCGCGATGATTACGACTACGTGTTGACGGGCCGTGAGCAAAACCAAATTCATATGGTTGCCGAGAATCCCGACGAATTGGGCGAGAAGCGCATGGCTGTTGGGCCGGTCGATTACCCCGACGATATCGGTACGCACGTGCGCGACCCCAAAATCCTTGAACACGACGGTATCTACTACATGGTTCTCGGCGCTCGTACGAAAGACAATCGTGGCTGCGTGCTTGTCTATGCCTCGCACGATCTAGAGGACTGGAGCTATGCGACGCGCATTGAGCCGGGCGAGAAGTTTGGCTTTATGTGGGAGTGCCCTGATCTATTTGAGCTTGATGGCGAGCTTATTCTCGTTTGCTGTCCGCAGGGTGTGCCCGCCGATGGTTGGTGTTACCGCAATCCGCACCAGTGCGTGTGGTTCTCCATCGAGGCCGATTGGGAGGCGCCGAGCTTTAAGATCACCGGGCAGGGCATGCCCCCGATGGTCGATGCCGGCTTTGATTTCTACGCACCGCAGTCCTTTGAGGATGCTGCGGGTCGGCGTTTGATGATCGGGTGGTCTGGTTGCCCCGATGCGACGGCAGAAAACCCGACGGTGGCACGCGGGTGGCAGTGCGCGTTGACGGTGCCGCGAGAGCTGAGCATACGCGATGGTAAGCTCTGTCAGCAGCCGGCGCACGAGATTGAGAAGGTGCGCGGCGACTGCGTTCGCGCGACAGGCGGTGAAACCGTTGAGGAGCCGGGCCGCCTGTTTGATCTTGTGGTTTCCTGTGAGGGCGCCAAGATGGTCGAGCTCGAAATCCGCAAGGGTGTCTTTGTGCGTTATACGGACGGGATGCTTACCCTCGATATGGGTGACGAAGGCTATGGGCGCGACCAGAGGTCGATTGAGCTCGGCGAGCTTCGCGACCTACGCGTGCTTTCGGACACTACGATGGTCGAGATTTTTGCAAATGGCGGCGAGGCGGCACTTACGAGCCGTACCTATTCGCCGGCGGTTCCGGCGATGGAGCTGCACGCCGAGGGTGCGGTATCGATGAATTTCTACCGCCTCGTGCATTAACCGTGCATGGAGTACGATTGGACTTGCTGGGCGGAATGTGTCGCAGTTACCGCGGCCAGCTACCGTTTATCGCGTATAGCGACCGTTTGCGGAATAAGTAACACTCCTTAATAAACCGTGTAGAATCTCAGGATGCACGGAGTTTTCCAGGGAGACGCTGTCCTTTGTTGTGTGCAAGGGGCGGCGTCTCTTTGGCGCTTGGACGCCGTTGTGCAACAGTGCGGCGGCGCGTGCCATGTATTGAAAAGCCAATGTTGAGATGGGTCGTGATAATAATGGGCAAGTACGTAATCGTGGTTGAGTCTGGGTCGGATGTGACGCCGGAGCTTTGCGAACGCTACGGCATCGTGCGCGTGCCCATGCATGTCATGATTGGTGACGAGACCGTCGAGGACGGCTCGATCGATCCGCTCGAGATTTATTCACGCTGCAACGAGTTTGGCGTAATGCCCAAGACCAGCGGCTGCGCGCCTGCGGATTTTGCTCACGTGTACGACCGTATCCATGCCGAGCAGCCCGATGCGACCATTCTGCATCTTGCGTACTCCGAGGCCACGACCTGCTCGCATCAGTCCTCCAAGATTGCAGCTAAGGGCCGCGACTACGTGTTCTCCATGGACACGCGCTTTGTCTCGGTGGGCCAGTCGCTTGTTGTCGTCGAGACCGCCAAATACATCGAGGCTCACCCCGATGCCACCGTCGACGAGATCTTTGCATTTACGAACTCCGTCATGGACCGTGTGCTGCTGGGCTTTGTTCCTACGGACCTTGCCTTCCTTAAGGCAGGCGGTCGTCTGTCCAACGTGGCATTCCTCGGTGCCCACCTGCTCAAGATTAAGCCCTGCATTGAGGTGACGGGCGGCAAGTTCGTGGCGACCAAGAAGTTCCGCGGTTCTATGCTCAAGTGCGCCCGTGCCTTTATTGACCACATGGTTGCCAAGGGCGAGATCGACTACTCGCATATTGGCCTGGCGTATTCGGTGGGTCTTTCCGAGGAGTTGCGCGACGACATGGAAATCTATGCGCGCGACCTGGGCTTTAAGGACATTACCTGGACTCAGGTTGGTGGCGTCATCTCGAGCCACTGCGGCCCGACCGCCTTCGGTGCGGTGCTCACGCTTAAGGCGTAAAGGCCGCAGGTGAGCGTTCTTCAGCCTGACATCTCGACGTAGACCCCAGCCATGGTGATGGGGGATAGATTAAAACGTGCCATTCTAGCCCGAGACGTTTAAACGCAAGCGCATGGGCTAGAATGGCTCTGGCATTTTAATTGGTTGCATCCAAGGAGAGGCAAGGTAGCGGGAATGGCTGAGATGACGCTTGAGGGTGTGGACGCTCGTCCTGAGGATTCCGCATTTGCCCTAGGCCGCGTGCATTCAATCGAGACGATGGGAACGGTCGACGGACCCGGCATTCGCTTTGTGGTGTTTGTCCAGGGCTGTCCCATGCGCTGCGCGTATTGTCACAATCCCGATACCTGGTCGGTTAACGGCGGCACCATGGTGACCGTCGAACACCTGATGGATGAGTTCCAGAGTAACCACGAGTTCTATCGCAGCGGCGGAATTACGGTTTCGGGCGGCGAGCCGCTCCTACAGCCTGAGTTTTTGGCCGACCTGTTCCGCGCCATGCACAATAACCCCGATGGCCGCGTGCATACCTGCCTTGACAGCTGCGGATATGCGTTTGATCCCAATCACCCCGAGAAGTTCGATGCCGTTCTCAACGAGACCGACATGGTGCTGCTCGATATTAAGCATGCCGACCCGGTCGAGCATAAAAAGCTGACTGGTTGCGATCCCGCACGCATCTTGGCGTTTGGCGATGAGCTTGCACGTCGCAAGATCAAGGTTGTTATCCGTCACGTGGTGGTGCCGGGCATTACCGACACGGTGGAGGAGTGCGAGAAGCTCGGTCGCCTCATCGCTCCATGGCACAACGTGGTGGGCCTGGAAATGCTGCCATATCACACGATGGGTGTCGTCAAGTACGAGCAACTGGGCATTCCCTATAAGCTCGAGGGCGTGCCCCAGATGGATACCGCGCGCATGCCCGAGCTGCGCAATGCCGTTATGACCGGCATGAAAAAGCGCCGTGCGGAGCTCAGGTCGGCCATCGGCTAACAAGCCATTTTTGCCCCTTTATGATATCCGAGCTGTACTGGCCTAACGGCTTGGTGCAGACACGGTTGAGTCAAAATGCTGGTACCATACCGTGGATAAGCAGTTTTCACAGGTTTGGGGGATGGTATGCCTACCATCGCAATCATCGGTGCGCTCGAAAAAGAGGTTGCGCAGATTAAGGAAGAGCTGAGTGGCGCGCATGAGTCGCAGGAGGCGGGCTTGACCGTTGTGAACGGTGGGCTTTCGGGTCTGACAGTAGTCGCCACGACGGCGGGCATGGGGACCGTGAACGCCGCTGCCGCAACGCAGCATCTCATCAGCAAATACGCCCCGCAGGCCGTAGTGTTTTCGGGCATTGCGGGTGGCCTTAACCCTAAACTGCATATTAACGACGTGGTTATAGGCAAGTGCCTGCGCTATCTGGATACCGATACGGCACTCATCGCCGAGTCCGCGCCGGGGCTCGAGGAGTTTGTCTCGACGCCGGTGTTGGCTGATGTCGCCGCCGCCGTGCTTGCCGAGCGTGGATTTGTGGATGTCTCGGCGGATGAGACTTCTGCGGAGAAGGACCCCAAGCAGTTCCTGTGTGGCACTATCGCCACGGGTGACCGCTTTGTTACTGGTGATGCCATGCGTAACGCTGCGATTGAGGCCACGCATGCCGATTGCGTCGAGATGGAGGGCGCGGCAATTGCGCACATCGCGGCCAAGAATGGTGTCGATTGCCTGGTGCTGCGCGCTATCAGCGATAATTGCGACGAGGCATATGACGCGTTTTGCGAGCGCGAGTTCGATCTGGACGAGTACGCTCGCACCGCGAGCGGCATCACGCTCGATATCGTCCGCCGCATTGCCGCTGCGCAATAGCGCGTCTATTTGTAAGAACCTACGACCAAGGAGTGTCCATGGCCGATTCCATTAACTATCAGCTTGCCAAGTTCGTTGCCAGCTACGGCAAGGTTTCGCAGATTCCCGAGTCCACCTGCCCCGAGGTGAGCTTTGTCGGCCGCTCCAACGTGGGCAAGTCGTCGATCATGAACAAGCTCTTTGGCCGCAAGAACCTGGTCAAGGTTTCCAGCACGCCGGGCAAGACGAGCAATATCAATTTCTTCGAGGCCGACGACGTGCACTTTGTGGACCTGCCGGGCTACGGTTTCGCGCGTCGCTCCAAGGCCGAGCGCGATCGTTGGGCCGAGCTCATTGGCGACTTTTTCGACTCCGAGCGCAGCTTTAACTTGGTCGTCTCGCTGGTGGACATTCGCCACGACCCCAGCAAGCTCGACCACGACATGATCGACTATCTACAGGGCAACGAGTTCAACTTTATCGTCTGCCTCACCAAAGCCGATAAGCTCAGCCGCACCCAGCAGGCCCGCCAGGCAGCAGCCATCAAAAAGCAGCTCAACGTCCCGGCCGAAAACGTGATCATCACAAGCTCCCAGACCGGTACCGGCATCGACGAACTCAAAAAGCGCATCGCCGAGGCCTGCCTCTAATCGGGCTGCAGCCCCTCAAAAGCTCCCATCTATATCACCCCAGTGATAGTTATTGGTAAACTATCACTGGGGTGATATTTTTTAGGAGGTCGATATGGAGCTTTGGCACGGGTCGGAGGTTGTTGTCGAGCATCCATCGTTGGATAAATGCAGGCAATTCAATGACTATGGGCGCGGGTTTTATTGCACACCGCATGAGGAAATGGCAATGGAGTGGGCATGTCGGACCGAGTCTGATGGCATTGCCAATCGATATGAGCTTGATTTAGATGGCCTTGCGATTTTGGATTTGGAATCAGGTGAGTTCTCGATTCTCAACTGGCTTGCAATTCTGGCGAATAACAGAGAGTTCAATGTTTCAACGCCAGTAGCACGCGAGGGGCTTCGTTATCTGCTGGATAACTGCCTGATTGATATTTCTCCCTATGACGTTATTCGAGGCTATCGTGCAGACGATTCCTATTTCTCGTTTGCAAGACAGTTTGTCAACGGCATGATCTCGCTCAGGCAATTGCAGCGCATTATGTTTTTGGGGGATTTGGGCACTCAATATGCGCTTATGAGTGAGCGCGCGTTCTCGGCGATCAGGTTCTGCGATTGGAAGCAGGTCTCGGGAGCTGAGTTTTATCCCAAACGATTTGAGCGAGAACAGAACGCTCGACGTAAGTATCTGGATACGGTAAACGGATTTGACTCTGATGGTGTTGACATTAGGGATTTGATGGCAGGGAGGGTTGATTTGAATGATCCAAGAGTTAACGGATTGTGGGCCGAGTAGGACATACCCCGTCTACTACCTCGAGGATGCAATGAACAACCTCGGCGACTGCTTTGACTATGCCGTCAATGACTATGGAGCAGAAGGATCGGAAGTTGCTGAACTCTTTTGCCTGAGCGGGGTTGCTCGAGAGTTTGAGCGCGGCAATGCATGGGTAGTGTCGGGAAAATCGGGCGTTGAGCTGTTCGCGCTCATTGCCGAAAGGTCCGGCTATCAATCAAGGCCGATGCCAAATCGAACCTACCGATTCGAAAAGACACCGGAATACTGGACAGGCTGGATGCTGGCATACCTGCAGTGGCGCTTAGGAGAGTCTTTCGAAGATTTGCTGCATGTCGTTCCATTTGATGTGCTGCGCAGTCTGTATTGCCCCTGGCACGAAGCCTCGGAGGAACGCGTGGCTCGTCTCGTCTGCGATATGGCGAAAAAAGCGTCCAGGCAAACCAAACTTGCGTTAGCAAGAAAGAGACTCAAGAAAACCCAACAAGATCTGGCATACGAATCGGGTGTGTCACTCCGCTCAATCCAAATGTACGAGCAGCGTCAGAGAAACATCAATGAAGCCTCGGTAACAAGCGTACGAGCCATAGCAAAAGCCCTCCACTGCAACATCGAGGACCTCCTAGAACCAGTCTTCGAATACAAAGAAACCGGCGCCGTCTAAGCCAAGCACACAGCCGATGCCCGCCTCTAGGAAGTGCTCCAGCCTAGCAAGAGCCCCTATCAATAAAAATCCAAACTATCAGCCCGGCGACTTTCCAGAGCGTAGGTCCCTGTAGCCGCCGCCGGTGAAGTTAACATAGGGGAGGCTAGGGGGCTTTGCCCCCAAATCTTTCCGCAGGACGGCAGGACCCCCGCCGCACGAAGTGCGCAGCGGGGGTCCTGCCATGTCCGAGGACGATTTGGGGGCAAAGCCCCCTGGCCTCCCCGGCGAGTATACGGGACGGCGACTACAGGTATTCGATCTGGGCGCCTTCCGTGTCGCACGTCAGAATATGCGTATCACACTTAGGGAACTGCTCGCGCAGCTTGACCTGCAGGAACTTTGCCACGATGGTATCGTCGGTCACAGCCATGAGGGTCGAGCCCGAGCCGCTAATCCAGATGGTCTTAGCGCCGCCGTTAAGGCAGGTGTCGCGCACGGCGTTGTAGTCGGGAATCAGGCGGCGACGATAGGGCTCCTGAATGCGGTCGTCATTGGCGGCGGCAATCAGGTTGAGGTCACCGGTCTCCAAGCCGCGCGTCATACCGGCGATGCGGCCCATCTGCCACACGGCGGTGGAGAGCGGAATCTCCTGCGGCACGACCTTGCGCGCCTCGCTCGTGTGTACCTCGTAGGGCGGAATCACGGTAATAAAACGCAGGCGATCGCTCACCTCGTAGCGCAGGCACTGGGGGAGCGAATCGGTCGGCGTAAAGGAGCAGACGGCGCCGCCCAGGATAGCGGGGGCGACGTTATCGGGATGGCCCTCGACCTCGGTGGCGATGCGAACCAGCTCGGCGCGGTCGACGGTGTGGCCTGTCAGTGCGGCGGCGGCCATAATGCCGGCGACGACGCAGGTGGAGCTGGAGCCCAGGCCGCGGGCGACGGGCACGTCGGTCTGGATGTCGATGGCAACGGGAAAAGCCGGCTCGCCCCAGGCGGCCAGAGCATCGACAAAGCTTACATAGACCAGGTTATTCTCGTTTTGGAACTCTTCGGGGCAGCCCGTGATGGTGAGCTTGTCGGCGCGCTCAAAGGTAAAGTGCGAGTAGAGGCTGACGGCCATGCCGAGGGTATCGTAGCCAATGCCCAAGTTGGCGCTTGTTGCTGGGACGGTGATCTTGATCATGTGAGTCCTCCTGGCGTGCCTGGCTGTTTAGTTCGCTGCTCGGGCAGTCCTGCGCAAGACGGAAAGCACATTAAGTGCTTTCCTTTGCGTGCGGAACTCGCGACGAACTAAACAGCCAGGCACGCTATGCACGTTCGTCATCATCCCGGTAGGTATCTGATAAAAGAAGGTGCGCCGGCTTTCGCCGGCGCCTTATATGGGGTTTAGTTGGTAGCCATCTTTTTTGCTGCAGACTCTACGTAGTTGGCCATGTCGGCTACGTCGCAGACGTCTTCGAAGCGGACGGGTTTGGACTCGAGCTCGGCGAGCTGGGTCGGGGCGACCGTGTTGGTGGCCTGCTCGAGTACACGCATGGCCTCAAAATCATCCTCGGGAACGTCGAGGCCCAGGGCGTCGCAGCAGGCGCGTGGGAACTTGTAGGGGCTGGCGGTCGAAAGCAGCACGCGAGCCTTAGCGCCCTCGGCGGGGGCGACCTGCTCAAAGACGTGATAGCTGCAGGCGGTGTGCGGGTCGATCACGTAGCCGTTGGCGTCCCAGCAGCTCTTGATGGCGGCGCGGACCTCGTCCTCGCTGGCCCAGCCGCAGCCAAACACGCTCTGAATCTTTGCCAGCAGGTCGGCGGGAACCTCATAGCGACCAGTCTGTGCCAGCTGCTCCATAAGGCCGGCAACGAGCTCGCAGTCGCCATCGGACAGGAAGTACAGCATGCGCTCCAGGTTGGAGCTGATGAGGATGTCCATCGACGGCGAGATGGTCGTGAAGAACGGACGGTTGCGGTCGTAGACGCCGGTGGTCAGGAAGTCAGCCAGAACGTTGTTCTTGTCGCTCGCGACGATGAGCTTGGCAACGGGCAGACCCATGCGCTTGGCGTAGTAGCCGGCCAGGATATCGCCAAAGTTGCCGGTCGGCACGCAGAACTCCACGGCATTGCCGGCCTCGATGGCACCGGCGCGCAGCAGCTGCGCATAGGCGGCAAAGTAGTAGACGACCTGCGGCACCAGGCGCCCGACGTTGATGGAGTTGGCGCTCGAAAGCACCGTGCCGGCGGCTTCAAGGCGCTCGGCCAGCTCCTTATCGGCAAAGATGCGCTTGACGGCGCTCTGGGCGTCGTCGAAGTTGCCGCGGATGCCGCAGACGGCGACGTTGCCGCCCTCCTGCGTGGACATCTGCAGATTCTGCACGCGGCTGACTTTGCCTTCGGGATAAAAGACGGTGATGCCCGTGCCCGGAGCGTCGGCAAAGCCGGCGAGCGCTGCCTTGCCCGTGTCGCCCGACGTGGCGGTGACGATCATGATGCGCTCGGCGCCACCGTCCTTGGCAGAGGTGCGGGCCATCAGGCGGGGGAGCATCTGCAAGGCGACGTCCTTAAAGGCGCTCGTGGGACCGCCAAAGAGCTCCATCACATAGGTTTGAGGAGCGTCGGTGCCCGGCGCTGCGTCGAGTTTGACGAGCGGCGTGACCTCATCACTCGCAAACGTACCGCGGTAAGCCTCATTCACACAGGCCGAAATTTCTTCGTCCGTGTAATCGTTCAGTAACATTCCCAACACATTTTGAGCGATTTCAAAGTACGATTTATCGGCAAGCGAGCTGATATCGACCTGCTGGGTGCCAAGCTCGTCCGAGACAAACAAACCCCCGTCGGGAGCGATGCCGGTGCGGATTGCCACCTTACTTGAGCATGATAAAGTGCGTCCTCGTGTACTATGATAAGTTCCCATATAACAGTGCTCCTCGGATACCTTGGTCCCAATCGGTGAACCCATGGTATCAGAGCGCGCAAAACAGGTTTGCAGAGGCTTTTAGAAAGGTAACCTCCACGCCATGATAAAAATTGCCAAGTTTGGCGGCTCGTCGGTCGCCGACGCTGAACACTTCAAGAAGATCAAGGCCATCGTCGATGCCGACCCTGCCCGCCGTTTTGTGGTGGTTTCTGCCTGCGGTCGTCGCTTTAAGGGCGACACCAAGGTGACCGACCTGCTCTACCTGGTTAACGCGCACGTTAAGTATCACGTGTCGTGTGAGGAGCTGCTCGAGGACATTGGTCAGCGCTATTTTGATATCGCTGACGAGTTGGAGCTCACCTATCCCATCCGTAAGGAGTTCGCGGCCTTTGCCGAGCGCGCCCGCTCGGGCGGCTACTCCACCGAGGAGCTCGTGAGCCGCGGCGAGTACTTCACCGCTCGCCTGATGGCCGAATACCTGGGTCTGCCGTTCCTGGACGCTGCGACGGTTGTGGCATTCCATCACGACGGTACGCTCAGCATGAACCGTACCTCCGAGCTGGTGCAGGAGTACGGCCAGCAGGGCGGCTTTGTTATGCCCGGTTTCTACGGCGCGACGCGTGAGGGTCAGATCAAGCTGCTCGATCGTGGCGGCGGCGATATCTCGGGCTCGATCCTGGCCAAGTGCCTGGGTGCCGACCTGTACGAGAACTGGACCGACGTCTCGGGTTTCTATTCTGCCGATCCGCGTATTGTTCCCGAGGCTCAGCCCATTGCGCGCGTTACCTACGAGGAGCTGCGCGAGCTTTCGTACATGGGCGCAAGTGTCCTGCACGAGGAGGCCGTGTTCCCCGTGCGCGAGGCGGGTATTCCGCTGGTCATCAAGAACACCAATGCGCCGCAGGATCCTGGCACCATCATTAGCGAGACGGCTGACGAGGGTGAGGCCGAGCCCATCATTACCGGCGTGACCGGCAAGCGCGGCTTTGTCGCCATCAACGTTGCCCGCGACCGCACCAAGCCCCGCGTTGGCTTTATGCGCCGTGCACTTTCGGTGTTCGAACGCTATGACGTTTCCGTCGAGCACATGCCCACCGGTGTCGACCGCTTTGGCGCTGTGGTGCAGGAGCAGGATGTGCACGACTCGCTGTACTCGCTTGTGGGCGACATTCAGCAGGAGGTCGAGCCGCTCGAGATCGAGGTTGTCGAGGGCTTGGCGCTCATCGCGACCGTCGGTCGTAACCTGCGCGGCCGTGCGGGTATCTCGGGGCATCTGTTTGGCATGCTCGGCCAGGCCGGCGTGAGCGTGCGCATGATTTCGCAGAGCTGCGACGAGATCAACATCATTATCGGTGTCGAGGAGAAAGACTTCGACCTGGCGATTCGGACCATTTACCGTGCCTTCTCCGATGAGAACGGCATTGTGAAGGTCTCCGATTTGGAGGCTCCCACGCCGGTCGATCCCACCCTGGCCGCGCTCAAAAAGTAGCGACTGCTCGGTATATTTTTGGGACAAGTGCCAAAAATCTAGCACGGGGCGTTTCGTTTCGGTTTCGTTTCGACGGGGCGGGTTTCGTGTCCGCCCCGTTCTTGTATACACTGGCAACAACAATCGGCCTGCTCGGCGTGCAGGCAAAAGCCATAACCTTTAAAGGGGGAAGCATGAAACAGTACACGGTTGCTATTTTGGGCGCGACGGGAGCCGTGGGCACCCAGATGCTCGAGTGCTTAAACGAGCAGGAGTTTCCGGTTGGCAAGCTCAAGCTGCTGGCGAGCGCTCGTTCTGCGGGCAAAACCGTCGAGTTCCGCGGCGAGCAGATCGTGATCGAAGAGGCTTGCCCCGAGGCCTTTGAGGGCTGTGACATTGTGCTTGGAGCCGCCGGCGACGACATTGCGAAGGAGCTACTGCCCGAGGCCGTCAAGCGCGGCGCCGTCGTGGTCGACAACAGCCATGCCTTCCGTATGGATCCCGAGGTACCGCTGGTCGTGCCCGAGATCAATGCCGACGACATCAAGTGGCACCACGGCCTGATCGCCAACCCCAACTGCGCGACCATTATCGGCCTGGTTCCCACCTGGCCGCTGCATCAGCTCGCCGGCGTGAAGCGCATGATCGTCTCGACGTACCAGGCGGCTTCGGGTGCTGGCGCTCCCGGTATGGCCGAGCTCGAGGCTCAGCTGGCCGCTCTGGGCCGTGGCGAGGAGATTCCCGAGCCGCGCGCATTTGCCGCCCAGCTCGCGAGTAACCTGATTCCGCAGATTGGCGGCGTCAAGGAGGAGGGCTTTACCTCCGAGGAGATGAAGCTGCAAAACGAGGGCCGCAAGATCATGCACCTGCCCGAGCTGCGCGTGAACTGCACCTGCGTGCGCGTGCCCGTGCTGCGCTCGCACTCTGAGAGCATTACGCTCGAGTTTGAGCGCGACATTACGGTTGACGAGGCCCGTGCTGCGCTGGCCGCCGCTCCGGGCGTGAAGCTGGTTGACGACATGAGCGCCGAGGATGCGCACGATCGCTTCCCCATGCCGATGGATACGTCCGACCAGGACCTGATTTGGGTCGGTCGTGTGCGCCGCGATATCTCGAACCCCGAGGCCGCGCGTGGCATCACCTTCTGGTGCTGCGGCGATCAAATCCGTAAGGGCGCGGCAACCAACGCCGTCCAGATTGCTAAGCTGCTCTGCGAGTAGTGTGACCTGTCCGGCGGGGGCCGGGCTTAGTTTTCAGAACGTCCTCGACCATGTGTGGCGCCTTGTCCTGCTCCTTCGGAGCCGCGGACAAGGCGCCACACTGGTCTGCGGAGTGTTCTGAAAACTAAGCCCGGCCCCCGCCTTCGGTGACGCTGCTGCAAGCGACCTGCGATGGGGCCGTTGTTGGTTGGGGCCGCTGGGCTGATATGGGGGCACGTGGCCGTTGCAGGCCCTGGTCCCGGCGGCGGCCTCGGCGCTTTGCGCCTGCCGCCTTTGGGGACTGCGGAGCGCGGTCGGCAGCTGCGGCGCTGTCGCGCCTGCTGCCTGGGGTGACTGCGGGGCCGTGACGGCAGCTGCGGCGCGCTGCGCCTGCCGCCTGAGGTGACTTTGGGGTTGGGGTGAATCGGGGTCTAATACTTTTCCCGAGAAGTGAACGACCTTATTTTGACCCCTGAAGCATTGGCATATTTTGACCGCTATTTCCTGCGGTTTTGCTGTGCGAATCCTGCGGTTTTGCGGTCTAAAGGTGTGGATGCTCCGGGGCTTCGTTTTTACTCGTTCACTTCTCGGGAAAAGTATTAGAGCTCAGCTGGTAGAGGTACCGCTTTGGCGTCGAGCCCCCGCGTCATCTTCGCTTGATTGGGGAAAGCGGTCTCGCTTAAACAATTACGAGCCTGCCCGGGCGTATCAGGCAGGTTGTCTGCACAATTCGCGGTATCATGGTGCGGAGTTTTGAAAGGAGCCGCTGGTGGTCACGACGACGTTTGCTTCGCCTTTGGGCGAGATTCTGCTTGCCGCTGATGGCCGCGGTTTGACAGGGCTTTGGTTTGAGGGGCAGGAGCATTTTGGCTCTACGCTGCTCAAAGAAGATGCGGAGCACGTTGAAGGCGCCGACGCGGTTTCCGGTATTGGTGGCATGTTGTCGGCGAATCCGGCAAATGGTGCGGCCTCTTCGGTGCTTGAGCGTTCCTGGGCTTGGCTGAATGCTTATTTTGCAGGGCAGGAGCCTCGGTTTACGCCGCCGTTGCATATGATCGGTACGGCGTTTCAGCGCGAGGTTTGGTTTGAGCTGCTTTCTATTCCGCGTGGTGAGGTCGCTACGTATGGTGAGATCGCCCAGCGTGTCGCCGCCCGACATCGTGTACCGGGAAACGAGGCGCCCGTTGTGTCTCCCCGTGCTGTGGGGGCTGCGGTCGCGCGTAATCCCATTTCGATTATCGTGCCGTGCCATCGCGTGGTGGCAGCCGACGGATCGCTCAACGGATATGCCGGCGGGCTTGACCGCAAGGAGTGGCTGCTGCGGCTTGAGGGCGCGTACGAGGAGTAACGCTTGAACACTTTGCCTGTAGTAGCCGACTTCGACCAAAGCTCGCTCGAGTTCGCTTTGATCAGAGCACTTAAGACCCTTGTTAGCTGTCAATAGTACTATCTGTTCGTTGATGGATATCCACGACTTCTGGTATTTCATTTAAGCCTCTTGATATAAAAAGAGCTGGAGTTGCGCATCGTTGAGAGGCTTTCCAGCTTTAGAGACATAAAATTATAAGATACGATGACCTGCGTCAAGGAAGCTGCCAGATGACCTTGGAGCGGCTGATTGCCTGGCCTAAAACCTGATGCGCGGGACGGCGCCCCACGCTATTCAGCGCGCTTGATAGGATGACGAACCACAGTCTTAAGTTTCTCCGGTGCACATTTGCGTGGATCGGAGAGATAGAATTCGTGATGTAAACGGGAGTCTGAGAAGTCGGGGACATAGCCCTGCTCGGTCATGTATTCATGCATAGCGTTTACAGTCGCCGGTTCGTTGTCGTAGGGCCCGGTGTGCATGCATTGAACGCAGAGACCCTCGTCAACTTTAAGCAGCTCAACGGCGGAAAAGTCCAGTTTCTTCTTGGTCGTGGCTTCCGCGACTGCCCAGTCAAAGTCATCTTGGGTGACGAAATCGGGCAGGCGGATGCACGAGGTAAAGTTGAAATCGTCCTTGCGTACATAGTCGATGTCGCCGCTCGGGGAGTCTTGCCACCAGAAACCCTCGAGCGGCGGTACCACAAAGTCGAAATAGCCCTCGATACTCCTTGAGCCTTTCTTCGACATCTTGACGGTATAGGCGATGCCGTAAAGCAACGGCAGGGCGTTTTGATACTCGCCACCTTCGGTATTTGGGTCACCCTTTCCGCGAACGGCTACGTAGTTCATAGGCGGGACAGTTACGATACTCGGCTTGCTTGCAGGTCTGTAGAGCTCCTTGCATTCCTTCTTAAAGTCGAACGCCATGTTGGCCGCCTTTCTGCGTATTGGCCTGCTTAGATAGCTGAATCATATCATAGAAACGAACAGCTGTTCGAATGAGTTGGCTGACAGATTGAGATGCGTGCGTTGTGTTTGGCGGTCGGCCTGACCCCGTCGATGATTTCTCTGCCTCCCCGGCGCCTCATCTATAGCTGCCGTTTCCCCATATAAAACCTGCCAAAATAAACCTGTCCCTTTTTGGTCGGTGCGAAATGGGTAATACTAAAGAGTTATCCGACCAGATGGGAATTAATCGATGGCCTATATCGAATTCAAAGACGTCATCAAAGCATACGGCGAGGGCGACGCCCGTATTCACGCGCTCGACGGTGCGAGTTTTACGGTCGAGCGCGGTGAGCTCGCCATCATTCTGGGCGCTTCGGGTGCCGGCAAGACCACGGCGCTCAACATTCTGGGCGGCATGGATACGGCGACCTCCGGCACCGTGACGGTGGACGGGCGCGACGTGAGCTCTGCTAACGAGGCACAGCTCGTGGAATACCGCCGCGCCGATGTCGGCTTTGTCTTCCAGTTCTACAATCTGGTCCCCAACCTGACGGCGCTCGAAAACGTCGAGCTCGCGGCGCAAATTTGCCCCGATTCGCTCGATGCCGAACAGACGCTTCGCCAGGTTGGCCTGGGCGAGCGCCTGGGCAACTTTCCGGCACAGCTTTCGGGCGGCGAGCAGCAGCGCGTGTCCATCGCCCGCGCACTGGCAAAGAACCCCAAGCTGCTTCTGTGCGACGAGCCCACGGGCGCGCTCGACTACAAAACCGGCAAGCAGATATTGAAGCTGCTGCAGGATACCTGCCGCAAGCAGGGCATTACGGTCATCATCATCACGCACAACTCCGCGCTCGCGCCCATGGCCGATCGCCTGATCCGCTTTAAGAGTGGTCGTGTGGAGAGCGAGACGGTCCAGCAAAATCCCGTGCCTATCGAGACGATCGAGTGGTAGCGCCCATGGACCAGGACCGCCAAAACAGCCAAAACCACGATACGGAGCACGTGAGTCGGGACCGGGAGTTCGCGACCTACCGTACCGCCCAAAGCTCAAACGATATGGTGCCGACGGTATTTCGCCGTGGCATCTACCGCACAATCCGCGGCAGTCTTAAGCGCTTCTTGTCCATCGTGGTCATCACCGCGCTCGGCGTGAGTGTGATGTGCGGCCTTAAGGCGGGCTGCGAGGATTTGTGCGATTCGGTCGACGCCTATTTTGACCAGCAGAATGTCTATGACATTAACGTGCAGTCGACCTGTGGCCTTACGCGCGACGATCTCGCGGCTATCCAAGAGATCGACGGGGTCGAGACGGCCGAGGGTATCTACACCGAGACCGCCTACACCGCCGTGGGCACAACGCGCGAGCGCGTGGTCGTGCAAAGTCTCTCCAAGGAGAACATCGATCAGCCAGTGCTCGTGAACGGCGATTTGCCCGAGAGCGCCGATGAGGTGGCGGTAACTTCGAAGTTCCTGAAGGCTTCGGGCAAAAAGCTCGGCGATACCGTGAGTTTTGCCGCCAATGACGCGAGCTCGTCCAACCAAAGTGCCAAGGATCAGTTTGCCGCGGGCGATTACACCATTACGGCCGAGGTCCTCGACCCCACTGATGTGAGCTCCGACTCGACAGTCAACGCCTTCCGTGCCGCTTCGGCTGCGGACTATAAGTTCTATGTGAGCGAGGATGCCGCGACATCATCGTCCTACTCCGCGGTCCACGTGATCGTCGAGGGAGCCAAGAGCCTCAACTCCTACTCGGATGCCTACACGGCAAAGATCAATGAGGTCAAGGGCAATATCGAGAAGATCCGCGAGGAGCGTGAAAAGGCGCGCGTCCAGGAGCTGACGGTTGACACGCCGGCAAGCTTGGATGCGGCTGAGCGCCAGGCCGCCATGCTCTTTGGGATTGAGCAGGATAGCATCAACCGCATGGCCGAGGGCAGCGAGGAGCGCGTCCAAGCTCAGGCCGAGTTGGACCAGCGCCGCGCCGCCGCCGATCAGCAATTCGCCGATGCCCGCGCCGAGCTTTCCAATCTGGGTGAATGCACTTGGTACATTCAGGACCGCGGTAACATCGCAAGCTACTCGAGCGTCGAGAGCGACAGTTCTTCGATCGAGGCCATCGCCACGGTGTTCCCGTTTATCTTCTTTATCGTCGCCGTGCTCATCAGCCTCACCACCGCCACGCGCATGGTCGAGGAGGAGCGCACGCTTATTGGCCTGTACAAGGCGCTTGGCTATTCACGCGAGCGCATCCTGTCCAAATACGTGGACTATGCGCTGTGGGCATGTCTGATCGGCGGCGTGCTCGGCAACATCATCGGCTTTGTGGGCCTGCCACTGTTCTTGTTTACGGTGTTCGACGACATGTACTCGCTGCCCCAGATGCTGCTTTCGTACGATATCGTGTCTTCGCTCGTGTCGGTGGCGCTGTTTGCCGTGGGCGTGGTGGGCGCTACGATTATCGCCTGCCGCCACGAGATGGCCGAGACCCCAGCCTCGCTCATGCGTCCCAAGGCCCCGCGCGCCGGCTCGCGCATTCTGCTCGAGCATATCGGCTTTATCTGGCGCCGCATGGGCTTCTTAAACAAGGTCGCTGCACGCAACCTATTCCGCTACAAAAAGCGCGCCTTTATGACCATCTTCGGTATCGCGGGCTGTACGGCGCTTGTGATCTGCGGTATGGGCATCCGCGATACGTCGGTGGCGCTTTCGCCCAAGCAGTACGGGCATATCACGCGCTACGACCTGCTGGCGGTCGCCAATCCCGACGATTTTTCACAGACGTGCGCGGCATTGGATGGGCGCAGCGCGTCCAATGATTCCAACGTGACCGTGACTTCGACGCTGCCGATTATGACCGACAACGTCACCTTTACATTTGGCGGCAAGAGCGAGACTGTGCAGCTGATCGTGGTGCCCGATGACCGCACGAGTGACTTGGGCGATTACGTGCGTCTGGAGGATGAGTCCAAAGAACCGCTGCCTTTGCGTGACGGAGACGTGTATCTGAGCAAAAGTTCACAGCTGGTGCTGGGGATTCAGCCGGGCGATACGGCTCACGTCCAGGATTCGTCGCTCAATGTTGCCAAGGTCAAAGTCAGCGACATTTCGCTTAACTATCTGGGCAACACGCTTTACATGACGCAGGGCACCTATGAGCGCACGTTCGGCCGAAGCGCGCGTCTTAACGGCATCTTTGCACTGCTCAAGGGTTCGTCGGCCGACCAGATTGCGTTTAGCAAGAATCTTAAGAGTGACGGTTGGCTTACGATTTCGAGTACGGCCGAGCATTGGGAAAACTATGAGGCGAACTTTACGATTATCAATTCGGTCGTGGTGCTCGTGACCTTTATGGCGGCGTGCCTGTCGTTTGTGGTGGTGTTTACGCTGTCCAACACGAATATCTCCGAGCGCGAGCGCGAGCTGGCGACCATTAAGGTGTTGGGCTTCCGTCGCGGTGAGGTGCACCATTACGTCAACAAGGAGACGTTGATCCTCACGGCGATCGGCGCTGCGCTGGGCGTTCCACTGGGTGGTGCGTTGGCCGAGAGCTTTACGTACATCCTGCAGATGCCGTCGCTGTACTTTGACGTCGAGGTCGAGCCGCTAAGCTACGTGCTCGCCGTGGTGCTTTCCTTTGGCTTTACGTTTATCGTCAACCTCGCTACCAATCGTACCCTCAACAAGATTGACATGGTCGGTGCCCTCAAGAGCGCCGAGTAATCCGCCAAAAAGGGACAGGTTTATTTTGGCTGGTTTTATCTGGGCAAACGCCGGACAACCATTAGGTGGTCCGGCGTTTGCCCCGTTTTGCTGGGGATATTTGTCGCTCAGTGCCCTTACTGGCCAATCCAGTGCTGCGCATAGCTCTTAATGTCCTCGGTAAAACCGTCAAGGTCGTCAAGGGTAATCACGCTGTCGATAAGCAAATTGGCTATCTCGCGGTGCATTGTGCTGCGGCGAATGTCGTTTGCAATTACGCCTGAGGACAGCTTGTTTCTATTGAGGCTCTCTTCTAGTGCCCAAAATCTACTGGACGCTTCGCTGTCGCCATTCAGTATCTCAACGTACTGGCCGATGAGCTTTTCCATATAACGTTCTTGCCATTGAGGAAGCATTTTCTTAAACAGCTTCCAGTCGCTTTCGGCTACGTCGCGCATATGTCCTCCGCTCGTCAAACGGGCTTTTCATTTGCCTTTCATTCTATTTGGTTTTCGCTCGCAAGCGTGGATGAGAGGCTCTCTTTAGCCTTCGAGATAGGGCTTGAATGGGTCGTATGCCACAAAATGGGCCTATCTACTATGTTTAATTGGATACCCTCAACCATGCCGGGAAAACAAAAAACAAAACCGCAGGTAGAAGGCCTGTCGATTTTCGAAAAAGGCGGTCATGGTTGGCCCCTTCGAGTTAAACGTAGTAGATGGGCCCTTTTTGTGGCGGACCATCAAACGAACGCCGACGCTTGTGCTGTAGCCGCTCCGATCATTCGTAAGTTGCGGTGGAATAGTTCCTAAACTCGACTACTCAAGGCTAAAACCGGAACTATATCACCGCAACTTAGGAGGGATGGGCGGGGGAGTACTAGTTGGGTGTTGCTGGCGGGTTAGGGCGGTTTAGGCCTGTTTGCGATGCTTCCATTGTTTACGGCACCAACGCATGAGTGCTTTTACGACCGGGATGGTGATGAGGATTACCCAGGCGGGATGGGGTTGCCCCAGGCAGAGTCACATGTAGAGGAACCATGCCTCGGCACTGACTGAATAGACGACATCGATCAGCTTAGATAAGTGGCGTTGGTCGATAAAGTCGCCAAGCGCGTAATAGACGGGAATCAAAAAGACGAGGAAGAGTCCCGTAGCCCATGTGCCGGAGACAATGCCGAGCACCAGATAGGCGAGGGCGACAAGCGCGGGGAAGGGGAATTTGTTCCATGTACGTCCGACCTTGGTGTGGAAATGCTTGCCATGATGGTCGAGCTTGTCGTGTGCTTCCTTCCAGCTGGAAAACGTCTCGCCGTCGATGGTGACGGTGCCGTCGTCATTGGTATGCACGCTATGCCCATCGTCCTCAAGCGTATCGATATGCAATCCGCCCGGCCCCACATGGACCTCTTCACCCTTGCGCTTGTTAGCCACATGGATACCACTCCAGCCAACATGAACCTCTTTGCCCTTGTTGGGATCAATAACGTGGATGCCGCGCGCGAGGGAAATATCGACAAGTGGTTTGTCGCCGCAATCGGCGTTCTCGGCAGAATCCTCGGCCTCGCCAGCCACATCCGCTGTCTCGGTGCCGGCGCTACCGTCCTCCAGGTCGTCGGCATTGTTGGCCGCCTCCCCATACAACAGCTCATCCAGCGACACGCCATACAGCGCGGCGAGCGCAATAAGGTTATCGGTATCGGGCGAGCATTCGCTGCGCTCCCATTTACTGACAGCCTGACGACTCACGCCCAGCTGGGCGGCAAGCGCCTCCTGAGAAAGCCCGGCAGCCTTGCGGCGATCAACGAGCCGCTGCGCCATCGCAAGATCCATGACAGTTCCTTTCATGTGGTGACCGTAATCGAATGAGCCGAGTATGCCGAGAACAACCGGTAGCGACCACCATTTCCAGTTAGAATCTGCCCCAACCCTACCGCAACTACCGGTAGCAACCCCTAACGACCAGCCATTTCAGGACAAATGTCAGTGCAGGTAGCAGCCAAGAGCCTGCAACATCCCAAAATCTCAGCCCACGCACTTGCAGCAAGAAGACGAATAGCCACGGCCTCCTTAGTTACCGCAGGAGGCCCCAGGGCTTACCTCCCAAATCTTTCCGCAGGACGGAAGGACCCCGCGGCGCGAAGCGCACGGCGGGGTCCTGACATGTCCGAGGACGATTTGGGAGGTAAGCCCTGGGGCCTCCGATGAGAGCAGTTCCAGCCGAGGCTATTCGTCGCCGAAGCTGATGCCCAACGCCTTGGCCTCGCGCACCAGGTCGCTCTGGGGATCGACATACTTGAGCTTGCCGGCGACCTCCTCGAGCGGCATGTGGCACATCTTGCCGTCGCGCAGGGCGATCATGTAGCCAAACTCGCCGCGTAGGCAGCCAAGTGCCGCCTCGACGCCGCACTGGGTCGCAAAGATGCGGTCCTGAGCGTCGGGTTGGCCGCCGCGTTGCGTGTGGCCGGGGATGGCGACGCGGGTCTCGCGACCAGTCTTGGCTTCGATCTCCTTGGCGATGTCGTAGACAATCGAGGGGCTCGTACGCTCGGCGAGCTTCTTCTTGTACTCCTTCTTGGACAGCGCCGCGTCCTCCTTGGAGATAGCGCCCTCGGCGACGGCTACAATCGTAAAGCGGCTGCCGGTCTCCATGCGATGCTCGATGGTCTTGATGACGTTATCCATGTCGTAGGGGATCTCGGGGATCAGGATGACGTCCGCACCGCCTGCGACGCCGGCGTACAGCGGGATCCAGCCAACCTTGTGGCCCATGATCTCGATGACAAACACGCGGCCGTGGCTCGACGCAGTGGTGTGGATGTCGTCGATGCACTTGGTGGCGACGTCGATGGCGCTTGTAAAGCCAAACGTCAGCTCGGTGCCCCAGGTGTCGTTATCGATGGTCTTGGGCAGGGCGATAACGTTGAGGCCCTCTTCGCGCAGGCGGTTGGCGGTCTTGGTGGAGCCGTTACCGCCCAGCATAAACAGGCAGTCGAGCTGCAGCTTATGATAGGTGTGGACCATTGCGGGTACCTTCTCGATGCCATCGGCCTCGGGAATATCCAGACGCTTGAACGGCGTGCGGCTCGTGCCCAGGATGGTGCCGCCGCGGGTGAGGATGCCGCTAAAATCGGCGGGCGACATGACGCGGAACCTGCTGTAGATAAGGCCCTGGTAGCCGTCCTCAAAACCATAGATCTCGATAGGTTCTTCGCTATTGGTCATAAGCGTTTTGACGATGCCGCGCATGGTGGCGTTGAGCGCCTGACAGTCGCCGCCACTGGTAAGAAGACCGATCCTGAGCATGATGAATCCTTCCGGGCAAGTTATAACATGCGCATAAGTTTACCCCCGCACACTGTTGATACGGGGGTAAAACGTGTTAGCTCAAGCGTATAGAAATGTAAGCAACGTCAGGCGAGCGTAAGGTCGACGGGCCTGGGTCCTTACAGTGCGAAGGCGTCGACGTCGCCCCAGTGGCGGCGCAGCGTAATGGCGGCGGCGGGTTCGGTATTGTCAAAGACGACCGACCATTGCGTATTGCTGGTGATGTCTTCCGGATTGGGCTCTTGCGCTGCGGCACGCAGGGCTTCCCAGACAATCGTTTCGTCCTGGGCACCGACATGGGTATCAAGGACATCGGCGATCGCGACGGCGCGCTCTTTACCATGGCCCAGCTCGCCATTCTTTTGGTTGGGCAGCACTTCGTCGCCATAGCAGGCGTAGAAGTTCGTAACCTGGCGTACAGGAGTCGCTTTGAAAGCGCGGTCCGGATCGCGCGGATCCCACTCTACTACGCGCGCGTCACCGGCGGCGTCGTTGATAAAGAAGTGGTAATCGCGTCCTGCCATGGCGTGCATGTCGTAGGCGGAAAGCAGGTCGACAGCTTCTTGCGTGGTGGCGGCACGGTCGAGCACCAGACGGATGGCGAGCGAGGTATTGATGACGGGGCGCTGCGTGTCCTGGTCACAGGGCTTGGAGTCCAGGGTGAGTACGGCAATGGACACGCCGCATTCGTTAACACCGTCGAGCTGGGCAAACGGGCCCATGAGTGCGGCGGCGCGTCTGCCGACGGAGTCAAGCGGAGTGTTATCGCCCAAGTTGTTAAGGGCGGCAAATCCGATGGAGGCATAGCCGCCGCGTGGATGATTGCGCACCAGCAGCGCGGAGGTGTTGTCCTTAAAGTCGTAATTGCGACCGGTGCGCACGCGGCCTTCGGCATCTACGGCGACAAAGGCGCTGCAGGCAAACTGGGGCGCCTGGACATGTGCCGGCACACCGGGCAGCACCTGCGCCACCACGGCATCGATGTAGGCCTGGTCGTCGCGCACGCCAGCGGCGATGATGCGATCAAGATCGTAGTCGTAGGCGATGTCGATTGCGTACAGATCATAGCCATCCGCGTAGCCGGACAGGCGTTTGAGCGACGCGGCGGACTTGATTTGCTTGTGGTAAACGATACCGGTGGCAGCGGCAAGGCCGACGGCGACTCCCGCGACACCGCAGGCGATGGCAATGTTACGTGGCTTCATAACGGCTCCTCTCGTCCTGTTAGCGTAATTGTCGCAAAAGGAGCGCGGGCACGATGGCTCAACTTGGTGAGCGGCGCGGGATTAAACATGGAATGAAGAGTGCGGCGCTGGCGTGGCGGGGTATGCTGGAGGGAACCATCAACCCAGCGAAAGGGGAGAGCATGACGGATCAGGAAACGCCCGAGCGCGCGCATGTGACGGCCGACGATATCGAGGCCGCCAACGACCTTATCGACTTTATCGAGGCATGCCCCAGCATGTTCCATACGGCGGCGACCATTATGGCCGAGCTCGACGAGGCGGGCTTTACCTACCTGCCCGAGAATGCGGCGTGGGACATCGAGCCGGGCGGGCGTTATTACACGCAGCGCAACACCTCGAGCGTTATCGCCTTTAAGGTGGGCGAGGACCTGGCCGCGACGTGGGGCGAGGACGGCGTTGCCGGTGACTATCATTTTCAGCTCACGGCGTCGCATAGCGATTCGCCGACGTTTAAGGTCAAGGCCGTGCCCGAGCTCGACGGCGCAGGCGAGACGCTGCGCCTGAACACCGAGGCCTACGGCGGCATGATCGACTACACCTGGTTCGATCGCCCGCTGGCGCTCGCGGGTCGCGTGCTGGTGCGCGAGGGCGACCGTATTGAGAGCCGCTTGCTTGCCACCGAGCGCGAGGTCGCTATCATTCCGAGCCTTGCCATCCATATGAACCGCGGCGTCAACGAGGGCTTTGCGCCCAACCGCGCCGTCGACCTGTGCCCGCTCATCAGCGCCGGCGAGCTTAAGCAGGGTGACTTCGATGCTCTGATCGCCGAAGAGCTGGATGTTGAGCCCGAGCAGATTCTGGGCCGCGACCTGTTCTTGGTCAACCACCAGGATGCGCGTATTTGGGGCTGGGCTGACGAGTTTATCTCGACGCCCAAGCTTGACGACCTGGCCTGCGCCTACACCTCGCTGCAGGCATTTTTGGGTGCCGAGAACGCGCACGACGTTTCGGTCTTCTGCTGCTTTGATAACGAGGAGGTTGGCTCCGAGACCAAGCAGGGCGCCATGTCGACGTTCTTGGCTGATGCGCTGCGCCGCATCAACGGATCGCTGGGCTTTGACGACGAGTCGTACCATCGCGCACTTGCCGCCTCGATGCTTGTAAGCTGCGACAACGCGCATGCCGTGCACCCCAACCACGCCGAGAAGTGCGACGCCCGCAATCAGGTTGTGCTCAACGGCGGCATCGTTATCAAGGAAGCCGCCAACCAGCACTACTGCACCGATGCCTTTAGCCGCGCGGTGTTCCAGGCTATTTGCGATGACGCCGACGTGCCCACGCAGGCCTTCGCCAACAAGAGCGATATGGCGGGTGGCTCCACGCTCGGCAACCTGTCGAACATGCAGGCGAGCATGCATGCCGTGGACGTGGGCCTGCCGCAGCTGGCCATGCACTCAAGCTACGAGACCGGCGGCGTACGCGACGTGATGTACGCCATTCGCGCCCTTACGGCCTTCTACGAGCGAAACCTAACCATCAACGGAGCCGAAAGCGTGGAGCTCTAAAACCTACCAAAAAGGGACAGGTTTATTTTGGCAGGTTTTATCTGGGCAAATGCAAAGGATGAAACCGAACTAGATTGGTGATGCGTAGCCGCCGAGGTGCAATGTGCCTCGGCGGCTTTTTGTGCACAGAGCACGGCTAATACTATTAAATGCTATACATGCTTTACGTATCTACCATAGAGTTTTATGATAATTATAAAGTATTAAGGAGGGGTCATGACCACAACAGCCGCTCAGATCAACGTACGTCTCGATGCCGATCTTAAAAGGAGAGGGGACGCCGCTCTCTCCATGGCTGGCATTACGCCGAGCCAAGCGGTGCGTGCGCTCTGGCAACTTGCGGCATCTCTGGCTGATCGGCCCGGCGCGCTCCAGGACATCCTTTCGCCTGGTCGTGCCCGGGCGGAACAGCGCGAGCGAGAGAAAGCCGCCAAGCACAAGCTCGAACTCATCGACCAAGGTTCGCAGTTGTTCGCTGCCGCTTGCCGTGAATCGGAAATTGACTTGGCTAAGGTGCAGCCCTCGGGCGATGAAGAACTCAAACGGAACGCCTACGCGGATCGCTACGGCGAGGAGATGAGCTGGCTCTGTGAGTGAGAATCCAAAGCGTATCTTGGTTGACACCAACGTGTGGCTCGATTACTTCATTCCCCAGCGACGCGGTCGTTCGGCGGCGATTGAGTTTCTACGTGATGCATGCGCGGCTCAGGTTGATTTGCTGTATGCGGCGACATCGTCTAAAGACCTGTTCTATTTGATTTCGAGCGAACATAAGGCGTGGTATCGGCGCGAGCACGGTTCGCTGTCTCAAGATGCCGCTTCGGCGGCGACATCACTCGCATGGGATTGTCTTGATGTGTTGTCGCAACTTGCTACGCCCGTGCCCTGCGACCTGAGCGACATATGGATGGCGAGTAAGCAGCGTAAGCTCCATAGCGATTACGAAGACGATTTAATCATCGCGGCAGCGATGCGCGCAAAGGCAGACCTTCTGGTCACCAACGATGCCAAACTCTGTTCACACGCACCCGTCGCAGCAATGAGTGTAGTAGACGCAAGAAACTACCTGACGTCCTTCTAGTGTTCGATCCAACAACGTAAAGTTTCGCCTGCCTGCAGGTGACGCAGATTCTCCGCGGCAATGTCGACCACATTGTTGAGCGTAGCCTCCAAGTGGAACCAACCGGAGACGTGCGGCGTAATGAGCATGTTAGGCGCATCCCACAGTGGGCTTGTCTCAGGCAGCGGCTCGGGGTCGGTGACGTCGACCGCGGCGCCGGCGAGATGACCCGACTCCAGGGCGGCAACCAAGTCGTCGGCGACCACAAGGTCGCCGCGGCCGCCGTTGGCAAAGAAGGCGCCCGGTTTCATCGCAGCGAAGAACTCGGCGTTCGCCAAGCCGCGGGTCTCGGGCGTGCTGGGCATAAAGGATGCGACGATGTCAGCCTCGGCCAGACGCTCGGGCAGGGCGTCCATGCTGTCCATGTCCTCAAACACAATGGGGTAGACGAGCGGATGGCGCTTGATGCCGCGGACGTGCGCACCCATGTTGCGGCAGAGCGTGGCGAAGTGGCCACCGATATCGCCCGCGCCCAGCACCAGCACGTTGGCATTTTTGAGCGAGGTGACCGGCCCTAAGTCCTCCCAGCGATGCTCGCGCTGCAGGTCCTGGTAGCCGCGCAGGCGCTTCATCATAGACAGCACCATGGCAAACATGTGCTCGCTCACAGCCTGGCCGTAGGCACCCACCGAGCAGGAAAGCTTAGCGTCGGCCGGCACGGTGCCGGCGGCCAAGTAATCGTCATAGCCGGCGGTCTGCAATTGCAACAGCTGGAGATGCTCGCATGCCGTGAGCATGCCAGGGTCGATGTTGCCCAGGATCACGTCGGCATCGGCGACCTGCTCGTGCGTGGCGGCGTCGGCGCTCGTGTAGATAAAGTCCTCGCCCGGAGCGCTCGACTCAAGAATTGCGCGATGACGGTCGTTGACGGGCAACAAAACCAGAATGTTCACAAGCAGTCCTCTCCGCTCGACCTGCCAAAAAGGGACAGGTTTATTTTGGCAGGTTTTATCAGGCAAAACGTTCAAATAAAACGCCGGGCTTCGCGATGGTTAACATATCCATCGCGAAGCCCGGCGCATCTACAGCTACCAGCTCAGCAGCTCGTAACCGTCCTCGGTCACCACGAGCTGTACCTCGCACTGGGCCGAATCGCTACCGTCCTTGGTGCGCACACACCAGCCGTCGCCCTTGCTGATCTTAATGTCGGGCGCTCCGGCATTGACCATGGGCTCGATGGTAAAGACCATGCCCGGAGCCATAATGGTGTCCACATCGGGCGCCTCGGTGGTAAAGCCCACAAACGGGTCCTCGTGGAACTCCTTACCGATGCCGTGTCCGCCGTACTCGCGCACCACGCTAAAACCGGCGTCCTCGACCGTCTTTTGCACGGCCTCGGCCATCACGGACAGCGGTAGCCACGGCTTGACGGCGGCCAGACCCGCCTCCACGCTGGCGCGAGTGACGTCGACTAGGCGCTGGCGCTCGGCCGAGACCTCGCCGATGCAGAACATGCGGCTCGAGTCGCTAAAGTAGCCGTCAAGAATCGTGGAACAGTCCACGTTGATGATGTCGCCCTCGTGCAGCACGTCCGTATCACAGGGGATACCGTGGCAGACCACATCATTGATCGAGGTGCACACGCTTTTGGGGTAGCCCTCGTAGTTGAGATCGGCCGGCGTGCCACCGTGCTCGACGGTGTAGTCGTAGATCATCTGGTCGATCTGGTTGGTGGTCATGCCCGCGGCGATGTGCTCGCCTACGTAGTCGAGCACGCCCACGTTGATGGCGGCGGAGCGCTTGATGCCCTCGATATCGGCGGGCGTCTTGTAGAGCGTACGGGGCAGAACCTCCCAGCCCTCCTCCCACAGGCGCTCGAGGCGCTCGTCGAAGGCGCTGTGACATTTCTTATATTTTTTGCCGCTGCCGCACCAGCAGGCGTCGTTGCGGCCGGGTACGGGTCCTTTGTCATACATGGCTAACTTCCTTTCATCCGCAGCTAGTATAGCCCACTCACGCGTCCATAAAAGTTGCGGTGATATAGTTCCGATTTAAGCGGTTTAACAGCATAAACAGGAACTATATCACCGCAACTGATGGAGCGGGGTGGCGGGCACTAGCTGCTGCGTGGTTTTGCTAGTAGCTCACCTGGCAGGGAATGCCGAGGGCTTGGACGCGCGCGGCGATGGCGTCGAGCACCTCGGGCGCTGCTTTGGCAAGGCCGGCGATCGGTGTCTCGCGCGCTACCGTGTAGATGGTCGCTTCTTGTGGGCGAATGCGCTCAAGCGCCGCGAGCCAGGGGGCAACGTACTCCTCGCCGGTGTTGTCGATGAGCTTGCCCTGATACTCGCCGGTCAAAAAGATCGTCTGGATAATAACGTGACCGTCAAAGCTTGCGAACGTCTCGATCTGGTGCTCTACGTCGTAGGGGCCAACGGGCTGGTCGAGCAGCTGGATAAACGCCGGGTCGACGGTATCGAGCTTAAGAATGTTGTCGTCGACCATCATGAGCGCGTCGTGCACCTCGGGACGGTCGGCGCGCGTGCCGTTGGAAAGCACGGCGATCTTGGAGTTTGGGGCAAGCTCGTCGCGCAGCGCGACGGCGCCGGCGATGGCCTGCGGAAACTCCGGTGCGGCGGTGGGCTCGCCGTTGCCTGCGAAGGTGATCACATCGGGGAGCTCGCCCTCGGCTGCCATTTCGCGCAGCTTTGCCTCGAGCGCGCCGAGTACCACGGCGGCTGTGTTGTACGGCTCATGGCAGGGGCGCTCGGCGTTGAGGCCGTTTTCGCAGTAGATGCAGTCGAACGTGCAGATTTTGCCGCTGGCCGGCATCATGTTGACGCCGAGCGAGAGACCAAGGCGACGGCTGCGAACGGGCCCAAAGATGGGGCTGGCATTCAAAAACGTAGACATAGGCATATGCTCCTCAAGACAATTGTGCCTAAGCATAGCATCGGCTCCAAAGCAAGGTGTGGGCTCTTGCTTTACAAGTTTCGTTTTTTCACGTCGCTCATTATGCCGTGCCATGAAAAGCCTCAGGTCGGGTACAGTTAATCTGTTAACAAGGCGTAAGGCAATGCGGGTCCATCCAACCGCACTGACGTGCAGCTGGATGAGCATTGATGATGGGGGCACAACATGGATTTTACGGTCGAGAATGCGGGCACCACGATTGCCTGTCGCGAATATGCCGGCCCGGATGTGTCGCCTGATGCTCCTGCCTTGGTGTGCGTGCACGGCGCTTGTGTCGACGGCACATTTTTCGACGGTATCGCTTGTGAGCTCAGCCACAACTACCGCGTAATTGCCTACGACCGCCGCGGCTGCGGTGGCAGCAGCGATGCGGCAGACGGCAGCTATGATCTTGCCGCTCAGGCCGCCGACCTGCAAGCCGTGATCGAACACGTTGGCGCTCCGGCAAATGTGCTTGCGCATAGCGCCGGTACGTTGGTGGCGCTGGAGCTTCTTCGCACCGAACCCCATCTCGTCGCCCGTGCGATTCTGCATGAGCCGGCCGTGTCGGCCGAAGGCGTCGGCATGGGCGCAGCTCCGATTTTGCTCGATATGATTGCGGCTGGAAAGGTTTCAAGGGCGCTTCGGCTTTTCTTGGGAGCTCTCGGCGACTTGGACCCCGAGGCTCCTGGGACGACCGAAGCGGAAGCCAAGCATGCCCTGCGCAATGGTCGTTGCTTTATGGCCAATGAATACGGAACAAATATGACATATGCTCCCGACTGGGAGCGCGCCCGAGAATCAAAGGCGGTGTCGGCTGTGTTTTTGGGCGAGCTTTCGGTCGGTACACCCCGCGAGGCTGGCACGCGAGCGGCTGCCGAATATCTCGATTGCCCCCTTGTGACGATCCCGGGCGCGCATAACGGTCTGCGCGATCGCCCCGTTACGGCGGCAAACGCCGTTCGCGATGTCTTGGAGCGTTAGCACGCTCGATGACCTGCGGGGAGAGGGGCTGTTAGCGTTTCGTCATTGTTAACGAATGCGCCCATAACCGCGCGCCCGCGGCTCCATTACCGCCGTTTGCCAGGTCATAAAAATGTAACGATAATCGCGCGTTTGCCTTCAGCTGTTAGATGCTACCCTTGTACCAATTGATATGCACCGTTGCCGTGCGTAACGACAGGAAGGGCCCCATATGCTCAATAATCACGAGGTCAATCTAACCGACGAGGAGGCTGCCGCCGAGGTCGCCCGCGTCGCGAAGACCTACCCCGTGGTGCGTTTGTTGTCGGCCGATCAGATTAAGAGCGAGCCTAACTGCTTGCTCGCCGGCGATCGCTGCCCTTGTCTGCGTCAGTCGAGTCTTGAGGCCTTGGCAGGTTCCGATGATGTATCGGAGCAGCTGCTCAATGATGGTACCGAGTACCGCGCCCATCTGCGCCCTCTGAAGGTCGAGGGCAAGCCTCACGTCCTGCTGATGGTGCGTCCGATCGATGAGCAAGAGGCCGCAGAAGAGGACCTTGTCTACACCGACGTGCTGACGAGCGTGCACAATCGCCGATATTACGAGGAAAAGCTCCGAAGCGCCCGCATGAATGCCGGCGTTGCGATGATCGACCTTGATGATTTTAGGGTCTTCAACGACACGTGTGGCCGTCATGCCGGCGACCTTGCGCTCGGTGCTGTGGCGACAGCCATACGCAGCGGAATTCGTTCGACTGACGAGCTTGTGCGCTATGGCTGCGACAAGTTTGTGGTCGTCATGCCCAATATTCCCTCCGATGACTTCACCCGTCGCCTGCATCAGGTATCCGATGCCGTTCATTCCACGATTATTCCGGGCCATGAGTACGTGAGCTTGACGGCATGTGTTGGTGGCGTTCGTATTCATGGCGAGACGGTCGATGGGGGCGTTGGCCGCGCTGTCCAGTTACTGAGCCGCGCTAAGGCAAAAGCCGGTACGGTCGTGACCGATGCCGATTCCATCGAGGCCTTCCAAAGCGAAAAGCCATTGGTGCTTATCGCCGATGACTCCGAGATGAACCGAGCCATTCTCAACGAGATGCTCAAGGACGAGTATTGCATCCTCGAGGCCGACAACGGTCGTACGGCGCTCGACATGGTCGACCGCTATGGCGATGAGTTGTCGCTCGTGCTGCTGGACATTGTCATGCCGGGCATAAGTGGCTTTGAGGTGCTGGCCGATCTGTCGCGCCGATCGGGTATCGATAATCTGCCTGTCATCATGATTTCGAGCGAAGATTCCGATGATGCGGTTTTGCGCGCGTACGAGCTGGGCGCCTCGGACTATATCAACCGCCCGTTTGACTCCCGTGTCGTGCGCCGCCGTGTAAGCAACACCATCCGCCTATACGCCAAACAGCGCCGCCTGACGAACCTGCTGTCCCAGCAGTACAACGAGCGCGTCAAGAACAGTCGCATGCTCATCGACATCATGGCCGGCGTCATGGAGCTTCGCAACGGCGAGAGCGGCAGGCACGTTACGAACATCGAAAAGCTGACCGAGCTGCTGCTTGGCTGTCTGGTCCAGCGTAGCGGCGCGATCTCCCTCGACAATGAGGAGCGCTCCACGATCGCCCTGGCTTCGGCGCTGCACGATATCGGCAAGATGTCGATTGACGATGCGATTCTCAACAAACCCGGACGCCTTACGCCCGAGGAATTCGAGATTATGAAGACGCATACCACGATCGGCGCCGACATGTTGCTTGAGCTGGGTAGCCATCACGCCGGCAATGCGCTTATGGAATATGCGTACCAGATTGCGCGTTGGCATCACGAGCGCTGGGACGGCAAGGGGTATCCCGATGGCCTTAAGGGCGACGAAATTCCCATTGCCGCACAGGTGGTTTCGGTGGCCGACGTGTACGATGCGCTGACGAGCGTGCGCGTGTACAAGGATGCCATCCCGCACGAGGAGGCTATCCAGATGATCCTGGACGGTAAGTGCGGTACCTTTAACCCGCTGCTTCTCGATTGCCTGCTCGAGGTGCAGGACCAAATTGCCGAGACGTTGGCACGCCCCGCTGACGTCGTCGCGTTTCCCACGATTTAGTTTGACCAAAGGAGTTTTAACCCATGATTTCCATGCGTGAGGCGTATGAGAAGATCGGCGCTAATTATGATGACGCGTGTGCTCGGCTGATGGGCGGGGAAATGCTTGCCCGCTTTGCCCTCAAGTTTTTAGATGACGAGAGCATGGACAGGTTGGAGGCTGCCATGGCGGCAGGAGACGCCGAGGAAGCGTTTATGGCAGCGCACACGCTCAAGGGCGTGAGCCAGAACCTGGGATTCGATAATCTGTACGAGCCGGCGGTCGTGGTGACCGAAGCGCTGCGCGGCGCCGATGCCGTTGACGGCGCTCGCGAGGGAATGCATGCGTTGCAGCAGCAATATGCGGCTACGATGTCGGCCCTGCGCGAGGCGGCCGAATAAGAGCTTGCGAGCCTTGATGACTATGAGAGTGGATAATCTCCCGTTTTAGGCCCGGTGGTGGCCTCGAAGTGGGAGATTATCCACTCTCGTTCGATACGTGTCCAAAAATCCACTCTCACCCCTTCTGATTAGTGAATGGGCTATGCGCACTGGCGGGGCTTTCCGCATGCAATCAATATCGTTGTTCGATAAACTGTTCGAATAACGATAGAGTCGATGAGGGTGAGTGTATGTCTAACAGCGTTCAGCGTATGGCCAAAGCGGGCGAAAATATCAGGAAGCTTGGCTTTTGCATGGCAGCCGTTTTTGCAGGGATGCTCGTCGCTTTTGCCGCGTTGGTTGTTTACGTGATCTGGTATGCGGTTGCAAACGTTGCTTCTGTCGATTCTTTCGGCGTCGTGACGCTTCTCGATGGCGGGTGCATCGTTATCCCAAGCGGACTGTGCCTGGCACTCGTCGTGGGTATTTCGCTTGTCGTTCTGTGTGGGATCAGCCGTAACATCTCGCGAGGCGTCTCGCCCTTTACCAAGACGCATGTGCGGCTTATCCGTGTTCTTGCGCTTGCCTTTGCTGTTAACGCCGCGGTTTCGCTTATTGGTGCCTACGGATCGGTCAATCTTACCATTGGTGGGCTGGAGCTTTACGTCGTGCCTCATTCCTTCGTTATTGAGATTTGCCAAGGCGTTGCCTTTGATGCGGGGTCGCTTATCGGCGCGGCTGTCTGTCTGTGTATCTCGGTGATCTGGAGTTATGCCTCGCTGCTCCAAGAGCAGTCTGACGAGCTTGTGTAGGAGGAAGCATGAGCTATCTCATCATCGAGCTTGAGACGCAGCTGCTTAAGACCGGAAAGACCAGTGCTGATCTGATTCGTGCCACGGGGCATACTCCGGCTAATATTTCTAAGCTAAGAAACGGAAAAATTAAAGCTATTCGCCTTAAGACGCTTCTCGATATTTGCGATGAACTTGACTGTCAACCGGGAGATATTATTCGGCGGGTGAGTGAGAAAGAGCTTGAGGAGCTTATTGTTGAGCGTGCAAAAAATGTCGTGAGACAGATGCGGAATGGTGGAGGCAATGAGTCGTCGCTTCCGACATCAGTCTTTGCTGTAGATTTGAGCGACGAGTAGCATATAGCGAGCAGCTAAAACGAGATATTGGTGTGATGGGGCCCGTGTCTAGCGCGGGCCCCATCTCTTTAAATTATCTTGACAAATATAAGTTATCGATAAACAATAACACAAAGTAAAAGCGATAATAGAAAGGAGGAACGATATGAGCTGGATTGTCAAACCGAGTTATGTGGACCCCGGTGGTGGGTGCAACGGTTACTGCAAGACATTCTGTGGAGCACGCACTTGCGTCAATAACTGCAGCAAAAACTTCTGTTTAGTTAATCTCTAGCAGTTGCGGCTGCTGCCAGGCGACAGTCTGGCAGCAGCGGTTTTGCTATCAAGCAGAACGGGAGGCCAATGAGTGCATCAGCGATAAAGCTATCAAAGGTGTCAAAGCGCTACGGGAAACGGTGCGTTTTGCATGACGTTTCCTTCGAGGTGCATCAGTCTGAGCTCTGTGCCCTTGTCGGTGCAAACGGTGCGGGCAAAAGCACGCTTATTAAAATCGTCTTGGGCCTCTGCGAGCCATCGTCGGGGAGCGTGGAGCTCTTTGGAGGCAAATCAAAAAGAGAGCTTGGCTTGATGCGGACGCGTGTCGGCTATGTGCCAGATTCCAGCGGAGCATACCAATCCCTCAGTGCGGTTGAGAATCTCCAAATCCGATGTTTGGAATGGGGGCTTGATGCGAATCGTGAGATTCCTCGCGTTTTGAGCCTAGTCGGGCTGGACGTCGAAGAGAAAAAGAGCGTGAGCAGTTTTTCTCTGGGAATGAAACGGCGGCTGGATATAGCTACGGCTTTGTTGGGTGACACTGATCTGCTTATTTTTGATGAGCCAGCAAACGGGTTGGACCCGCTGGGCATCGAGAGTATATGGGCCCTTATCGGTCGATTGAATCGAGAACAGGGTAAGACCATGCTCATCTCTAGCCATGATTTGGATGAGTTGGCATCGGTTGCAACAAGCTGCCTGTTTCTTCATGACGGCGAACTGCTGAAAAAGGAATCGATGGACGTCATAAGGGATGAGGCGTCGTCCCTAAAAGAGTATTACAGGCGCTTGATGAAGGCGGTCTCGCTATGAAGCGGGCGATCCATCCCATAAAGGCAGATATGATGCGTTTGCACAGGATGTTTCCGGCGAAGTTTGGTCTTGCGCTTATGCTGGCGTTCGGCCTTCTCTTCGGCATCTTTCTAAAAAACGGAACAACGTTGCTCGCCTTTGGCAATAGCGTTTTTGGGGAGGATATTGGCTTCTGCTGGAATGTAATCGATCCTTCTGCACCCGATGAGTCCCTTGTGCGCAGTGCTTTTGCCGGCACCTCTCTGTTCGTTCCGCTCATCGTTTGCCTGGCGATTTTACAGGAGCGCGGCTATGAAGAGGGATACCGAATTTCTTCAGCAAGAGGTCTTGCCTGCTTTAACGGGGCTCTGGCACATGTACTTTCGTCTGCTTTAATAATTGGCGCAGCATATAGTGCGCTTTGCCTTCTTCTGTTTGCAATAGCGATAACACGTGGAGGGCAAAACTATGCGTATAGCATGCTGGCTGCATTTTTGCCCGCGATGATGATTAACGCCGTATTGGTGATATCGGTTGCGTTGGAGACGGTGACCATCTATCGGATTACAGGCAGCGCCGTATTGAGCGGGGCTGTGGTAATAATCGGATTTGTCATGAGCTTGACGCTCTACGGAACTTACCTTCAGACACCCATACCGTCCTTGCGATGGATCTTCTTTCTTCCGGGGCCGTACCTTGGAGTCGGATGTGCCCTTGGGTATAGCGATATGGGGCAGCTGACGCTTCTGGGATATGGCGTGGCAGCCAGCTGTCTATCGGTATTGATTTACGCTCTCTTGAGCTTTCGCGCTGGGGGTGTGCTCAATGGCTCGTCAGATTAAAAGACTTCTCCAGTCAGAATTGAAGCATGTGAGCAAATGGATGTACGCTTTAATCCTGGTAATTTATGCGTGCATAGTGGTATTGCAGCTTAATTCTTTCCCGATGTGGTTCTGTAGCCTCCGTGAGAACAGTTTCTTGGGCTTTTTCCCAGACCCGACGCTTCTGCTGTCGGCAGAGGATGTCCTTCTATTTGGTAATGCAGAGGTTTTTCGCGGTCTGCTGTTCAACGTAGCCCCGTTGGCTCATGCATTGTTCTTTCCGTTCATCGCGGCTTGCATTGTGCCGCGCTTTGTCAGTTCGGGCTTTATTGAGGAACCGTGGGGGTTGTCGGAGGCTCGGGGAGGGAAGCGTGTGTGCGCTATCGTTGCGCGAGTGGTGCTGTCTTCTTTTGCCCTTTTGGGCGCGTTTATCCTGTCGAGTGTCGTTTTGTACTGTCTTAACTGCGCGATCGTTTTGTATGCTCAGCAGTATTTCAACCTGCATGTATTTTGCTATCGACTTGTTCTTGCTGCCGCTGCCTGCCTTGCATACGTGGTTTCTTGCGTAATTGTTGTTTCCTATTTTGGGTCCGGCTTCGGTCCGATTGGCATGCTGTTGCTTGTCA
The DNA here is from genome assembly GCF_015558785.1 of Collinsella aerofaciens. Lineage (GTDB taxonomy): Bacteria > Actinomycetota > Coriobacteriia > Coriobacteriales > Coriobacteriaceae > Collinsella > Collinsella aerofaciens_P. The sequence continues at coordinate 159,604 of NZ_JADMOP010000002.1, forward strand.
ACGTCGTGGCGATCTACATACAGCTCGGGGCCAATTCCATGCTTCCGCTTCCAGCCTCGATGCTCATGTGGATTTGTGGCGTGACCCCGTTGGGGAATAGTCAATGCATTTCGATTCTAATTGACTGCCTAATAAACGTAGCAAGCGTTTTTGCCATCTGCTTTACCGTCGACCGATTGCGGTCGAGATTTCTTTGATTGTTTGTGAGGGATAAACATATGAGACCGTCTCAATACAACCTGATTGAAACCCGTGGCGAAAGGACGCTGGTGATGAATGCGAAGACCGGTGCGATCCTTTCGTTAGATAAGCAGCATGCAGAAAGAATGTGCCGCATGGTATCGGGAAGCGAATGGGAGCCAGATGAATTGCGCGAAGCGTTGCTTCAAGGAGGAATGCTGTTAGAAGATGATCGTGACGAAAAGGAGGAAATGAAGGCGATAGGCCGTCTTGTTCGGTTTTCTGATCGCTCTCTCGGCATGACGATAGCCCCGACATTGGAGTGCAACTTCTGTTGCCCATACTGTTATGAAAAAGGGCAACGCAAAACGACAATGACTCCGGAGGTCGAAGACCGACTTGTTTCATTTGTGAAAGAGCGTTCACGGGGACTGAGCGAGTTTGACATCAGTTGGTATGGTGGAGAGCCGCTGCTACAAGTCGATAGAATTCAGCGACTCACAGAGCGTATAAAGGGGGTCCTTAATCCGGAGTGTTCCTATGCAGCATCCATTGTCACAAATGGGTATCTTCTGACGCCAGAAGTGGCTGCGGCTCTCGCGGCTTGTGACGTCAAGATGGCTCAGGTGACTTTGGACGGTTCTCGACAAGATCATGATTCCCGGCGAATCTTGCGGAACGGACAGCCGACATACGATGCGATTCTAGACAACGTTTCTAAAGTCACCCATCTGTTAGATATTTCTATCAGGTGCAATGTCGATGCCCATAACATTGTCGGTGCTGGCGATTTGCTGGATGCGCTCGAGGAAAAGGGCCTTAAAAACAAGGTGGGATTCTACCTAGCGCCTGTCGACAATATCAATGATACGTGCCCAAGCGACAGTAGTTGTTTTTCGATGGAGGCATTTTCTGAGGAAGAGCTGGACTTTTATAGCCATGCCGTTGATAGGGGGTTCTACGTTGACCTGACGGTGCGCTTTAATCCGGCTATATGTGGCGCTGTTTGTGCAGGGTCATTTGTAGTGGATCCGGAGGGCTGCCTTTATAAATGTTGGGATGAAATCGGGATGCGTGAACGCTCCGTCAGCACACTTGCCGAAGGGCCGAGGATGAATGCTCAGCTGGTCCAATGGCTAAACTATGAGCCGAGCGATCATGAGTGTGAAGAGTGTTTTGCCTATCCCTCATGCATGGGAGGCTGCCCTAATCACGCTCTTCATGGAGGGTCAAAACAGTGCGTATCTCAAAGGTATCAGGTGCGCCAACGAATGATTTTGACCGAGAAGGCTCAGCGATTGCTTTCGGAACTGGATTCAGCTCATGTTTAATCTCTGCGCAAGAACAATAATCAAGAATCCAAAGTATATAACCTATCTTCTAATGTGCCTGCTCTCGCTTGTGGTTGGTCTCGCAATTCCTTTTCTGACGGGGCAACTGGTCAACAACTTTGTCGGTGTCGCGCGAGATGGGGAAAGCGCAATCGCCATCGGCGCTGAGATAGCAGCGCTGGGTATTATGCGAGCCGGTTTGAATTGCGTCAGTGAGCTGGTCTATGTCGATCTGCAAACACATGTGGGATTTGCATTGAATGAAGAGGTGATAAGTCACGTTCAAAGGCTACCACGGGCCTTCTTTTCTAATTTTGATGCCTCCTATTACAACCAACAGATTAATCATGACGCTAACGATTTGGTGATATTTGTTATAAACGCAAGTGTCCAAAGCGTGAGCAATATAGTGACGTTGCTTGTGGTGTTTGTTGTCCTGGCGACCATAAACGGTCACCTGGCAATGCTGTGTATGGCTCTGGGCATAATAGGTGGCGCGGTCTATTCGCTTTTCAAAAAGTGTTTGTTCGCAAGAAGTTTCGAGGCTCAAGAGCAGGAGGCTCGATTCTTTTCCGATCTGGAGAAGCAGCTTAGCAACGCACAATTTATCCGCAGACATGTTCTATTCGAGCTTTTCAAGCAAAGGCTTGAGCACTCTTTTGCAGAGCTATATCGTTTCGTTTATCAGAACCAGCAAATTAATGCGACCTTTACGTTTGCCAACACTGCCGTCACATCTTTGGCACAGGGTGGAATCTTGATCCTGGGCGCAAAGGAAGTTCTCGACGGCAATTTGCTGCCCGGCTATCTTATGACGGCGCTAAGCTATTACTCCTATTATTCTTCGGCTATTGAATTCTTCCTTGCGCTGGGCAAGGACTATCAAACGTCAAAGGTATCCTACGAGCGTTTGCGGCGCTTGCTGGACATGCCCGAGGACTCAAACGGGGACATTATCCTCGATGATGTTTACGAGGTGAACTGTTCCGAGCTGGCATATAGCTATCCGGGGTCTGTAAAGACCGCGTTCGGAGACATTCGGGCTTCTTTAGAAAAAGGAAAGGTATACGCAATCGTTGGGTCGAACGGTTCCGGTAAGAGCACGCTGCTGGATGTGATAAGCGGTTGCGATCCAGAAAACTGCAAGGGTGATATTTGGATTAACAGCAAGCCCCTGAGCTCTCTGGACCGTTATGCGCTGCGAAAGCGCAATATCGGGATTACGGAGCAGGAGCCGCCCCTGACCGAAGGGTCGATACGGGACAATTTAACTCTTTGCTGCAGAAGCGCTGAAGAGCGTGACCTTGAGAGCCTCATTGAGAGAATGGGGCTTAAAAAGATGGTCGATTCAAGTGGTGGACTTGATGTCGAGCTGGACGATAGGCAGAACAATATTTCAGGAGGGGAAAAACAGAAAATAGCGATTATTCGCCAGCTGCTGAAAAACCCGGACGTGATGATGTTTGATGAGCCGACATCTGCACTTGACAGCCAAAGCAAGCAGGCGTTTATCGAAATCCTTAAGGAAAGAAAGGGGCGACATATCACGGTCATCGCTACGCACGACCCTGTGCTTATTTCGGCATGCGATGAAGTGATTGAAATTGCCTGACGGGCTAGTGGACCGCGCATATCAAATTCAGGGGGGGGCGGGCACCGTAGCTGGTGTCCGCCCCCCCCCCTGGCTTAGGAGGCTTTAACCTGAGTGGTTCGCGAGCTAGCGGGCCTGCTTTACCTTGGCCGCTGCCTCGACAAACGACTTCCACAGGTTAAAGTCGGTCTCGAGCGTCATCCACGTGTACTCGGGATGCCATTGCACGCCCAAGCAGAAAGGCTGGCCTTCGACTTCGATGCACTCGGGAACGCCGTCGGTTGCCTTGGCGACCAAGCGCGTGCTTTTACCCAGACGATCGACGCAGCAGTGGTGTGCGGAGTTGGTCTGGATTAGCCTGTGCCCGCCAACCGCGCGTTCCAGCAGCGAGCCCGGCACGACCTCGACGGGGTGCACGGGATCGTTGAGCACGTGGGTGTGACGACACTGCGTGCGACCCTCGCGCGCACCCAGGCTCGGCACGTCCATGCACAGGGTGCCGCCGGTGGCGACGTTGAGCAGCTGCGTGCCGCGGCAGGTGGTAAAGAGTGGCTTTTTGGCGCGGAGCACCTCGTTAACCAGCTTAAACTCAAAACGGTCGCGAATCTCGCAGCACAGTGTGGGGTCGTAGGGGCGCTCGTCGCCCCAGCGCTTGGGGTTGACGTCCGGGCCGCCGGGAATAGCGATGCCGTCGGCGATATCGACGTAATGACGGATAACCTCAATGTCCTCGGTGATGGACATCTGCAGCGGCAGGCCGCCGGCGGCAAGAATGGCATCGACAAAGACACTTGCGATTTCCTCGTTGGGGGAGAGCGTCTCGCTCAAAAACGGCTTTGCCTCTTCCCAACGCGGTGCGACGAGGATGAGTGGGCGGTCGGCGGGGTCGACGTCGACATGCGGGGTGTAGGACGATGAGGTGCGGGTTCCGATCATGGTTGCGGCTTTCGAATCCGAGTGGACATGGCACAGGGGTGGCGCGGGGCAAACGTTACTGATGAATTTGCCCGCGTGACAATTGGGTTAGTGACCCTTGATAGAGTTGAGGAAGTCCTGGGCGCGCTTGGTCTGGGGGTGGTCGAAGAACTCGTCAGGCGTGCCAGTTTCCACGATCTGGCCGTCGGCCATAAACACGACGCGGTCGGCCACGCGGCGGGCGAAGTTCATCTCGTGCGTGATGACGATCATCGTCATGCCCTGCTGGGCCAGACGGACCATGACCTCGAGCACCTCGTTGATCATCTCGGGGTCAAGGGCGCTCGTGGGCTCGTCAAAAAGCATGGCCTTGGGTTGCATGGCAAGCGAGCGGGCGATGGCTACGCGCTGCTGCTGGCCGCCCGAGAGCTGTGCGGGCACCTTATCGGCCTGCTCGGCAACGCCCACGCGGCCCAGCAGGTCCATGGCGCGCTCGCGGGCCTCGTCCTTGGAGACGCCCAGCACATCGACCGGTCCCAGCATGACGTTCTGCAGTACGGTCATATGTGCAAACAGGTTGAACTGCTGAAACACCATGCCCAGCTCGGCACGCATACGGGCAAGGTCCTTGCCTTCCTGCGGCAGGGGCTCGCCCTCTATGAGGATCTCGCCCGAGTCGATGGTTTCCAGGCGGTTGATGGTGCGGCACATGGTCGACTTGCCCGAGCCCGAGGGACCGATCACAACGACGACCTCGCCGCGGTTGACCGAGAGATTGATGTCGTTGAGGACGTGTAGGTCGCCATAGTGCTTATCGACGTGTCTGAGCTCGATCAGCGGCTGATTGCCGGTGGAAGAGGTGCTCTGTGCCATGGTGCTCGGCTCCTTATGACTCGAAATGGTAAAGCGTTAGCGGATGATGGTCGCGCCGGTCTTGTGCGAAACATAGACAGCGGCCTTGTTGATCGCGACGTTGATGAGGATGTAGATGACCGCGATAACCAGGTAGACCGACACGAGGGCGTCGTAGTTGGTAATGAGCACGCGGGCGTTTTGCATGAGGTCGGGGTAGCTCACCACGTAGGCCACGGTGGTGTCTTTGACTACGACCACGAGCTGCGAAATCAAGGACGGAATGATAAACCGAATAGCCTGCGGCAACACGATTTTAAAGGTGATTTTAGCTTTGGAGAGACCGAGTGCCTGGGCGGCTTCGACCTGGCCGCGCGGCACGGCGTTGACACCGGCACGGAAGATCTCGGCGAGTACGCCGGCGGCAGCGAGCGCGACGGGAAGCGTGAGCATCCAAAACGACGGCAGCGCGATCTTGTACTGGGGCAGCACCAAAAAGAAGAAGTAGATGAACAGCAGGCTCGGCACGCCGCGGAAGAAATCGGTGAGCACGCGGCAGACCAGCTGCAGCGGCTTAATGTCGCTGGTGCGGCCGAGCATAAGGGCTAAGCCTAGCACCAGCGCGATGGCGCCAGCGGTGAGTGCGACTTTAACGGTGCCCTCAAAGCCGGCAAGCAGGAACTTCCAGGTGGTGAGGTGCGTAAAGAAATACCAATAGTGGACCGAAAGCTGACCGGTCACATAAAAGCGCTGCAGTACCAGGACGACGAGCGCGGCGACGGCAACAAGCGAGATGGCGGTGCCGATGCGAATCTTGGCGCGCATCTTGGGGCCGGGAGCCTCGTAGAGCGCATCGCGCATGGTGAGCGCAGAAGAGGAGTGCTTGCTCATCGGAGGATCCTCACCTTCTTATCGATGTAGTTGCCAATGTGGCTCACCACAAAGGCCGTGCCCAGGTAGCCGAGTGCCGAGATAAAGAACGCGGCGACGCCGCCGAGCGAGCGCGTGTTGATGTAGCTCACCACGCCGGTGAGCTCCTGCGGTTGCAACGGCACCTGGCTGCCGAGCGCGGTGGTGAGCATGACAGCGATAAAGAGGTTGGTCATGGGCAGCACGCTCGAGCGCAGCGCCTGTGGAATCACGATCTTGGCGAGGATGCGGTTAAAGCTCATGCCCAGCGAGCGGGCGGCTTCCACCTGGCCGACGCCGACGGTGTTGATGCCGCTCATAAAGTTCTCGGAGCCAAAGGCCGAGCCCAAAAGGACCGTGGCGACGATAACGCAGGTGCGGTAGGGCAGAACGACCTTGAGCGGCGGCAGCGCGTAGACGACGATGATGAGCAGTGCGATGCCGGGGATGTTACGGAAGACCTGGACATACAGGTCGCCAAAGACACGCAGCGGCTTGAGCGGCGACACGCGCATCACGGTGACGGCGACGGCCAGCACCATGGCGATGGCAAACGACTCAAGCGTCATGCCCCAGGTTGCTAGCAGCGCGTCGATATAGTTCTGGCCATAGAGCGACCAGAGCTCGGAGAGACTCATGCGGACCTCCCGCCGATAAGGAAAGGGGCTCCCGTGTGTACGGAAGCCCCGACAACTCAGTGAGGAAACAGTTTACCGCAATAAAGCGCATCATGCGTTTCCGTATGGTTTCGTTGCGGCCGTTACCAGGCTCGCTGCCTAGGCGCCGATCTCGGGCAGCTCGGGAACATTGGTGTCGCCCGTACGGTCGCCGATGCAGATCTGCCACAGCTCAGTCCAGGTGCCGTCGTCCTCGATCTTCTTAAGAAAGTCGTTGACAAAGGCGACGCCGTCGGAATCGAGCGGCAGACCGATGCCATAGGGCTCCTTGCTGCCGAAGGGCTTGCCGGCAATCTTGTACTTACCGGGCTCGTGGACCAGGGCGCTCTGCTGCATGTTGTTATCGATGACGTAGGCGTCAACGCGGCCCTGCTGGAGTGCCTGGCGGGCCTCCTCGTCGGTCTTGAACTCCTGCTGGCTAGCCTTGGGGGCGAACTCCTCCAGGATGGCGGGGCCGTTGGAGCCGGACTGGACGGCGACGTTCTTGTCGACCAGGTCGTCGACGCTCTTGATGTCGTCGTTGTCGGCGAGCACCAGGATAGCCTGCTGCGTGTAGTAATAGGGACCGGCAAAGGAAACGAGTTTCTTGCGCTCGTCGGTAATGGTGTAGGTGGCAAAGACAGCGTCGACCTGGCCGTTCTGCAGGACGGACTCGCGCGTGTCCGAGGTCACCTGGGTGATCTCGACCTTGTTCTCGCCCAGAATGTAGTTGGACAGGAGCTGTGCGATACCGGCGTCGAAGCCGCGGGTCTGACCGTCTTTCTCGTTGAGGAGGGAGAAGAGCGTGGAGGTCTGAACGCCACCGATCTTAAAGACGCCGGCGTCCTTAACGGCCGTGGCCCAGGTGCTGGCGGCGATGGCGTCGTCATCGGCCTTGGGGCCGTTGTCGACGAGCTTGTCGAATGCCTTAGCGTCGAGCGTGGCGGAAACTTCGGTATCCTTGGAGCTCTTGGAGGAGCCGGCGGCGGAACCCTTGTCGGCCTCGGCGCTGGTGTCGGAGCAGCCGGCAAGACCAAGGCCGGCGAGGGTTGCGAAGGTGGCGGCAACGAAGCCGCGGCGGTCGAGAACGACCTGCTGGGAGAGGTTCTTGCTCATGGTAGAACACCTTTCTCAATAAAATCCCTAGCGGTTGAGTAGAGTTATACCCTATCCCGCTCAAATGGGTCAACACGAAATAACTCAGAAACATACTTGTCTTATGGGTAATTCTGCCTACCAAAAAGGGACAGGTTTATTTTGGTAGGTTTTATCTGGGCAAACGTCAGTTATTGCAGCTGAAATAGTGTTTCGCGGACGACATGATCGCTCACAGCGGTCGCTATAATGGCGGCAGCGAAAACCACCACAAAGGGGACAGGCACCTTTGTGGTGGTTCTGGCCGATGCGGCGGCATGCCTTACTGTTCTGTCTCAATCTGTAACATCTGCAGCCATTTTTGCCGAGTAACTGTTACAGATCGAGTTTTTCTCCTTAGGGGGATTTGAATGTCTCGATCTGTAACAGTTAGACGGGAATTCAGGCCATAGATGTTACAGATTGAGATAATCGCGTCGCGAAAATAAAAACCTCCGCAGGGATGCTTTCCTTGCGGAGGTTTTCTTACTCGTTGAGTAGCCTTACGGCTTCGGCGGCCATGTTCTCGACCGTCATGCCGTTCTGCGCGAGCAGTTCGTTGGGATCGTAGCGGTCGGGAAAGCCCTTGGCGATGCCAAAGGTGCGCGTGCGCAACGGCGTGCATGCCAGATAGCATGCCACGCGCTCGCCCCAGCCGCCGTCCAAGATGCCGTCCTCGAGGGTGACGACGACGCGATGCTCGGCGGCAAGACTGTCGAGGAACTCGCGGTCGAGCTCGGTTGCAAAGCGCGGGTTGACGAGCGTGGCCTCGATGCCGTACTCGGCAGTCAGACGGTTTGCCACGCGCTCACCCAGCTCAAAGAAATCGCCAAGCGCGAGCACGGCAACGTCGCGGCCCTGACGCACCACGTTGTAGCGAACGGCGCTGTAGTCGGTGTCTTCGGCGGGCGCAAGGTCGGGGCGGCTTACCAGGCCGATGCCCGGTACGCGGATTGCCACGGGATGCTCGCGGTGGTCGAGCGACCAGCTCAGCATGGACAGATATTCCTCCATGCAGGCCGGCGCCAAGTAGTGCATGTTGGGAAGATCGCCCAACATGGAAATATCAAAGAACGAGAGGTGCGTCTCGGACGTGGTGCCAAAGATTGACGCACCAAACACCAAAATGGTTGCCGGGGCGTCGTTGAGGCACAGGTCGTGCCAGAGTTCGTCGTAGGCGCGCTGCAAAAACGTGCCGTACACACCAAAGACTGGCTTGGCGCCCGAGCGCGCAAGCGCGGTGGCAAAGGTCACGGCGTGCTCCTCGGCAATGCCCACATCGACGAACTGTTTGCCGGCGGCAGCGCGAAGCTCGGGTGTAAAGCCCATGATGTAGGGTGTGGCGGCCGTGATGCCCACGACCTGCGGATCGCGCTCGATGGCGGCGCTGAGCGCCTCGCCCGTAATGTCGGCGTAGGTGCGCGGCGCAGGCTCGCTCGGATGGCCCGGGCAGAGCTTGCGCCCGGTCGCCATGTCAAACGGACCCACGTGGTGCCAGCGTTCGGGGTCGCTCTGGGCCGGCTCAAAGCCCTTGCCCTTGGCGGTGGAGACGTGCAGCACGATGGGATGATCGATATTGCGCAGTTCCTGCAGCGCGTCGACTAGGGCCAACACGTCGTTGCCGGCGTCCAAATAACGGTAGTCGAGTCCCATCGCGCGGAAAACGTTGCGCTCACAGGTGCCGTTGCTGGCGCGCAGCTCGGCCAGATTGCGATAGAGGCCACCGTGGTTCTCGGCGATGGACTGGTCGTTATCGTTGACGATGATGATCAGGTTGCTGTCGAGTTCGGCGGCATTGTTGAAGCCCTCAAACGCCAGGCCGCCCGAAAGCGAGCCGTCGCCAATGATGGTGATGACGTTGTACGCATCGCCCGCCAGGTCACGAGCGTGCGCCAGGCCGCAGCCCAGGCTCACCGACGTGGAGGTATGGCCCATGGCGAACAGGTCGTGCTCGGACTCGTCGGGATTGGCAAAGCCAGAGGCCTCGCCAAAGCGCTTCGGATCGATATAAGTGTACGCGCGCCCAGTCAGCGCCTTGTGGGCGTAGGTCTGGTGCGAAACGTCAAAGAGAATCTTGTCGATAGGGGAGTTAAACACGCGATGGAGCGCGACCGTAAGCTCAACGACGCCCAGGTTGGGGGCAACGTGCCCGCCGACGGCGGCGGAGCTTTCGAGGATGGCGTGGCGAATCTCGTCGCAGAGCTGCGGGAGCTCGGCACGATTAAGAGCCTTGACGTCCTCGGGCGTTGTCGTTTGCGTAAGCAGCATCGTTGTGGGTTACTCCATGCGAATCGAGCGCCGGCGCTCCCTCGGCCGACACAATTGCACAAGACAGTCTCGCACATTTTGGCGTTTGATATGTGACGGCGGCGCGGTAATTCGCCAACTGGTGGGGCAAAACGTTTTGTCCGATGCCATACTGATAGATTCGAAGATGATTTTTTCAATACGTGCAGGCCGTGGCTTGCCGCCGTGAGCCGCTGGAAGGAGGCAGCATGTCCGATGCCGTTCGTGCCGAGAAAATCGCGCACGAGGTCGACGATGCCGCCCGCCAGCTCGCCCAGGCGGGCCGCTTGGACCTGACGCGCGAGTTTATCCAGCATGGCGACGTGACGGTCTATGCACATGTGACTTCGGTAGCGCGGACGAGCCTGTCCTTTGCCGAGCGCCTGGGCCGCGTCGGTGTTTCGATCGACCGTGCCTCGCTGCTGCGCGGAGCCTTGTTACACGATTACTTTCTCTACGATTGGCACGATCCCGACCCAAGCCATCGGCTGCATGGCTTTCGCCACCCGTTTTTTGCCCTAGCGCGCGCGGAGGAAGATTTTGAGCTGACGTCGCGCGAACGGAATATTATCGTGCGGCATATGTTTCCGCTGGTGCCGGTGCCGCCGACGTGTCGTGAGGCTTGGATTGTGTGCCTGGCGGATAAATGGTGTGCTCTGCGCGAGACGGTCGCCGGCCGCCTGCCGCGCAAAGACGACGCGAACGATTTGAGCGAGGGCTCGAGCGACGGCTCGAGCAAAGATTCGAGTGAAAAGAGGAGAGGGTAGACGGTGGGGACCGCGATCGACATGGCATTTGACGGCGCGACGCTTGCCGCCTGTCCGCTTTCGGCACTGGTGCTCTCGTTCGCCTTCTACGGGTTTTGCGGCTGGGCATGGGAATCGACGGTCTGCGCCATGCTCAACCACGGACGCTTTGCCAACAGCGGCTTTTTGCTGGGACCGTGTTGCCCCATCTATGGCGCGGGCGGCATTGCCTGCTGGCTGCTGTTGCGCGGAATTCCTGACGCGTCGAGCCAGTTTGTCGCTGCAGCGCTCGTATGCAGCGTGATTGAGTACAGCGTAGGCGTGCTGTTGGAAAAAACAACGGGCGCTCGCTTTTGGGATTACTCGCACCTGCCGTTTAACTTGCACGGACGCATCTGCCTGTACTGGGCATGCGCGTTTGGCCTGGGTGCGCTGTGCATTTGCCGTTTAGTGGAGCCGGCATTGCTGGGGCTGCTTGGTCATCTGCCGGTGCTGATTGTGCGGCTGTCCGCCTTTATCGTCGCGGTCGCGATGATGGTCGACGCGTTGTGCTCGCTGGCGAGCTGGCGGCGTCTGTCCGATCAGCTGGAGCGCGTCCGGGCCGACCTTGCCGACCGCATCAATGAGTCGCTTGCCGATGCCTCGGACTCAATGCTCGAACGTATTCCCGATTCTACGATTGACTCGGTGGCGCAGACGCACATCCGTAGCCGTGCCGTTAACGCGTGGCTGGCCGAGCTGGGTGACGCCGCGCTCGATGCCCTGCGCGAGAAGGCTTCGATGCCGACGTTTATCGCGGATGGTGCTCGCGGCCTGGCGCTTGCCGCCCGCCGCGTGGCCGATGCCGCGCCGAACATGCCGCGTCCGTCGCTCAGTCGTCGCCTTGCCGGCAAGCGCATGAGCCGTCCGGTGCCAAGCGTGTCGCTCAGCCGCCGCGACCTACGCTTCTTTAACGCCTTCCCGCGTCTGCGCATCAATCGCTACGAAGGCGTCATTCGAGCAACTAATCTCCGCGACCGAGCCCGCGAGCTGTTCCGCCACTAGCCGGGACGGGCGCGCTCACGGCTTCCTTGCTCGCGTATTTCCCGTTCGTTTCGCGTCCGTTGCCGCGCCGTTTCCAAGATTGCGGCGCCGTTTCCATTCGACAACGCCGCGTTTAACAACGCCGTATCTGGTCTACACCAGTTGCCCCTCGGCCGCATTATGGGCGCCGACAACGTTCATGCGACCAAGGGAGAGCGAATGTACGATACGGGATCGACAACGTTTATGCTCATCTGCACCATGCTCGTGTTTTTAATGACACCGGGTCTGGCGTTTTTCTATGGCGGCCTGTCCAGGCGCAAAAATGTCATCAACACCATGCTCATGTGCTTTGGCGCCATTGGTCTGGTTGGTGTGCTGTGGATTGTTGCCGGCTGGTCTCTGGCCTATGGCGGCGACGGTTCGAGTCCGTTTATTGGAGGCCTTGACCAGCTGCTGTGCCTGCCGGTGCTCAACCAGGTGCTGCAGGCGGCCGAGGGCAATGCTGCGGACGGTGTCGTCTACCCTCAGATCATCAACATCGCCTTCCAGATGGCATTTGCCATGATCACGGCTGCTATCGTCACGGGCAGCCTGGCCGGCCGCGTTAAGTTCGGTGCCACGACGGCCTTCCTGGGCATTTGGCTGCTCGTGGTCTATGCGCCGCTTGCTCACATGGTTTGGGGCGGCGAGGGCTCCTTTATCGGCGATATCATCGGCGCGCTCGACTTTGCCGGCGGCGACGTGGTGCACATCTCGTCTGGTCTTACGGGCCTGATTCTCTGCTTAATGCTCGGCCGTCGTCGCGGCTTTGGCATGGTGAGCTACCGTCCGCATAACGTGCCGTTTGTGGCGCTGGGAGCCGGCCTGCTTTGGTTTGGCTGGTTTGGCTTTAACGGCGGCAGCGAGTTTAGGGCCGACGCCGTGGCGGCACTTGCCATCCTCAATACCGTGACGGCCAGCGCGGCGGGCATGGTCTCGTGGCTTGCCGTCGAGCGCGTGCACACCGGTCGACCCACGCTGGTGGGCGCCAGCACCGGTCTGGTTGCGGGCCTTGTGGTGGTCACGCCGGGCGCGGGCTTTGTCGAGCCGTGGGCGGCGCTGGTCATGGGCCTGATCGTATCTCCCGTCTGCTACCTGGCCATCAGCCATCTTAAGACCAAATTTGGCTACGACGATGCGCTCGACGCGTTTGGCTGCCACGGCATCGGTGGCATCCTGGGCGGCGTGCTCACGGGGCTGTTCTGCGTGCCGGAGCTCTCGTGGACCGGTAAGGGCGGCCTGTTCTACACGGGCGATGTCTCGCTGCTCATCTCGCAGATTTTGGGCATTGTGGTGACGGTCGCTATTGTACTGGTGCTCGACTTGGTGATCGCCGCGGTGGTCAAGGCGCTGTTCCACGGCAGCCTGCGCGTGGACGAGGCCGACGAGGCGCTGGGCCTGGATGCGAGTCAGCACGGCGAGAGCGCATATCCCTCCTTCTCGGGACTTGACTAGCGGCTTCCCCAGGCACCGCACCTTGGGTTTCAAACCGTCGCTTGCGTACAAAAGTACGCGGCGCTCCTCTTTCAACCCAATCTGCGGCACCTGGGAAACCCGCGTCATTGAATGGCAATTCATTTATTTGATAAAGAGAGGAATTCATTATGAAAAAGATCACGGCTATCGTGCGCCAGGAGAAGCTTGAGGTTCTTAAAGACGCGCTGTTTGCTGCCGATGTTCGTGGTATGACTATCAACCAGGTGCAGGGCTGCGGTGCGCAACATGGCTGGAAGGAATACGTGCGCGGCAACGAGTTGCTTGTTAACACGATCCCTAAGGTGCAGTTCACGCTCATTTGTGCCGATGAGCATGTCGACGGCATTGTCGAGATTATCTGCAACGCTGCTCGCACCGGAGCCGTCGGCGACGGCAAGATCTGGGTCGAGCCGGTCGAGGAGGTTATCCGTATCCGTACCGGCGAGCATGGTCCCGCCGCGGTGTAGGACGATCTTTCGCCTAACGGGCGCGCTTCTCTTGGGGCGCGCCCGTTCTCGTCTACAATATCGTGCAGACGAAGGAGAGGCACGCCCATGATCAAGATGTTTGCGAGTGACTTAGACGGAACGCTGCTGAACGCCCTGCACGAGGCGGATGGGACCATCCGCCGTGCCATTCGCGAGCTGACCGAGGCTGGCCTGCATGTGGTTCCCGCGACCGGACGCTCGACGTTGCCAATCGGCGAGCATGGCTTTACAGGTCTGGCACTCGACGCCTGCTGCTCCAACGGATCCATCGTGCGCAACAGCCACGGCGAGGTGCTCAAGACCTGGACCATCGACCCGCAGGTTACCGAGGAGCTGCTCAAGGCGTTTCCGAACATTTGCTTCGACTGCTCCACGCCCGACGGCATGTTCTCGAGCGGTTCGTTCGAGATGCACCAGGCGGGCTTTAAGAAGGACAGCCCTATCAAGCGCATCGTGATGCGCGGCATGCGCGCGCGTGGCGGGTATCACGAGGAGCAGTATTTCGATCAGTCAATCGGCGACATCCTGCGCCACGATGTGTGTAAGATCAACTGCCGCGTGACCTCGCCCGAGCTGGAGCGCGACCTTAAGGCATATTTGGCCGAGCGCTCGGACCGTGTAGTCAACGCGCCGTTTGACCCGGTGATGTTTGAGATCACGGACGCGGCGTGCAACAAGGGCGAGAGTGTGTCCTGGCTGGCGGGCTACTACGGCATTGCCGAGGACGAGGTCGCGGTCTACGGCGACGGCGGCAACGACATTGCCATGCTCAAACGCTTCCGCCACAGCTACGCGACCAAAAACGCAAGCGATGCCGCCAAGGCCGCCGCGAGCGCGACCATCGGCAGCTGCATGGTCCACGCCGTCCCCAAACACATGCTCGCCACCATGCGCAAGCAAAACTCCCGCACCGTCATCGAATAATGTGACAAAGGGGCAGCCCCTTTGTCACAGGGGTCTGTGTTCTTGGAATACGAACATATATTCGCATATACAACTACGCTTTGATAGAATCGGTATCGTTGGCGGCAGTTCCATGTGCCGGGCAGCGCCCTCCACCTGATGGGAGGTGATGCCCATGACCGATTTGATTGATTTCGTGAGACTTCTGACCGCTTTGGTCTCGTTCTTCACGGCGCTCGTCGGCCTTTCCGAGGCACTCAAGCAGCGTTCGAAGCGCAACAGAAGGGGTCGCCGCCGCTAAGGCGTTGACCCCCTAATGCAAACAACGGCGCTGCCCAGCTTTCCAGAACTTGGGCTGCCGTCGACACTATTCTACCCACGAATGACATTTTGAACAATCAGCAATGCCGCTCCAAAAGCCAGGCACAACTGGCACAACCTAGGCGGTCGCTGAATGTGACAAAGAGGCTGCCCCTTCGTCACATCCCAAATATTGCCTTTACGTGTTGATGCACACGGTGTGCAATAATACTCGCACTGTGCAATAGCGCACAGGCTGAGTAACAAGGAGGACGTTTGTCCCAGCTCGAGAAATGCGATCGCCGGTCCCTTCGCTCGCAGCGTGCCCTTCGCCAGGCACTTGCCAGCGAGCTTGCCGAAAGCGGCGACCTTTCGCGCATTAATGTCGCGTCGCTCACCGAGCGCGCTGGCCTTACGCGCCGCACGTTCTATTCGCACTACCGCGATATCCCCGACTTTATCAATCAAATCGAGGACGGCTTGCTGGCCGAGATCCGTGAGCGCATTGAGCTCATCACCGCAGCTCAGCTGCCCGATCTCTATCACAACATCGATGAGCTCGAGCCGGCACCCGGTTCGGTTGAGTTGCTGCGCTACCTTGCGGCCAACCGCGATTTAATCGGATCGCTGCTGGGCCCGGGCGGCGACCCCGCCTTTATTAAAAAGATCATCGATACCGCACGCGAGGCCGTGGTGCCGCGCGCACAGACGGGCATTTTGGGCTTGGCGCTGGGCACCTTCTTTGACTACTACGTCACCTATGTCGTGAGTGCCGAGGTCGGCATGATCCAGCGTTGGTTTGAGCGTGGGCTCACCGAATCGCCCGAGACCATGGCGCGCATTATGACGGTTATCGCCTTTGTGCGCCCCGGCGACCTGTATGGCCAACCCATCGATATCAACGTGCCGGAATACGGCATGAAGCTATTGAATCTGCAGCTCGAGGACGCGGTCGACACCACCGCAACCGTCGAGTCCAACAACTAAGAGGAGAGACAATGAGCAAACTCGTCGAGGGCATCAAGGACCGCATGGTCGCTGCCGCACGCGAGGCCGCGCCCGCCGTGGTGGACGCCGCGCAGAAGGCCGCGACCGCAGCTGCCGAGAAAGTTGCCGAGGCAGTTGCCGATGCCAAGAACGCGGCAGGGGAGACGTCCGTCGCTAGCGAGCTCGCCACTGCCGCTGAGCCCGTAGCCGCCGTCCACGCCCCCGAAGGCGCGATCTTCAACCCCGAGAACGCTCGCGGCAACCTGCACCTGGGCATCGACGTGGGCTCCACCACCGTTAAACTTGCCGTGCTCAACGACGACAACCAGATCGTCTACGCCAAGTACCAGCGCCACCACACCGACGTCCGTGCCTGCGCCCGCGACCTGTTCGAGGGCGCTGCGACCGTGCTGCCGACGGCCCAGATGACCTGCGCCATCACCGGCTCGGGCGGCCTTCTGCTGTCCCAGTGGCTCGACCTGGAGTTTGTCCAGGAGGTCATCGCCAGTAAGCGTGCCGTCGAGACCCTCATCCCGGCCACCGATGTCGCTATCGAGCTGGGCGGCGAGGACGCCAAGATCATCTACTTCGATAACGGCATCGAGCAGCGCATGAACGGCACCTGCGCCGGCGGCACGGGTGCGTTCATCGACCAGATGGCAACCCTGCTCCACACCGACGCCAGCGGCCTCAACGAGCTCGCGGCCAACGCCACCACCATCTATCCCATCGCCAGCCGCTGCGGCGTTTTTGCCAAGACCGACGTGCAGCCGCTGCTCAACGAGGGCGCCCGCCCCGAGGACGTGGCCGCCTCCATCTTCCAGGCTGTCGTGACCCAGACCATCTCGGGCCTGGCGTGCGGCCGTCCCATCCGCGGCAACGTCGCCTTCCTGGGCGGCCCGCTGCAGTATCTCTCCGAGCTGCGCCACCGCTTCTACCTCACGCTCAATCTGGACGAGGAGCACCGTATCGTGCCCCAAAACGCTCACCTGTTTGTGGCGAGCGGCGCCGCCATGGCGCACGAGTCCAACAAGCTCAGCACGTTCCCGCAGCTCATCGGGGCCATCGATGCCCTGGGTGACACGCAGGGTGCCGAGGTCGAGCGTCTGGATCCGCTCTTTGCCACCGACGAGGACTTTGCCGAGTTCAAGACCCGCCACGACACCGAGGTCGTCCCCAAGGGCAAGCTCGAAGGCTACACCGGACGCGTGTTCATCGGCATCGACGCCGGCTCCACCACCATGAAGGCCGCGCTCGTGGGCGAGGACGGTCAGCTGCTGCACACCTGGTACGGCAACAACAACGGCGACATCCTAGGCACGGCCAAGGTCATCATGGCCGATTTCTACAACCACATCCCCGCGGGCTGCACCATCGGCCACGTGACCACCACGGGCTACGGTGAGGCGCTGCTCATCGAGGCCCTCAAGGCCGATTCCGGCGAGATCGAGACCGTCGCGCACCTGCGCGGCGCCAAGGCGTTCCTGCCCGGCGTCGAGTTCATTCTGGACATTGGCGGCCAGGACATGAAGTGCCTGCGCGTCAAGGACGGCGTCATCGAGCACATCATGCTCAACGAGGCCTGCTCGTCGGGTTGCGGTAGCTTTATCGAGAGCTTCGCCGTCTCTATGAACATGGACGTGCGCGCGTTCGCCAACGCCGCCATCCATGCCAAAGCCCCGGTCGACCTGGGAAGTCGCTGCACGGTCTTTATGAACTCGCGCGTCAAGCAGGCGCAAAAGGAAGGCGCCACGGTGGGCGACATCGCCGCCGGCCTGTCCTATTCCGTCATCAAGAATGCCCTGTTCAAGGTCATTAAGCTGCGCGATCCCAAGGAGATCGGCAGCCAGGTAATCGTCCAGGGCGGCACCTTTATGTCCGATGCCACGCTGCGCGCGTTTGAGCAGCTCACCGGCGTTCATGCCGTGCGTCCCGACATCGCCGGCTGCATGGGCGCCTACGGTGCGGCCCTGCTCGCCCGCGATCGCGCCGGCGCCGACGGCACCTCGACCATTCTTTCGGCTGAGGACATCGCGCACCTCACCGTGACGCAAAAGCATGTCCGCTGCGGCCGTTGCTCCAACAACTGCCAGCTTACCGTCAACGACTTTGGCGGTGGCAGGCGCTTCATTACCGGCAACCGCTGCGAGAAGGGCGCCGGCCACAAAAAGCAGAAGACCGAGGCCCCCAACCTCTTCAAAAAGAAAAACGAGCTGCTCTTTAACCGCGAGGTCCTGAGCCCCGACGAGGCCCCGCGCGGCACCGTCGGCATCCCGCGCGCGCTCAACATGTACGAGAACTACCCCTTCTGGCATGCGTTCTTTACGCGCCTGGGCTTTAGCGTGCAGCTGTCCGACCAGTCGAGCAAAAAGACCTACCAGGCGGGCATCGAGTCCATGCCGTCCGAGAGCGTGTGCTACCCGGCAAAGATGAGCCACGGCCACGTGATGAACCTCATCGACCGTGACGTCGACTTTATCTGGATGCCGTGCGTGCGTTGGGAGCGCAAGGAGGATCCGACGGCTGGCAACTGCTATAACTGCCCCATCGTCATGAGCTACCCCACGGCGCTGGCGCTCAATATTGACGAGATCCGCGAGCAGAACATCGAGTTCCTGTATCCGTTTGTGCCGTATCACGACAAGACCGAGCTCAAGCGCCGCCTGTACCAGGTGCTCGCCGTCGACCGTGTGGCCGATGCTGAGGCCGGTCGCGGTCGCGTGCGCGGTCCTAAAATCACGCGCTCCGAGGTTGATGCCGCCGTCAACGCTGCTTTTGAGGCCGACGCGCGCTTCCACGAGGATATCCAGACCATGGGCGAGGAGGCTCTTAAGTGGGTCGAGGACCACGGCGGCCACGGCATCGTACTCGCCGGCCGTCCTTACCACAACGACCCCGAGATCAACCACGCCCTGCCCGAGCTTATCTCGAGCTTTGGCTTTGCGGTCTTTACCGAGGATTCGCTCGCGCATCTGGTGAAGCCCGAGCGTCCGATTCGCGTCGTCGATCAGTGGATGTATCACAGCCGCCTGTACGCCGTCGCCCGTTTTGTGACGATGCGCAACGACCTGGACCTGATCCAGCTCAATTCCTTCGGCTGCGGCCTGGACGCTCTGACCACTGATCAGGTGCAGGAGATCCTGGAGGCCAGCGGCAAGATTTACACCGTGCTCAAGATCGACGAGGTGTCCAACTTGGGCGCCGCGCGCATCCGTATTCGCTCGCTCATGGCGGCGCTCAAGGACCAGGAGGCCGAGCGCTTGGCCGAGGCTACGGCCGCGGGCGAGGCCTACGAGCAGGGCGATGCCGCGCCGGTGGCTCCCTCCAAGGATGCCCCCGCGTTCGCGAGCCGTAAGTACACGTTCGAGGCGCAGCGTGAGAGCGTCTCGACCGCATGGCCCAAGGTGCCCTTTACCGAGCAGATGCGCGACGAGGGCTACACCATCCTGTGCCCGCAGATGGCGCCGATCCACTTTGACCTGGTCAAAGAGGTGTTCCGCGGTGCCGGCTACAACTTGGAACTGCTGCCCTCAACCGATCACGATGCCGTCGAGGCTGGCCTGCGCTATGTGAACAATGACATTTGCTATCCGTCGATCCTGGTGACGGGCCAGATCATGGAGGCCATCGAGAGCGGTCGGTACGACCTGTCCAAGACGGCCGTGGTTATCAGCCAGACCGGCGGCGGCTGCCGTGCCACCAACTACATCGCACTCATCCGCAAGGCCCTGCGCGAGAGCGGCCACCCCGAGATCCCGGTGATCTCGCTTTCGGCTGTGGCGCTCGGCGAGGACAACCCCGGCTTTAAAATTACGCCGGCGCTGCTTAAGCAGGCAGTCTACGCGGTGCTCTTTGGTGACGTGATGATGCAGATGCTCTATCGTTGCCGCCCGTACGAGGCCACGCCCGGTGCTGCCAATGCGCTCTACGAGGAGTACATGGCGCGCGCCCGCAAGCTGGCGCCCAAGTTTAACCGCCACAACTACACCAAGCTGTGCCGCGAGGCCATCCGCGCGTTCGACACCATGCCGCTCGTGGGCGAGGGTACCAAGCCGCGCGTGGGCGTGGTCGGCGAGATCCTGGTCAAGTTCCATCCCACAGCCAACAACCACGTGGTCGATGTCATCGAGCGTGAGGGCTGCGAGGCCGTGGTGCCGGGTCTGCTCGACTTTTTCCTGTACTCCATGAGCAACGCCGAGCTGCAGAAGGACGAGTTGGGAAGCTCCGCTACCACGCGCGCTGGTATGCAGGCGCTCATCAAGCTCGTGGACTGGATGCGTACGCCGGTGGAGGAGATGCTCGAAAAGTCCCGCCGCTTTGAGGCGCCCGAGCGCATCGGTACCATGGCCGACAAGGCCCGCACGGTGCTTTCGGTGTGCAACAACATGGGCGAAGGCTGGCTGCTCACGGCCGAGATGCTCGACCTGATCGATCACGGTGCACCCAACATCATCTGCACGCAGCCCTTCGCGTGCCTGCCCAATCACGTGGTGGGCAAGGCCGTGATCAAGGAGCTGCGCCGCCAGCATCCCGAGAGCAACATTGTTGCGGTGGACTACGACCCCGGTGCATCCGAGGTCAACCAGCTCAACCGCATTAAACTCATGATCAGCGTGGCCAAGGAGAACATGCGCGCCGGTAAGGGCTTTAAGCTCGAGAAGGTGGCACCGCTCGCGATGGACGAGGTCACCGGCCAGATGCGTGCCCACGACGGCTGTGTGAGCTGCGGGCCGGCCAGCGAGGAAGCCGTTGCATCGGTCGCCAAGCGTCTGGGACGCGGCATTAAGAAGTAACTGGCCTGCTTTGGGCTAGATATGAGGCAAGCGGGTGGTAGACATATCGGCTACCACCCGTTTTTGCTGGACATGGAACCCTGAGTTAATGAACAGGTGTAGCCGTTCGCCGCAAATTAGCGTCCGTTTATAGAACCTACCCCCAGCGCGCGTCCTCCTTACGGTTGAATAAATACACATCTATGGAATTACGTAAGAGAGGACTGTTCCTATGAGCTACAAGACCGTTTGCGTTGCTGGTGGCGGCGTGCTGGGAAGCCAGATTGCCTTTCAGGCTGCCTACTGTGGCTTCGATGTGACGATTTGGCTGCGCAGCGAGGGCAGCATCGGCCGCACCCAGCCCAAGATCGATCATGTGCGCGAGGAGTACATCGCGGCTATCGAGGGCATGGCGGACGGCACGGGTGAGTGGTGCGCCGGTATCGCCGATAGTGGCCAGCCCTTCGACAAGGAAGCGGCACTCGCCGCTGTCGACCGTGCCTACTCCACACTCAAGCTGGAGCTCGATCTTGCCAAGGCAGTGGCCGACGCCGACCTGGTCATCGAATCTATGGCCGAGGACACCCAGGCAAAGATCGACTTCTACAAAAAGCTCGCCCCGGTTCTCCCGCAAAAGACCGTCGTCGTGACCAACTCCTCCACGCTGCTACCGAGCACCTTTGCCAAGTACACTGGCCGCCCCGAGAAGTACCTGTCGCTGCACTTTGCCAACTCCATCTGGAAGAACAATATGACCGAGGTCATGGCCCAGGACCAGACTGACAAGCGCTACTTCGACGAGCTCGTCGACTTCGCCAACGACATTCGCATGCTGGCGCTTCCCGTCAACAAGGAAAAGAACGGCTACCTGCTCAACTCCATGCTGGTGCCGTGGCTGCTTTCGGGCCTGGACCTGTACGTCTCGGGCGTCAGCGACCCCAAGAGCATCGACCTCGCGTGGACGCGCGGCACTGGCGCTCCCAAGGGCCCGTTCCGCGTATTCGACACCGTGGGCATCCAGACGGCGTACAACATCGTTATGCAGTATCAGAAGGTCCCGGGCCTGGTGAGCCCGCTGCTCAAGAAGATGATGATGCCCTACAACTTTAAGGCCATGGCATCCGTCCTCAAGAAAATGCTCGACGAAGGCAAGCTGGGCGAAAGCTCGGGCGAGGGTTTCTTCAAGTACTAAAAAATGACCTCTCGGGGACGGAGGAAAACGGATCATTTTCGGCCGCCAACAGTGAGAAGATGGACCCAGAAATAGAAAGGAGTGGCAATGGGCCGGCTCGGGCTTTGAAGACAAGTTATTGCAGGCCCAGGGCGATTTCTCGCTCAATGCAGGCCAGCACGGCGTGACGTATCTGCCGAGTTCTGACACGGCAGCGATTGGTCGCTACCAGGTGCTGCTATACGACAACAACTTTGGTGCGACCGAGCGCTATCCCAAGTTCGACTGGGGCCAGCTGGGCGCCGCGGTGGTGACCGACTACAGCAAGGGAACGCATTCGTTTGGGCGCATCTTTACGGTGGACGAGGCCGCGCGCACCTACGAGCTTGTGGACCAGATCGCAGTGCCGTTCTCGGGTTATGTGAGCAGTGCGCAGCGCGTCGGCGGTTCGAATAGCACGCTCGTGGCATCGGGCATGGCCAAGACCTTTGCCGAGTACGATCGCTATGGACTGCCCATCACCACCTACGAGATGGAAGCCGAAAAGTACATCTACCGCGTGTACAAGTACGAGCTGTAGGGCCGCGCTTAGGTTTGACCAATGGAGTATGAAAACACGCCGTTCGCCGATGCCCCCTCCGCGAGTGGCAGCCATATGGTTTGATATCAGAAACATATAGTTGTCGCCAGCCTGCTGGCGACGTTCCCCCTGACATCGGAGGTTTCAGGTATGTTTCGCGCTCCGTTAAACAACTATCGGTTGGTCTAACATGGGCCGCCGTGCTATTTCGATAACCCTTGCAGTGGTCTGCCTGGCTGTGCTCCTGGGCGTTACAGGGCTGTTTGCTATAAGCCGAGAAACGTCCTATATGCGGGAATGCGCTTCCGAAGGGTTTGCCGTTGACGGTTACTATCGGGATGACAAAACGAGTCTGGAAACCCTGGCCTTTCTTGAAGAGGATAACCATCGGTGGCAACTGGTCGACAAAGACGGCAGCTGCGTTGACGGGCAGTTTAAGCGTACGGACGATCCCAATATCCTGGTATTAAAGAAGGAAAACGGCGAAGAATTCGGCACGGTTCACGTTGCATATATATCGCGCCGACGCAATCAAGGGCAGATTTACCTAATTAGAAATACTAAGGTGACCCGATTTTATCTTGTGAGCACCGATCCGGCGTTTACGGTGGAGTCTGGCGAGGTCGATTCGGACAGTTGATTCACGGCAATAAAAAAGCGAGCGGGGCGCGGGTGTGAACTGCACCCCGCTATTTGCTCGTGTCCGTATCGCGCCTGCGCCTCGTCGTAACTTGCGTCCGTGCGAGCATTCATCCCGCGCTCTGCATCACTTCACATCGAACTCCACGCGATCGAGTTCGGGTACGTTGAGGTCTATGAGCTTGCGGGCGACGTGGCGGTCGTGTGCCCCAAGCGCCTCGCTTGTCGTCACATGGGCGACAATCTCGCGCTCGACGATGCCCTCCTCGTCGCCTTCGGTGGCCGAGGTCTCGACGGCGACGGTGTAATCCTTAAAGCCCGGCAGCACCGCGGCAAGCTCGCGCGTGGTTTCGGTGACACCGTAGCCGTCCTGCACGCCGGCCTGCGCCGAGCCAATGGAACCCGCCGTCATGACGATGCAGGGGATGGCAAAGACCACCGTGCCCACAATAATGCGGCGGCGCACCTTGCGTGACAGCTCATCGACCTCGGCATTTTCCTCGGCTGTCACAATGCCGTCGCCGTTGAGGTCGCGCTTGAGCGGTACACGTAAAAGAAGCAATACGGCTTCGGCCGCCAGCGCGATAAAGACCACGTTGATGCCAAACTCATAAAGCGCCGAGAGAAACAGTGACCCGCTTGCGATGGCGATGCCGTAGCCCGCCGCGCACAGGGGCGGCATGAGCGCGGTCGCCACGGCCACGCCGGCGATGAGCGTGGCGGGTTCCTGGTCGCGCGAGTTGCCCAGCCCGCCTGCAAAGCCGCCTGCGAGTGCGACGGTAAGGTCCCAGACGGTGGGTGTCGAGTTGTCGATGATGGCGGCCGTGGTGGTGCCAAGGGGCGAGAGCTTAAAGTACAGCGTGGACGTGACCAGGCAAAAGGCCATCTGCAGCGCAAGGCTGGCGACGGCTTCGACGGTAATCTCGCGGTCGAGCGTGGCGATGCCGTATGCCATGGCAAGAACCGAGCCCATGAGCGGGCAGATGAGCATGGCGCCCACGATGGCGATGTCCGAGTCGATATCGAGGCCGATGCTTGCGATGAGCATGGCGATGATGAGGATGCACAGGTGAGAGCCGGTCAGGCGCGCCCCGTTTACAAAGCGCTTACGGATTACGTGGTAGGGCGCGCGACCATCGCGAATGTTGAATGCGCGCTTTAAAAAGCGACCAGCCTGCTCGGCAGCCTCACTATGGGCAGGGCGGATGCCGTGACGCCGATGATGACGCTCGCGCAGTCGCTTGAGCTGTTGTTTATCGAGTTCCATGTCCACCTCGTATTGCCGCAGGACCGCGGGTGCGTTCGCATCATGTACTCTACACCGTGACGGGCGGGGCGGTCATCTTGACATGGAACTTAGGCGAGCAGGCAAAGGAAGACACGCCACATGCGAGTACTGCTGAGGGTTTCGGCAGATACAGAAAGAGCGCGGGGCCGGATGGTCTCCGACTCCGCGCTCTGTACGGGTACGTTGTTGTTGGGTTTAGCCCAGCAGGCTCAGGCCAACAGAGACAAACGCCAGGATAACGCCGACGATAGACTCGCCACCGAGCAGGCCGCTGGCGACAACCAGGCCCTGCTCCTGGAAGGCGGCGTCCTTGGCGGCCTTCTCCTCGTCCGAAAGACCGGCCTCGGCGTCGCGGTGAGCGGCCCACTTGTCGTAGGCGAGCTTGACGCAGGAGCCCAAGAAGGCCGTGAGCGACATGTAGAACGGCAAGTACACGCCTAGACCGATCATCATGGCCGGAATGCCGAGCCAGTACATGACGATGCCGGCGATAAAGCCGCCTGCGAACCACGGCACGCTCGGGATGCCCGAGACCATGGTGGCAACGACGCTTGCCTGTGCGGCAACGAAGCTCTTGTCGGGGCCGAAGGCGTCCGGACCATAGGCGGTGACGAGCGCGACCATGACGGCGGCAGCGACCAGGGCGCCCACGATGCCGCCGATGGCCTGGCCGACCCACTGCGCGCGCGGGTTGGTGCCCAGCACGGCGCCGGCCTTAAAGTCGTTCATGACGTCGCCCGCAAGGCCGCATGCCACGGCCACGATGCCGGCGATAAAGAACAGCTTGACCTGCGCGAGCTGCGCGAAGGCCGCCACGATGAGCATGACGATGAGGCCAAAGATCTCCATGGGGTCGATACCCGTCTGGCCGCAGCTCTGAGCGCTCATGATGGTGGTGACAAAGGTGAACAGCGTGACGATGACGGCCGGGACGGGACCAAGGTCGAGCGCGATGGCAACGATCACGGCGATGGCAGCGGTGCCCAAGCCGATGATGCCGGCGTCGAGCTTAAGGGAGCCCGAGATGAGCGACTGCTCGTCGGTGTCGGTGGAGCTGTCGGCGGCGAGGCCACGGACGATACCGGCGACCTGCGGCAGGATGTCCTTAAGGACGACGGCGACGCCAAAGCCCATCATAAGGCCCATACCGAGGGACTTGACGATACCCTGCGCGGTCACAACATCGAACAGGCCGGCAGCGGTGCCGCCGACGATGATGCCAAAGTTGCCCAGCAGCGCGCCGGCAAACCAGAAGGCGACGGGGGCGAAGCCCACCAAAAAGCCGATGGACAGCAACATGGGCGAGTTGTAGATGGCAAAGGTCACGCCGGGGATATTGAGCGAGCACAGCATGCTAGGCACCACGCCCAGAGCGTCACGAAGCACACTGTAGATGCCTGCGATGGCCATGGAGCCAAAGAGCTGCTTGCCGGTCTTGCCGCCGGCCTCAGTGGCGCGCAGGGTCTGAGCTGCGGCGTTGCCGGTGGGGAACTCCAGCGCGGCGTCCACGATAAAGTGACGGTGGATGAGCGCTGTCGCCAGAAGGCCCAAGATGGTGCCGGCGAGCGCCACGATAAACATGTCGAGCCAGCTGATCTGGTCGGCATAGCCCAGCATCCAAGCGCCCGGGATGGTAAACGCCAGGCCGCCGGCGACCATGGCGCCCGCGGACATGATGGTGTGGGTGACGTTGGCCTCGTTGAGGCTGGCGTTGCCCATGAGCTTCAGGAAGAACAGCGAAATGACGGCAGCGAAAATGATCGGCCAGGGGAGCGCACCCATTTTGAGGGCGGTATAGGCCGAGCTTGCCGTGATGATCACGCAGCCAAGGACGCCGATGACGACGCCGCGCAGCGTGAGTTGACCGCGCATCGAGGTGCGGTTCGAGGGATTGCTCATATAGAACTCCTTTGCGTATATCCGCTTCCCCCGCAAGCGCCGCTACGGATACGGCGCGGGAAGTCGGGTTACCAAGGGCCGCCGCGTGAGCTCGCGCACGACCGCGCATCAGTATAGCCGCAAGGTAGTCAATTTGGGACGGGGCTTTTTAGCTGGTTTAGGTAGGCGATATACTGCTGGGCAGACGAAAGGAGCGCCGACGATGCTTAATGGCTGCGCATACATATTGACGGGTGACGTGGGCAACACGTTCATTCGCTTTGGTCTGTTTGCCGAGGATTCGGCCGCGGCACAGGAATGCCCGCTTGCGACGTGCGAGATCACGACGCCGTCGAGCATCACGGCCGACGAAGCGCGCATGCGACTTGTGCAGGTTATGGGCGCACTGGCAGCCGATGCAGGCATGCCGGGCGCGCTCGTTCCCGCAGCCGCAGTGCTGAGTTGCGTGGTGCCGGCGCTCGAGCGCCCATGGAAGGCAGCGCTTTCCCGCACTTGCACGGGGCGCGTGCTCACCGTGGGGCCGGGCCTCAAGACCGGTATGCCCGTGCATTACGACGATCCGGCAGAGATCGGTCCCGACCGCATCGCCGACGCCGTGGCGGCCCGTGCCGTCTACGGCTCTCCGTGCATCGTGATCGACCTGGGCACTACGACCAATATCGAGGTCATCGATGCGCACGGAACCTTTGTCGGCGGCGTCATCGCGCCGGGTCTGGCACTTGGCGCCCGCTCGCTTTCGGCCGCTGCGGCGCGCCTTCCGCAGGTCGAGCCCTCGGCACCCACGCATGTGATCGGTCGCAACACGCGCGAGGCCATGCGCTCGGGTGTGGTTTTGGGCGAGGTAGCCCGTATCGACGGCATGCTCGACATGGTGCTTGCCGAGATGCGCTCGACCAAGGCGGCGGGCGAGGGCAGCGTGCCCATCGTCATCACCGGCGACGATGCCGAGGCGCTAGCGGCGTTGGTCGGCCACAGCCTGACGGTAGACGACGCACTGACGCTGCGGGGTCTCGCCGAGCTGTACCGCATCAACCAAAAGCCTCGTCACGCATAAAGCCGAGGACGTCGGCGGGAGAGGAAACAGCCCACCTTTCACCTGCTACAATGGGTCAAACTAGTGCGATTTCGGAGGTGTCTGCCATGTCGGACGATCTTCATCAAACCACGTCGGGCAAGCGCCGCGACGTTATTAGCTGGGACGAGTTCTTTATGAGCGTGGCCATCGCCGCGCAGCGCCGCAGCAAGGATCCCAATACGCAGGTGGGCGCGTGCATCGCTAGCACCAACCACCGTATCCTTTCGGTGGGCTACAACGGCACGCCCTCGGCACTCAATGACGACTTTTTCCCGTGGGGCACGAGCGATGACCCGCTGCAGGACAAGCATAACTACGTAGTCCATGCCGAGGCCAACGCCGTGCTCAACTACCGCGGCTCGCTCAAAGACCTTGAGGGTTCCACGGTCTACGTCACGCTGTTCCCGTGCCACGACTGCGCCAAGATCCTGGCGCAGGTGGGCGTGGGCGAGGTTGTCTACCTGGACAATAAGTACGCCGACACCGACGACGGCTGCATCAGTCGCCGCATTCTCGACTCCTGCGGCATCAGCTACCGCCAGGTTATCGTCGATGTCCACATCGGCACCGGGGAACAAACTCAGCAGTAGCGGCAGCGTGTGCTAGCGCCGGGCGTCGGCAAAAGCAGCTAAAAAGCCCCGTCCCAAATTGACTGCTCGTGAAAGTCGTGTCCGCGCGCATGGACGGCTCGTGAGCGGGTACATGGCTGTAGTAACATAGCTCTGTCCGCGGGCGCGCCCGCGTTATTGTGAGAAAGGAGCCCCTGTGGCTGTTAACGAAGAGCTGCTTAAGAAGGTTCTTGAGGAGATCCGCCCCAACCTGCAGGCTGACGGCGGCGATATGGAGTATGTGGGCGTCGACGACGAGGGCGTCGTCCAGCTTGAGCTTCAGGGTGCCTGCGCCGGCTGCCCTATGAGCGCACTGACCCTGTCCATGGGTATCGAGCGTATTCTCAAGGAGCACGTACCCGGCGTTACCCGTGTCGAGCAGGTCAATGCCTCCGGCGAGACCGAGGACCTGTACGACGAGTACGCGCCGTTCTAAGATGCGAAAGCTGCGGACGGCGTACTCCGCATAGACGTTACGCCCAAATATGCGGCTGCGAACGCAAGGCCCGCGGCCGCATTTGTATGTAGGGAGCAAGGGGACCGATATGCTCAACGACCTCTACCATATGCTTGATCCCGTCGCGATTTCGGCGGGGCCCATCACCATCTACTGGTACGGCTTGGCCTACGTGGTCGGCGCTCTGCTCACGGCGGTCGTCATGTATCGCACGCAGCGTCGCTGGGGTTTCGACATTACGGTCGACGACCTGACGAGCGTCGTGGTCGGTGTGGTCTTTGGCCTTATCATTGGCGCCCGCCTGTTCTACGTCATCTTTTACGGTGATGGCTACTACTGGGCGCATCCGCTCGAGATCTTCGCCACCAACGAAGGCGGCATGAGTTTCCACGGCGGCCTGGTGGGCGGCATCATCGGTGGCGTGCTCGTGTGCCGTATGTACAAGCTCGATGCCTGGACTATCGCCGACCTTGCCGTTATCGGTGCTCCGCTGGCCCTGTGCCTGGGGCGCTGCGCCAACTTTGTCAACGGCGAGCTGTGGGGCAAGCCGACCGATTTGCCCTGGGGCGTGATCTTCGGCGGCGCCGCGGGCGATATGCCGCGCCATCCCTCCCAGCTCTACGAGGCATTTCTTGAGGGCATCGTGCTCTTTTGCATTCTGCAGGTGCTCAGCCGCAAAAAGCCGCTACTGCCCCAAGGCACGTTTATGGGCGTGTTTGTGATGGGTTACGGCATCGTCCGCTTCCTCATTGAGTTTGTGCGCGTGCCCGATGCCCAGCTGGGCTATCTGCTTGGCGGCGTCATCACCATGGGCCAGCTGCTGAGCCTGCCGCTCGTAATCGCGGGCCTGGCGCTCATCATCTTTGCTCGTCGCCGCAACCGGCCCCAGCGCATCTACCTCGACGCCTAACTACCACAAAGGGGACAGGCACCTTTGTGGTGATTCGCTGGGCAACGATGACAGAACCGTAACGTTTCCCCAGATAAAACCTGCCAAAATAAACCTGTCCCTTTTTGGCAGGTTTCTAGAAAGGCTCTTTGGACTGTGAAGGATTCCGATCTCTCCACAACGGCTGCGCGCGACGCTGCCCGCATCGTCTGGTTTAAGCGCTACCCCGCCAAGCAGACGCTCATCGCATTTTTGCTCGCGCTGTTGGCGACCACGGCGTTTTCCATCGATCCCGCCCCGGTGTCGAGCAACGCAGTCTTGGCGATTGACCCCAAAGCCTCGGGCATGCTGTACGTGTGCTACGAGGTGCTCCTCTCGTTTGCCGGCCATACCGACGCGGTCATGTTGCTTGCACTTGCCTGCCTGCTCACCTTGCCGTTTCGCTACGTGTTCTTTGGCCGTGGCGACACCTGGCGTCCATCGATCATTCTGCCGTCGCTGTTCTTCGCCATCTGCATGGTGTTCGGCCGCAGCTACGATCTCACCGACTCGGCCGAGATTGTCCTTGGCGACAAAGCCCGCATCATCTGCGCCTGGATTGGCGGCGCGGGCTGGATGCTCTTGGCGGTCGTTGCCTTCTACCTTGCCTTTGAGTGTCTAGATTGGCTGAGCTCTCGGCGCATTCCGTTTTCCGAAGCGCACTTTGGCCGCGTATGGCGTGTGACTCACGCCGCGCTCTCGGCCCATCCCTTTGCCGGGCCCTTCCTGGTGCTTATGATCGCCTGGGCGCCCACGCTCATCGCTTCGCTGCCCGGTCTTTTTATGGGAGATACGGGTGCGCAGATTCGCCAGTGGTTCAACTACCCCAACGGCACGAGTGACTACCTGCGTCTGCTCAATCCCAATGTGTTGCTCAACGGACATCACCCCGTGGTGCACACGGCTATCATCGGTTCGTGCGTCCAGCTGGGGCTTTCACTGTTCAACAGCGCTAACGCGGGCCTCATCATCTATACCTGCGCTCAATTTGTCATCACGGCCGCCTGCATGGCCTATTCCATTTCGTCGCTGCGCAAACTGGGCGTGAGCCTGCCGGTTCGCGGTGCGATCCTGCTGTTCTTTGCGTTTATGCCGATGTTCTCTAACTATGCGGCGTTGCTCACCAAAGACGTGCTCTTTGCCGACGCGTTTTTAGTGCTGTTGGTGCAGACCGTGAAGCTCGTGGCCTGCGGCCTGCCCCGTCGCGATGCCAATGTCGAGCGTGCGGGCGAACGGAGGCCCGTGCTCTTTGCGCGCCACGACTGGCTGCTGCTCGCTCTGGGCGCCATGGGTTCCACGTTTCTGCGCAACGGCGGCCTGGTGTTTCCCCTGGCGACATGCGTAATCGCGGCGGCGTTTTGCGCCTGGGATGTACATGTCGCTCGTCGTGCGGCTAAGCAGATGGGCACCACGGTCTCATGTGCCACGCCGCGCTTCCGCTGGGTCGGCGTGCTCGCAGTACTTGCGCTCTGCCTTGCCTCTAATATGTACTTCACCAAGGTCTTTATGCCGGCGCACGATATCACGCCTGGTTCCAAGCGCGAAATCCTCTCAATTCCGTTCCAGCAGACGGCTCGTTTCGTCCAAAAGCACGACGGCCTCAACTCGGGCGTCAACCCCACGGTTAAGGAGGACGGCGCCATCGTGGAGGCTCCTTGCGACGGTTCGGTGACCGACGAAGAGCGTGCCGTGATCGATCGCGTACTCAAGTACGAGAACCTGGGCCGCCGCTACAACCCCGACAAGTCCGATGCCGTCAAGAACTGCTTTAACGAGTACGCCTCGCAGGAGGACATCAAGGCCTATTTTGAGGTGTGGGCCCAGATGTTCAAAAAGGATCCCGAGTGCTATATCTCGGCGCTCATCAATAACTACTACGGTTATTTTTATCCGAGCGCGCGCGATGCCTGGGTTTACAGCACGGCGCGTAGTGCCGAGATCATGGCGCGTCCCGACAACCTCAAGTACTTCGACTTCCATCCGGTTGACAGCAACGTGGTGCGCTGGTGTGACCATCTGATCAACCTATACCGTGTGGCGGTGCAGCGTGTTCCCTTTATCTCACTCACCATGAGCTCGGCCACCTATGTGTGGATCATGATCGCCGTGGTGGTCTACCTGCTGCGTCGTCATTCATGGCGTGCGCTGGCGATCTGGGTGCCGCTGTTGGGCGTGCTCGCCGTGTGCCTGATTGGCCCGTGCAACGGCTCGACTTACATGCGCTACCTGTATCCGGTCATCGCCTGCATGCCCTTCGCCATCGGCGCCACCGTCACCCGCAGCGACTTCCTCTGGTTCTAACTTGGTGCATTGAGGTCAGGTTTCTTTGCACCAAAGGGGCCATCATCACGACGCCTTCATTTTGGGGTTTATCTCGCAGGCCAGTAGGTATATCATAACGACGTTTGTTTATATTGCCCGAGCATCTGCGCTGGGCTTTAGGTCGAAACCGATAGGAGACACGTATGTCCGGACACTCTAAGTGGGCCACAACCAAGCATCGTAAGGGCGCGCAGGACGCCAAGCGTTCCGCCCTCTTCTCCAAGCTCAGCCGCAACATCACCGTTGCTGCCCGTCTCGGCGGTGACCCGCTGCCCGAGAACAACGCCAGCCTCGCCGCTGCCGTTGCCAAGGCCAAGGCTCAGTCCATGCCTAAGGACAAGATCAAGTCCGCTATCGATAAGGCTTTTGGCTCGGGCGCTGACGCCGCCGTCTACGAGAACATCGTGTACGAGGGCTACGGTCCCGCCGGTGTCGCCGTCTACGTCGACTGCCTGACCGACAACCGCAACCGTACCGCCGCTGATGTCCGTTCCGCCTTCTCCCACGCTGGTGGCAACCTGGGCACCTCCGGCTCCGTCGCCTTCCAGTTTGAGCGCAAGGGCCAGATTGTCGTCGCCAAGGAGATCCTGGACGAGAACGCCAAGAAGGAGACCATGATCGCCAACGGTGCTGCCGGCGACGAGGATGAGTTTATGATGGCGATCGCCGAGGCCGGTGGCGAGGACTACGAGGACGCCGGCGAGGAGTGGATCGTCTGGACTACTGCCAACGAGGTCATGGCTGTCTCCAAGGCGCTCGAGGAGCAGGGCGTCCAGGTCAAGGGCTCCGAGACCACCATGGTCCCGACCACCCCGACCGAGGTCTCCGGCGCCGACGCCAAGAAGGTTCAGCGCCTCATCGACCGTCTTGAGGAGCTCGACGACGTCCAGGATGTTTACAGCACCATGGACATGACCGACGAGGTCATCGCTGCCCTCGAGGAGGAGTAGCGCCCGCACGGGTTAAGCCGTGCATATCTGGGCATAATGAAGCGAGCATGCAAGTCTCGTGGAATAGATGAGCCGGATCCGCGTGCGTAGAGCACCGGACCCGGCTCTTTTATAATGATGCGAACCGTTTTGCATTTCGAGAGCCGAGATTTGAAGGGAGCGCCACGTGCGCGTACTCAAACGAGCCCTAGCGATCGTGTATCTTGCCGCCGCCATCGTGGCGCTGGGTACGCTTGTCTGCCAGTTTTGGGGGCCGTATACGTATCGCTTTATGCTGCTGATGCGCGACCCCATGCCGCGCATTGTCGTGACGGCATGCGGCGGAGTTGTGGCGATTGGCGTGCTGGTAAGCTTCTTCCGCCTGATGTTTGCTCGTCGCGAGCCGTCCTGCGTGCATCCGGCGGGGGAGCGCAATATCGAGGTTACGCTCGCGGCGCTTTCTTCGTGCGCCAGGGCTGCTGCCGAGCGCGACGATCGCGTGATGATCGAGCATGTCGAGGCCCGCGTCCAAGGTTCCGACGATTCGCACGTCCGTTTTAAGGTCGAGGCTATCGCGCTTGACGATAAGGACGTGGCATCTCTGGCTACCGCGATGCAGCAGCGCATCGAGGAAGCTTGCGACACCATGCTCGGCACGCCGGGTACGACCACGCGCGTCCGTTTTTTGCCGTCCAAGACTACCGTCCAGACCGTGGAGGTTTCCGGTGAGTGATACCAATCAAGATAAGACCGCTCGTACGCCGCGCCTGACGATTGACCAGAGCGCCACACCGGCGAGCGAACCTTTTGATTCCAAAGCAGAGGCAACCGAGTTACAAGACGCGGCAGCCGTGGATTTTGACGAGGCTATGGGTCTCATCAAGGGTACGGGCGCTGCCATCTGGAGCTATGCTGTGCGTCATCCCAACACCACGCTCGGTGCCGTCGCTGGCTTTATCCTCGCCGTGTTGGTGCTCACACTCGGCCTGTGGGACACGCTCGTCATCGCATTCTTCGTGCTGATCGGCGCTGTGATCGGCCAAATTCGCGACGGCGAAAACGGGATCGTCAACTTCTTCGGCCGTCTGTTTAGCGGCCGCTAATATGTATTCGACTGTCGCATCTGCGGCAGGCATAAGGAGGAACCATGGCTTTTAATACGAAGGTCGATGTGGCCGATACCGAGCTCGAGGCAGACGAGACCGTCACCGCCGAGGCCGAGGACGTAACGCTCGAGGACGAGGCGCTCGTCGAGGCCGAGCCCGCCGATGATGCGGGCGAGGATGATGAGGAAACGGACGAGTCCGAGGACTCGCTGACCTATTCCAACGGCGTGATCGAGAAGATCGTTGCCATGGCCACCTGCGAGGTTCCGCACGTTCTGGGCATGAAGGGTAACCTCATGCATTTTGTGCAGGAGCAGTTTGGTGCCGAGAATCTGACCAAGGGCGTGACGGTCGAGGTCACCGATGACAATCGCGTGGTCGTCAACATCTCCGTCATTATCGAGTACGGCGCCTATGCGCCCGCGATCTTTGACGATGTCAAGGCGCGTGTCACCGAGCGCCTTGCCGCGATGACCGGCCTTGAGGTGGCGGGCGTCAACCTGCGCATCGAGGACGTCATCACCCCCGAGGAGTACGAGCACCGCACCAGCCAGCACGAGTAACCTTCCAAAAAGGGACAGGTTTGTTTTGGCAGGTTTTATCTGCGAAAACGTTAAACGGCCGACCGCGCAAGCAAAAGCGTGGCCGGCCGTTATTTGTATGCCCCCCGATGTAGGCATACCGCTCGTCTAACTAGGGGTTGCAATCGTCGCGTTCCGCGTTACCCTAATGGGCGCATTGTTTCCAAATTGTTAACGAGGAGTTGCCGTAATGCCCGACGAGCACGAAACAGAAAGCAAGGCATGGGCGATTGAGGCCGCCGCGGCAGAGGCGGCATCGCGTGCTGCCGAGGAGATGCATCGTCCTCCCGTGGTGCCGATGGAGCGCGTGGTTGATCGCACCGATATCGAACGTGGCGAGCGCGCCGGCCGCAAGCGCAGCCAGGAGCCAGGCTTTCCGCGCTTTTTTGCCGAGCTCAATCTGGGCTTGATCCTCACGGCCTTTGCCATCGTGGCCTTTAAAACCCCCAATCACTTTGCCTTCGGCGGCACCTCGGGCGTGTCGGTCATTCTTTCCACGCTGTTCCCGACTCTGCCCGTCGGCGTCTTTATGTGGATTATCAACGCGGTCCTGGTCATCCTGGGTTTTATCTTTTTGGAGCGCAAGGCAATCCTTTGGAGCGTCTTTGCCTCGTTTGCGCTTTCGGCCTACGTCTCGCTGTTTGAGCTCTTCATTCCGACGGATGTTTCGATGACGGGCGATATGTGGCTCGACCTGTGTTTTGCCGTCATCTTGCCGGCGCTGGGCAGTGCCATTGTCTTTGACATTGGCGCCTCGACGGGCGGCACCGACATCCTTGCCATGATTCTCAAACGCCGCACGACGCTTGAGATCGGCCGTGCCCTGTTGCTGGTCGATATCGGCATCGTGACCATCGCGGCTTTCCTGTATGGCCCGCGCGTCGGTCTGTACTGCGTGCTCGGTCTGTTTGCCAAGACGCTTGTGGTCGACAAGGCTATCGAGAGCATTCACCTTCGTAAGGTCTGCACGATCATTTGCTCCGAGCCCCTTAAAGTCGAGGAGTTTATCGTCAAGCATCTCAACCGCACGGCAACGATCAGCCGTGGCTACGGCGCTTTCTCGGGCAAGTGCGTCACGGTGATCATGAGCGTGCTGAGCCGTCGCGAGGCAGTGCAACTGCGCCGCTATGCCCGCGAGATTGACCCTGGCGCCTTCATCACCATCGTCGATAGCTCCGAAATCGTCGGCAAGGGCTTCCGCGGCACGAACTAGCCCGGTCGTACCCTTCGAATCATTGAATAAACCGGCTACGTTGCAAATCGGTCATCTTGCGGTATTTGTCCCCACATTGGGCGATAATGATGCCAAAGACATCGTTTGCGATCCAGGTGATTCGCTCTAGATACGAAGGGATGATTTCGATGTTCTGTTCGCAGTGTGGCGCCCCCATGGGCGATAACGACAAGTTCTGCGGCGTGTGCGGTGCCCCTAATACCGAGGTTAAGGCCGCCGGTCCCGCTCCGCAAGCTCAACCTCAGCCGCAGGGTCAGCCGTTTGCCCAGCCGCAGCCGCAGCCGTTCGTTGCGCCCCAGCCGGCTATGAACGCGCCCAAGGGTTGTATGGCTCAGGCCTTCAACGACATGCTTAAGGTTCCCGGCGCCTTGGTTCGCGTATGCCAAATCGCCTTTTTGCCGGCGCTGATCTGTGTTGTCTCGGTGCTGGTGCTGTTTATCCCCGTTATCGGCGGTATCGCAGCGGCCATTGGCTTTTTGCTCGCGTACGTGGCAAGCGTGTGCGGCGCGGGCTTTGCCATCGAGTGGGGTCGTGACCTGTCGCTCAAGGATGATAACGGCATGGAGCGTCCGCTGCTGCGCTCGACCTCGTTTGGATTGGGCATTTTCTCGTCTGTCATTACCGGTGTGCTCGAGTTCGTGGCCATTATTCCGGTGATTGGCGTGGTGTTCTCGGCTATCGAGAGCGTCGTGATCGGTGCCGTCGGCTCGTACTATTACTCCGGTTCGAGCGGTCTCGAGGCCGCACTCTTCGGCTCGATGGGCCTGCTCGTCTTTGCCATGATCGTGTCGGTGGTACTGGGCATCTTCTTTAAGATGTTTGGTGATGCTGCCGTGATGCACTTTGCCGTCGTCGGGCGCGTGGAGAGCGCGTTCTCGCTTGAGAAGGTTTGGAAGTCCTATAAGGCCAACCTGGGCAAGTTGTTCTGCGCATCGATTCTCCCCGAGTTTTTGACGGGCATCGTGTCGCACATCATCACGTGGATCTTCACCGCCATCTTCGGCGCCATTGCTACGTTTGGTATGTATAGCTATTACTATCGCCCCACGGGTCTTGAGGCAATCATCGAGGGCGGCGGCATCACGCTCATTCTGTTCTTGATGATCATTGCCTTTGTCACGGTGTTCCTGACTGTGTTTGGCAAGATGCTCAAGTATCGCGCCGTTGGCTATTGGGCGGCACGTCATGCCAGCGAGTGGGCCGATGAGGATGCCGACGATGTCCTGACGTTTGTGCTCCCGGGTGAGAAGAAGCCTGCTCCTGCGGGGTTCAATCCCACGGCCGCCACTGGTGCTGCCCCTGCGCCTGCCCCGGCACCTGCGCCTGCCCCTGCCCCGGCACCCGCGCCTGCACCTGCTCCGGCACCTGCCCCTGAACCCGTACCGGCGCCCGAGGCGACGCCTGCGGAACCCGATTGGAATGCCGTTGCCACGCCGGCGGATGAGCCGGGCGATAATCCTGCTGCCGAAAACAATCAAACCGAATAGTCGGTCGAGGCGCCCTGGGCAACTGAGCCCGGGGTGCCTTTTTCTACTGCGAAAGCAAGAAAATGCCCGGGAAAACGATTGCAGCAAAATTTCTCGGAAATTGGTCAATGTTGCGCAACAACGTCGCGGCTATTGTTGAGAACATAGTCATGTAAGGTTTGAAGGCGTGCAACGCCTTAGGAAAAGGAAAAGCTTATGTTCTGTCCCACTTGTGGTTCTCCCATTTCGGATGATGCCAAATTCTGCCCCGTCTGCGGTTCTGCCGTCGGTGCCGCTTCCGCTGCTCCTGCTCCGCAGCCCGCGCCACAGCCTGCACCTCAGCCCCAGCCTGCTCCGCAGCCCACGCAGATTGGATTGGCAACACCTATTTGGACGATTCCGGGAGGGACAGCCCCGCCTCCCTGAACTCGACCGGAGACATGTAGCC
>NZ_JADMOP010000030.1 GCF_015558785.1 Collinsella aerofaciens
CGGTCTGGCAATATATCTCCTTGCCGCGCGGCCCGGTGGAACCGGGAACCAGCGCAGGCGTGCACCTTGAGAACCGGATACTGCGAGGATGGACACACCAGTTGTGTCGCATCCGGGCAGACATCGAACCATTTGAAATGGTCTAACTTGGATTTGTTTTTCGCAAGGCCGCCGAGAGGCGGCCCCGAGAAATTCCTTTTCCTATACTAAAACCATATGAATCGAACGGAACCGATCAGCTAATAGTTGTGAGGACCGGACGGGCTCGAAGCCCATTTATTTTGGACGGAGAGTTCGATCCTGGCTCAGGATGAACGCTGGCGGCGCGCCTAACACATGCAAGTCGAACGGCACCCCTCTCCGGAGGGAAGCGAGTGGCGAACGGCTGAGTAACACGTGGAGAACCTGCCCCCTCCCCCGGGATAGCCGCCCGAAAGGACGGGTAATACCGGATACCCCCGGGCGCCGCATGGCGCCCGGGCTAAAGCCCCGACGGGAGGGGATGGCTCCGCGGCCCATCAGGTAGACGGCGGGGTGACGGCCCACCGTGCCGACAACGGGTAGCCGGGTTGAGAGACCGACCGGCCAGATTGGGACTGAGACACGGCCCAGACTCCTACGGGAGGCAGCAGTGGGGAATCTTGCGCAATGGGGGGAACCCTGACGCAGCGACGCCGCGTGCGGGACGGAGGCCTTCGGGTCGTAAACCGCTTTCAGCAGGGAAGAGTCAAGACTGTACCTGCAGAAGAAGCCCCGGCTAACTACGTGCCAGCAGCCGCGGTAATACGTAGGGGGCGAGCGTTATCCGGATTCATTGGGCGTAAAGCGCGCGTAGGCGGCCCGGCAGGCCGGGGGTCGAAGCGGGGGGCTCAACCCCCCGAAGCCCCCGGAACCTCCGCGGCTTGGGTCCGGTAGGGGAGGGTGGAACACCCGGTGTAGCGGTGGAATGCGCAGATATCGGGTGGAACACCGGTGGCGAAGGCGGCCCTCTGGGCCGAGACCGACGCTGAGGCGCGAAAGCTGGGGGAGCGAACAGGATTAGATACCCTGGTAGTCCCAGCCGTAAACGATGGACGCTAGGTGTGGGGGGACGATCCCCCCGTGCCGCAGCCAACGCATTAAGCGTCCCGCCTGGGGAGTACGGCCGCAAGGCTAAAACTCAAAGGAATTGACGGGGGCCCGCACAAGCAGCGGAGCATGTGGCTTAATTCGAAGCAACGCGAAGAACCTTACCAGGGCTTGACATATGGGTGAAGCGGGGGAGACCCCGTGGCCGAGAGGAGCCCATACAGGTGGTGCATGGCTGTCGTCAGCTCGTGTCGTGAGATGTTGGGTTAAGTCCCGCAACGAGCGCAACCCCCGCCGCGTGTTGCCATCGGGTGATGCCGGGAACCCACGCGGGACCGCCGCCGTCAAGGCGGAGGAGGGCGGGGACGACGTCAAGTCATCATGCCCCTTATGCCCTGGGCTGCACACGTGCTACAATGGCCGGTACAGAGGGATGCCACCCCGCGAGGGGGAGCGGATCCCGGAAAGCCGGCCCCAGTTCGGATTGGGGGCTGCAACCCGCCCCCATGAAGTCGGAGTTGCTAGTAATCGCGGATCAGCATGCCGCGGTGAATGCGTTCCCGGGCCTTGTACACACCGCCCGTCACACCACCCGAGTCGTCTGCACCCGAAGTCGCCGGCCCAACCGCAAGGGGGGAGGCGCCGAAGGTGTGGAGGGTGAGGGGGGTGAAGTCGTAACAAGGTAGCCGTACCGGAAGGTGCGGCTGGATCACCTCCTTTCTAGGGAGATAAGTTCTTAGAGAGACAAACTTTAACTCGAATAGAGGGCAGGAGCCCGTCCGGTAGATGTCGCCCGGAGTAAGTCCCCGCAGCACCCGGTCCCCGGGGTCGCACCCGCGTACCTTGAGAGCCGCATAGCGATAGGAGAGAGATGGAAGAGTATCCTCTTCCAGACTCGATTCTTTTCTGCGATTTATCAGACAGAATGATAGCAATCATTCATCCGATCCAAACAAGAAGAATTCACTTATTTATGAGTGAGGAGCATCTGATCGCGAGCACAGTCAACTACTGTGCCGCGGTATGAGATACCCGAATTGCGACATACGAGCGCTATTCATGATATCGATTAATTTTTATTAGCGACACGTGGATATCCCGCGGGCCCGAGAGCGGTCCCGCAAGATACCACGGGCGCACGGCGGATGCCTTGGCACAGGGAGCCGATGAAGGACGCGGCAAGCTGCGATAATCCCCGGCGAGGAGCACACATCCTTCGACCCGGGGGTCTCCGAATGGGCGAACCCATGCACAGCAGTGTGCATATCCCCCCGCTGAACACATAGGCGGGGGGAGGACAACCCGGGGAACTGAAACATCTAAGTACCCGGAGGAGAGGAAATCAATCTCGAGACTCCCCGAGTAGCGGCGAGCGAAAGGGGACCGATGGCCAAACCGTCGAGCGGGCATACCCGGCAGGGGTTCCGCCGACGGGGTTGCAGGGCCGCGCATCCGGGGGCTGCCGCCCCCGGGCGCAGGTCCGGCTGGGGAGCGGAACGGCATGGGAGGGCCGGCCGCAGCGGGTGACAGCCCCGTACGCGAACCCAGACCGGACGGCGCGACGCGGTCCCTGAGTAGGGCCGGGCACGTGAAACCCGGTCCGAACCTGGGTGGACCACCATCCAAGCCTGAGTACTACCCTGTGACCGATAGCGCACCAGTACCGTGAGGGAAAGGTGAAAAGCACCCCGGGAGGGGAGTGAAACAGTACCTGAAACCGTGCGCCCACGAGCAGTCGGAGCACCTTTATGGTGTGACGGCGTGCCTTTTGTAGAATGAGCCAGCGAGTCGCTGGCGCGGGGCGAGGTTAACCGAAAGGGAGCCGGAGCGAAAGCGAGCCTTAACAGGGCGACTTGAGTCCCGCGCCGCGGACGCGAAGCCGGGTGAGCTATCCGTGGGCAGGCTGAAGCGGGGGTAAGACCCCGTGGAGGGCCGAACGCACGTCGGTTGAAAACGGCGGCGATGACCTGCGGATAGGGGTGAAAGGCCAATCAAACCCGGAGATATCTCGTTCTCCCCGAAATAGCTTTAGGGCTAGCGTCGCGCGTTCACCGCCGGAGGTAGAGCACCGGATGGACGAGGGGGCTTCGCCGCCTACCGAATCCAACCGAACTCCGAATGC
This sequence comes from Collinsella aerofaciens, assembly GCF_015558785.1. Taxonomy (GTDB): domain Bacteria; phylum Actinomycetota; class Coriobacteriia; order Coriobacteriales; family Coriobacteriaceae; genus Collinsella; species Collinsella aerofaciens_P. Next base: position 3,191 of record NZ_JADMOP010000030.1, read on the forward strand.
CGGCGGCCCAGAGCGCGGCAGTCAGAGCATGTGGGCTAAGCTGTGTGCTCGAGAGGGAAACAGCCCGGACCGCCCGCTAAGGTCCCCAAGTTCCAGCCGAGTGGCAAAGGATGTGCGTCCGCCCAGACAACCAGGATGTTGGCTTAGAAGCAGCCATCCATTCAAAGAGTGCGTAACAGCTCACTGGTCGAGTGGACATGCGCCGACAATACACGGGGCTAAGCTGGACACCGAAGCGGCGGGATTTTAATTCATTAGAATCGGTAGGGGAGCTTCCCATGGGCGGAGAAGCCGGAGGGCGACCGACGGTGGAGCGCATGGGAGTGAGAATGCTGGCATGAGTAGCGAGAGACGAGAGAGTAACTCGTCCGCCGTGAACCCGAGGTTTCCTGGGCAAGGCTAATCCTCCCAGGGTCAGTCGGGGGCTAAGGCGAGGCCGGTAGGCGTAGCCGACGCGCAGCAGGCAGACATTCCTGCACCGCGCACGCGGCGCTACGACCGACGGGGCGACGGATGGGGGTGGCTCGGCGGGGTTCTGGACGTCCCCGTGATGGAGCGCGGCCCGCGGACCAGGGAAATCCGGTCCGCATTGAGGGCGAGGCTCCGGACGAAGCGATTGAGCGAAGCGAGTGAGCCCGAGGTCCCTAGAAAAACCCCTAGGCAGGCGCGTGCGCGCCCGTACCGCAAACCGACACAGGTGGGTGGGTAGAACATACCGAGGCGATCGGGTCAACCATGGTCAAGGAACTCGGCACAATGGCCCCGTAACTTCGGGAGAAGGGGTGCCCGCGCGTACGTGAACCGGCTCGCCCGGGGAGCGGAGGCGGGCCGCAGTGGAGAGGCCCAAGCGACTGTTTACCAAAAACACAGGACTCTGCAGAAGCCGCAAGGCGACGTATAGGGTCTGACGCCTGCCCGGTGCCGGAAGGTCACGCGGAGGAGTTAGCGCATCGCGCGAAGCCCCGAAGCCAAGCCCCGGTAAACGGCGGCCGTAACTATAACGGTCCTAAGGTAGCGAAATTCCTTGTCGGGTAAGTTCCGACCTGCACGAAAGGCGCAACGACTTGGGCGCTGTCTCGACCATGGACCCGGTGAAATTGCACTGGTCGTGAAGATGCGACTTACCCGCGGAAGGACGGAAAGACCCCGTGAACCTTCACTGCAGCTTGGCATTGGCCGCTGGTCCCGCGTGTAGAGGATAGGCAGGAGGCACAGATCCGGAGGCGCCAGCCCCCGGGGAGCCGCCCTTGGAATACTGCCCTCGCGCGACCGGCGTCCTAACCCGAGGCCGTCAACCGGCTCGGGGACCGTGCCAGGCGGGCAGTTTGACTGGGGCGGTCGCCTCCTAAAGGGTAACGGAGGCGCGCGAAGGTCCGCTCGGGACGGTCGGCAACCGTCCTTTTGAATGCAAGAGTACAAGCGGGCTTGACTGCGAGGCCCACAAGCCGAGCAGGTGCGAAAGCAGGCTCTAGTGATCCGGCGGCCCCGAGTGGGTGGGCCGTCGCTCAACGGATAAAAGGTACTCCGGGGATAACAGGCTGATCTTGCCCAAGAGTCCACATCGACGGCAAGGTTTGGCACCTCGATGTCGGCTCATCGCATCCTGGGGCTGGAGCAGGTCCCAAGGGTACGGCTGTTCGCCGTTTAAAGCGGTACGCGAGCTGGGTTCAGAACGTCGTGAGACAGTTCGGTCCCTATCCTCCGTGGGCGCAGGAGAATCGATGGAGGCTGCCCCCAGTACGAGAGGACCGGGGTGGACGCACCTCCGGTGAACCGGTTGTCGACCAACGGCACGGCCGGGTAGCCGCGTGCGGCGCGGATAACCGCTGAAGGCATCTAAGCGGGAAGCCGTTCCAGGGATTAGTTCTCCTTCCGGTAAGGGCCCAGGTAGACTACCTGGTCGATAGACGGCAGGTGCAAGGACGGCGACGTCCTCAGCCGAGCCGCACTAATCGCCCGAGCTCTTCCGGAACCGCACCTCGCGGCCCGCGGGACATGCGCTCACGCGCGGTCCGGGCACGAGGATGCCCCCGAGTCATCTCCCCTATGCGCCATGCGGCCCCCAGGGCACGTGTAGAGTGAGACCCAGGACACCGTAACGGTGGGCGCCGCCCACCGGTCAGCGGCCAGAGCATGGGGGGCACGCCCGGTCCCGTTCCGAACCCGGAAGCTAAGCCCCATCGCGCCGAGAGTACTGCGGGGTCAGCCCGTGGGAGGCCAGGGCGCCGCTGACCGGTGGACGGCACCGAGCCGTACGCTTGAACTGAGAAGGGGGAGGCCTCGCGGCCTCCCCC
>NZ_JADMOP010000031.1 GCF_015558785.1 Collinsella aerofaciens
GGCTCTGTTAGACCAGAATTGACATATAGGTGATGCCACCGTGGTATAATGAAACCAGCAACCACGGCATTGGAGCAGGTATGAACGCCGAGGATCTGGTCATCACCCTCAAGAAGAATATGGCGAAGCTCAGCAAGTCCGAGCGCCGCCGTGCAATCGAGTCGGTACGCGATATCATCCGTGCCGCCATGTTCGACGATGCAGCAGGAAGCGGCTACGCGATGGAGCGCTGCCCACGTTGCGGCTCGGTCGCTATCGTCAAGAAGGGCAAGTCCAGGAACGGTGAGCAGCGCTACCTCTGCCGCGACTGCGGCAGGACGTTCTCAGGCTCCACCGACCGGATTCTCGGCACGAGCAAACTGCCCCGCGAGACCTGGATGGCCTATGCCGAGTGCTTCGTCCTCATGCTCCCGCTACGCGAGTGTGCCGGCCGCTGCGGCGTCTGCCTCAAGACCGCCTATACCATGCGCCACAGGCTCATCGAGTGCCTGAAGGGGTATTCTCCCGAGTTCCGCGTCGGGCAGGGGCAGGCCTGCGAACTCGACGAGACGTACTTCCCCGAATCCTTCAAGGGCAACCATTCAAAGGGCTCCTTCACCCTGCCGAGAAAGGCACGCCATCGCGGCAAACAGGTCCACAAGCGCGGCCTCTCTCGTGAGCAGATCTGCGTCATGACGGGCATCAGCGACACGAATGCCACCTTCTTCGAGGTCTCGGGGCGAGGCGTGGTCTCGCGCAAGCGTGCGGCGGAAGCCCTTCGCGACCGTATTGGCGCGGGCGCGGTCGTCGCCACGGACAAGGCGACCGCATACATCGATGTGTTGTGCGACTTGAAGGTTGCCTCGCATGAGTCCTATGATTCCAGGGACCGCTCGGAGGGCACCATCAACCGCATCAACACCGTCCATTCGCTCCTCGACTCGTTCATGGCGCGTTTCAAGGGCGTGTCCACCAAACACCTCGGCGCCTATCTCGACTGGTTCCGCTGGTGCCGCACCTTCATGGCGACCGACTCCCGCCGCGCGGAGTCCACGGTCGCACGTCAGCTCGCCAACGGCACCTGCGCGATCCGCATCCGTGACATGTTCAACGTCCTGCCGCCCTATATGGACTACTGGGTCTCGAGGGCGGCGTAGTCCGCTAAAATGGTGGCACCGTGGTATACACGAGAGATAGGAGCCGCCATGCCTTCGAACATACCAGCAACCACTATCAGGATCGAGCCGGAGGTGAAGAGGGAGGCATCCGCCATCCTCGATGAGCTCGGTCTGTCCATGTCCACAGCGATGAACATGTTTCTCCGAGCGGTGATCCGCGAGGGCGGCATGCCGTTTGAGATGAAGGTAAATAAAACGAATGAATAATAAGGCGAAAAAAGCAATCTGCAGAAAAGAAGATTTGGGAAATGAAGCATCTGTAGAGCAGTTTTTTGTAGACAGGCTTCTCAAACGCTTGGGCTGGTCAGACAGTCAAATTAAAACAAAGGAAAGCATTTCGGAACTCAGCGTAAACTTGGGCCGAAAAAAGATGCCTTATAAACCCGACTACGCTCTTTCGTATAGAAGAAAGGTGCGTTTTGTCATTGATGCCAAATCCACAAAGGAAAACCTAGATTCTTGGGTCGGACAATGCTCCAGCTATTGTCTTCTAATCAACCAGGGCTATAAAGACAATCCAGTCCAATACTTCGTTCTAACGAACGGTTTGAAAACTATGCTGTATAGATGGGATAGCGCAAAGCCCATTCTCACATTATCTCTATCTGATATGAATAATGGCTCCAAAGCCTTCGACACCTTAGCCGAATACCTGTCACCGCGTTCTTTTAACGCGACACATCCTGCTGGGCTCTCGAGCGAAATAGAGGAAGAGCGCATCGTCCTGAAGCAAATCGGACCTTCTGCGGTAAATAAACTATTCGGAAGCGCACATTCCTATATCTATAAGCACGAACATCTCAGTTACGGAGCCGCTTTCACTGAATTCGTGAAAGTGATTTTCCTAAAAATGACCTCCGATAAAGAAGCGCATGAATGTGACGAAGGATACGAAACGGATGAAGGCTATTCTGTACCGGTTTCACGAGCCAAATTTTCATCACAATGGATAAAAAAGGCCGAGGAAACGACTCCGAATCCCGTCAATACGATTCTTTTCGCTAAGTTGGTAAAGAACTTCGAGGATCTGATCGCTCAAAAAAAGAAGAAACGCATTTTTGAACCTAACGAGAAGATACGGTTGTCCGCCGGAACAATCAAAGAACTTGTTAAGCGATTTGAAGAAGTTGATCTCCATCTCATTGAAGACGACCTCAATGGCCGCATGTTCGAAACGTTTCTGAACGCAACTTTAAGAGGCAAGTCACTTGGGCAGTATTTTACGCCGAGAAGCATTGTTGATATCGCCGTTGGCCTTTCAGACCTGCATGTCGGAAGAAACGTCTCTGATTGCTCACAAATTATTGATGCATGCTGCGGCTCTGGCGGGTTCCTTATCGGAGCTCTAAATGGTATGTGGGGAAAAGTCGATTCCAACGCCTCTCTTTCTATGAAGGAGAAGCAGGAAATCAAGAAAAACATTGCTGAAAATTGCATATGGGGCATCGATGCAGCTAGGGACCCAGCTTTAGCACGCATTGCTCGTATGAATATGTTTCTTCATGGAGACGGTGGAAGTAAAATATTCCAGCTAGATTCCCTAGATAAGAATATCACCGTAGAAGAAGACGCCGATTCGCTTGAACTTAGAAGCGAGAAAAAGGAATTTCGAGATGCGATCTCTGGCCGTAATGGCTATTTCGATTTGGCGCTGACTAATCCACCGTTTGCTGCGGAGTATAAATGCTCCGAACCGTCTGACCTAGCCCTCCTCAAAGACTACTCCATCGCTCATCGCCCAGATGGAAATGGAATCTCGAGCTTGCGCGGAACTGTGCGTTCAAGCGTTCTATTCATTGAGCGCTACTACGATATTCTAAAACCAGGCGGTTCTTTAATTACCGTACTAGATGATGGAATACTTGGAGGTGAGGACACTTCTTACGTTAGGGATTGGATTAGAAGTCATTTCATCGTCAGGGCAGTTATATCGCTTCCAGGCGACGCATTCCAGCGCTCTCAGGCAAGAGTCAAGACGTCACTGCTCTTCTTGCAGAAGAAGATAGAAGCCGCCCAAGAGCAGCCTCGAATCTATATGCGGTACTGCTCGTATGTGGGGCTAGATAGTCCCAACAGAGAGCGAGTTCTTCCGTCTGATGCAATTACGGCGCAAAAGGCGAAAGAGGAAATCACCGATATCGTTAATGGATATAAAGCATTTTTAGATGGTGATCCTGAAATTGCTCGACTTTATTCAGTCGATCCAAAACGCATAGAAAACCGGATGGATGTTAAAGCGACTCTTCTCGTTGCGGGCAGAAACGTCGAAAAATGGAGCGAACGGGGTTTTAAGGTACGCGCCGCCAAAGACATCGCTGAACCCATCTGGACTTCCGGTGCCGCCTGTGAGAACCGAGTTGGTGACCTCTTTTATACCAGAGGGGATAACAAGAGGAAGAAAGTTACCTTTGCAGTAGTTAAGTATGACGGAACGATTGCTGCGGGTGATGAATCTTACGCAGAGGATGTTAGCTATGAGTCGCTATTTAAGCTAAAGAAGGACGATATCGTTCTAAGTAATATCAATGCTGTTAATGGTGCTGTTGCCGTTGTTGATTCGAAAACAGCTGGTTTATACGTATCTTCTGAATATACCGTTATCCAGCCAAAAGACCCGTTGACCGTTTATGCGCTATGGTCGCTAATCAGATCTGATACCGCGCGTTCAGATCTGATATTGCTTTCCACGGGTATTGGAAGGACGCGAATTTCTTGGGATATCCTTAGCGAGCTAAAGCTACCAGTTCCTAGTCTAGAATCGATGCAAGTTATTCAAGAAAGAATGGAAGAGCTAGCTGAAACCCGAAAGAAAGCGGCGGCGCTTCTTGAAGAGGTCAGCCAACTGGTTAACATTGATATCTGTAATTCAGATGAGCGCGCTTTATCAGTTTTGACCGCATTCAAACCTCCAAAATAGACTAATGCCCGGGAGCAAATTCAAATTGCTCCCGGGCATTATCGTCCTAAATCGGAAAAAAGCTATATGTCAATTTTGGTCTAACAGAGCC
>NZ_JADMOP010000032.1 GCF_015558785.1 Collinsella aerofaciens
GCCTGGGGTCCCTCATATACGGCCCTCCCGTCTCCTGCGCCCCTCCCGGAACTGTCCACATCAGTGTAGCCAATCCAATCGAGCGGGCGTGGACGTCGAGGCCGATGAAGGTGGTAGTATCGAGCATGGGAGCCCCTTCCATGAATGCGGCGTGGCCGCCACGGTTGGATTAGACACTCACCATTGTCGGCCTAATCCGCGGTCTTTCATGCAGCAGGGGCTCTCAATGTTTTTATGTCCTGCTCATATCGTCTGTGCCGGCACCTGGGGACAGTCCTTATGTCAAGAGATTGGTGGTCGTTGGGGATGTTCTTGTTTGCCTAGTCGTTTAAGAACGTCCCCAATGACTATCAAAAGTTGAGGTGAGGGTGTTTTCGGTGCCCTGCCTACTTGCTTGCGAACAGCCAGACTAGGATGATCACCAGGATTGTGGCGACGATGCAGACGATGGCACCGGTGAATTTGATGCGTGAGTCGCGGGTACGCTCGCGCACCGCGTCCTCGGTGGCCTCGAGCTGGGCGACTTCGCGCTCGGTCTCGGCGTGTTCGGCTTTGTCTCGGGCCAAGGACCCTGCAAGCGACTCAGTGATCTCTGGATGGTCATGCACCTCGGTCGCCTGCTCGATAATCGACTGCGCATGCGCGGCATCTGCTTGGGCGTTGGCTATGCTCTGCTCTTGGTCGCGGCGTGCCTTGTCCTCGGCAGCGATCTTCTCGCGCAGTTCGCGCTGGCGCGTTGCAGCGGCGGTTTTTGCGGTCTGCAGCTTGTCGCGCGCGGCATCGGCCTCCGCCGTCACGGCCTGATGGGCTCGCTTGGCGTCGGCGATGGGGGCTTGCGCCTGCTCGACGGCCTGCTCGGCTGCGGCAAGCGAGTGTTCAAGGTCGGCGGTGATGCGCGGGACATCTTCTTCGGCTTTACGCAGGGCATCTGCCGTGTCGGAGATCTGCATCGAGAGCTCGCTGGTGCGCACCGTATAGTTGGCGGGATTTGCCGAGGGATTGCGTTGCAGCTCGGCATACTCATGACGCAGTGTCTCGAGCTGGGCGCGCGCGGCGTCGACGGTTTGTTGTGCGGCGGCAATGCCGGCGTCTCGCTCGGCCTGCACTTTGTCGCGGATGCGCTTGGAATCCTCAAGACGGCGAACGAGGCGGTTGCCGGTCTCGCGCGAGCTCGCCTCGCGGGCCTCCACGGCATCGAGCGCGGCCTTCAGGCGGAGCTCAGTCGCGTCATCCTCTGTCTTCATTTGTTCGAACTGACCCTTGAGCTCTGTCGCTTTGGCGGCGTGGGCATCACGGTCAATCTTGGCGGCCGCTGCAGTCTTTTGGGCCGTGGCAATCGCCTGGCGCTGGTCGGCGACGATCTGGTCGTAGCGGCCTGCGATATCCTGGCGCGTCTCGAGTTCCTCGGCCTGATCGGCAATGCGCTGCTCAAGTTCGGTCAGATGGGCGCGGGCATCGGCAAGTGCCTTTTTCGCGGCGTTCATCTCGCGCATGGCCGAGGCGCCCTGGGCGATAAAGGTGCCCACGGCGTTCGCGGTGTTCGAGACAGCGGTCCCCAGATCGCGGCTCGCGGCGGGGGAGTGCGGGGCGGTCGGGCGAGTGGTGTCGGCAGCGTCCGCATCGGCAGTCTGCGGCGCGGCGATATTGCCGGTACCGCCCTCGACCACAGAAAAGCCTGCTGCGTGCGGATCGACCGCATCGGCGCCAATCGTGGGGTGCTCGAGCTGCAGAAATGAGGGCATGGTGCTGCCCTGGTCGGCAACCGGAGTCTCGCCGGGCACAAAGGTCGAGGCCGCCTCGGCGGCCTCCTCTTCCTCGGCATCAATATCGGCATCGGCGACGGCGTCTTTCATCGCTTTGACAGCATCCATCATGGAATCCATGACGGCATCGAGCTCTTCTTCCGAAGACACCTCGATGGGGCCCGCTGCTTGTGGGGCGGGTTCCGTATCGGGCTCGGCGTCGTTCGACTCCGACTGCTCGCCTTCGTCATGCTCGACAGTATCGTCTGTGTCTGTTGCCTTGTCCGCATCGGCGTGCGCATCTGCGGTGGCGGGCGCATCGGTGGAGGCGTCGATGCAGGTGGGAGTATCGCAGTCGTCGACGGCGTCTGCGGAATGATCAATATGCTGCTGAGTCTGGGGGTCCAGCTCGTCTGTCATAGGCATGTGCTCCTCATCGTTGTTTGTCACCCTATGATAAAGTTTCGCGCCGACATCCCACGCGCCGCAGCAAAGTTTCAAAACGTGTTCGATGGCTCGATTTGATAACAATAACTCGGCCGTTTTATCCAGTTTGTACTTGACAATCCCTTCGCCGAACGACGTGGTGCCGTTCGCCTACCGCGGTCTTTTATTTTCGCTTGAACACGCTAAAGTTGCATCTCAGCTTTTGGCGCGTGAAGTTGGATACGCGCAGTCGGCGGGCGTGCCCGTCGCGATTTGAAAGGACTTTGTATGGGACTTTTCACTGGTAAGACCGTGATCGTCACCGGCGGCGGCAAGGCCACGCTTAAGGACGGTTCTGCTGGCTCCATCGGCTACGGCATCGATATCGCATTTGCCAAGGAGGGCGCGAACCTCGTCATCACCGGCCGCAACGTTGCCAAGCTCGAGGCTGCCAAGGAATCCCTCGAGGCCGAGCACGGCGTCAAGGTTCTGCCTGTTCAGGCCGATGTCTCGGCTGGCCAGGACAACGAGGCCGTCGTCCAGAACGTCATCGACAAGGCCATTGAGGAGTTCGGCCGCATCGACGCCGTCGTCAACAATGCTCAGGCCAGCGCCTCGGGCGTGACCATCGCCGATCACACCATGGACCAGTTTAACCTGGCCATTTACTCCGGTCTGTATGCTACCTATCTGTACATGCAGAAGGCCTATCCGCACCTGAAGGAGACCAAGGGCTCCGTGGTCAACTTTGCCTCGGGCGCCGGCCTGTTTGGCAACTATGGCCAGTGCAGCTATGCTGCCGCCAAGGAGGGCATCCGCGGCCTGACCCGCGTTGCCGCCAACGAGTGGGGCAAGGACGGCATCAACGTCAATATCGTTTGCCCGCTTGCTTGGACCGCTGCGCTCGAGAACTTCCAAGATGCCTATCCCGAGGCGTTCAAGGCCAACGTCCACATGCCGCCGGCGGGTCACTACGGCGACGTCGAGAAGGAAATCGGCCGCGTTGTCGTTCAGCTCTGCGGTCCCGACTTTAAGTACATGAACGGCGAGACCGTCACCCTCGAGGGTGGTATGGGCCAGCGGCCGTAGGGTTACGCGGTTTTTCCAAACCGCGTAACGGCTCGACGCTGCGCGGTCACCAGGGCGACAACTTGTCATTCAAAGAGGGCGGCATGACCAGAAGGTCTATGCCACCCTCTTTTCATGCCAATTTGTTCGCCCTGGCGACCGCTCGCTGACGTCGCCAGAGCATCGGCGTTGCCTTGGCTGTTGGAGATGATCTCGTAGTCGTTGGGTGTTCCTATAGTTTTGTCAACCGTCGGGGCTACTCCCGGTAGGGCACCCGGTCGCGCATCACGGCGTATATCGCCCTGAGCCGCTTCCTCGCGACGGCCTTGAGCGCCCGCCCGTGCCCCATGCCCCGCGCCCTGCAGGCCCGGTAGTACTCGCCGTAGCGCCCCGAGGACCTCACCAGGCTGTTGCACGAGAAGATCAGCAGGGACTTGAGCCTCGCGTCGCCGCGCCTGGACGCCCTGACCGACCTCACCGACGTGCCGGAGCTCCTCACCCTCGGGGCTATGCCGCAGTACGAGGCCAGGTGGTCGTGGTCCGGGAACCTCCCGATGTCGACCGACACCGCGAGCTGCGCCGCGGTCCTCGGGCCGATGCCGGGCACGGTGAGCAGGCACGCGTAGGTGGATTGGCAACACCTATTTGGACGATTCCGGGAGGGACAGCCCCGCCTCCCTGAACTCGACCGGAGACATGTAGCC
>NZ_JADMOP010000033.1 GCF_015558785.1 Collinsella aerofaciens
CCGGTTCTCAAGGTGCACGCCTGCGCTGGTTCCCGGTTCCACCGGGCCGCGCGGCAAGGAGATATATTGCCAGACCGGAGGGGCCCCGGGGGCGGGAATCTGGTCGTACACATTTCCTACACAGTTTGGGATTCTCAGCTGTATTTGCCAGTAATAAAGAGGGGACCTCGTTTCCGAGATCCCCTCCTCCGTCTATCTAAAGAAATAGGCTTTCAAAGCCTTAGGCCAGCAGCTTGCGACCGGACTCCTCAATCGCGTCAAGTGCTGCATCTGCCTCGGCGGCATCCGCGCCCTTAGCGAAGATGTACAGCTTAATCTTGGGCTCGGTGCCGGAAGGACGAACAATACCCTTGTTGCCGCCCTCAAGATCGAACTCAATTACGTTAGCCTTCGGCAGGCCGTTCACGCAGGTGTTGTAATCCACGACGGCCTCAATCTTGGAACCGGCGAGCTCCGCGGGCGGGTTCTCGCGCAGACCAGCCATGATGCCGGCCATCTTTGCCGCACCCTCAGCGCCCGGATAGCTCAGCGAAATCGTCTTGTTGTGATAGTAGCCATACTTCTCGTACAACTCGTGCATCGCATCGGCAAGGTTCTTGCCCTGGAGCTTATAATACTGCGCCATCTGGCAAATCAGAAGCGAAGTGCTGACGGCGTCCTTGTCGCGCACGTGATCGCCGGCCAGATAGCCGTAGCTCTCCTCAAAACCGAAGATAAAGCGATCGACCTCGCCAGCATCGGAAAGAGAAGTAATGATGTCGCCGATGTACTTGAAGCCCGTCAGGCAGCGGCGGAGCTCAAAACCGTACTCGTCGGCCAGAGCGTCAACCATGGCGGAAGAAACGATAGTAGTGACGGCAACCTTCTTAGTGAGGTCCTCACCGCGGACAGCACGGGTCTTGCAGATATAGTCGAGCAGCAGAACGCCCATCTCATTGCCGGTCAGCAGCAGATAGTCATCGCCATTCTTAACGGCAACGCCAACACGGTCGGCGTCGGGATCGGTTGCAAGCAGCAGATCAGGGTGAACCTGCTCGCACAGGTCAATGCCCTTCTGCATGGCCTGGCGGATCTCGGGGTTAGGATACGGGCAGGTCGGGAAATCGCCGTTAGGTTCCTTCTGCTCGGGAACAACCGTGACATCGGTGATGCCAGCGCGCTCGAGCACCGTCGTGACGGGAATGAGGCCGGTGCCGTTGAGCGGAGTGTAGACGAGCTTAAGCGGAGCGCCAGCGATCTCCTCGGCAGAAAGGTTGGTCACGCCGCGGGCGAGAACGGCGTCGTAATAACGCTCGAGGCACGAGTCGTCGATCCATTTGACCAGACCCTGCTCAAGAGCCTCATCGAAGTCCATGGACTTCACGCCGGTAAACGTATCGGTCTCGGCGATAGCCTTAGAAATTGCATCGGCGGCCTCGCTGGTGATCTGGCAGCCGTCGGGGCCATAGGCCTTATAGCCGTTATAAGGCGCTGGATTATGACTAGCGGTCATGCAAATGCCACCGGAGCACATAAGGTCGCGGACGGCCCAGGAGAGCGTCGGCACGGGAGAAATCTTGGGATACACGAGGGCAGTCACGCCGTTTGCGGCAAGAATGGCAGCCGTCGTCTTAACGAACAGCTCGCCCTTATTGCGGCTATCGCGGGCGATGGCGACCGTCGGATGCTCGAAGGTCGCATTGAGATAGTCAGCAAAACCCTGCGTCGCGCGACCAACCGTATAGATATTCATACGGTTAGTGCCTGCACCGATAGTGCCACGTAGACCGGCGGTACCGAAGGCGAGATCTTGGAAGAAAGCGTCGGTGATGGCGTCTTCGTCACCCTGCTCCTTCATCGTGTTGAGCTCAGCGAGGAGCTCCTCGTCCTTGACATTGGCAATCCAAGTATCAAGCAGCTCATGAACATCTGCCATGTGAGTCCTTCCGTCACAATCAATAAAACAACCCGTGTAAAACAGGACAAGCGCATCAGCGCGCTAAAGCAAATATTAGTCCATTGAGAACAGAGAACCGGCCACAGAACGGTGAACGTCTATATTCACCGGTGGATGATTGGATTGATTTAATTGCTTAGTGAATGCCGCCTTTAACGCAAAAAGGGGGAGGCCGCGAGGCCTCCCCCTTCTCAGTTCAAGCGTACGGCTCGGTGCCGTCCACCGGTCAGCGGCGCCCTGG
>NZ_JADMOP010000034.1 GCF_015558785.1 Collinsella aerofaciens
TGGATTGGCAACACCTATTTGGACGATTCCGGGAGGGACAGCCCCGCCTCCCTGAACTCGACCGGAGACATGTAGCCCAGCGTCGAGTGGATCCTGAAGTTGTTGTACCAGTGCACGTAGTCCGAGAGCTTGGCCCGGAGCTCGCGCGTCGTGCCGAACGTCTCGCGGTGGACGAGCTCGGCCTTCAGTATCCTGTTGGTCGACTCGTCGACGGCGTTGTCGTAGGGGCAGCCCTTGGCCGACAGCGACCTCTCAATGCCGAAGGCCTCGAGCATCAGGTCGATCTCGGCGTTGTCGAACTCGCTGCCGCGGTCCGTGTGGAAGACCTCGATGTCCGAGATGGGGAAGGAGAGCGTCGCGAACGCCGACTTGACCAGCCGGGCGTCCTTCCTGGGCCCGGCGGAGTGGCCGACGATCTCCCTGTTGTAGAGGTCGACGAGCAGGCAGACGTAGTTCCACGAGGCCCCGACGCGCACGTAGGTCAGGTCGCTGCATATATGGGTGCGCGGCGCCCTGCCGCCGAAGCCGCGCGCGACGACGTTGGGCACGTCGGCCTCGTTGACCGCCCCGGGGTGCACCTTGAACCTCTTCCTGCCGTATGCGCTGACCAGGCCGTTCTCCCTCATGATGCGGCAGACCCGGCGCCGGCTGACGGTGACGCCCGACCTCTCGAGCGACGCCTTTATCTTGCGCGAGCCGTACCGGCCCTTGCTGGCGGCGTGGGCCGCGACCACGGCCGGCGCGGCGGGGTCCGGCGCGGCGGGCCGGTCGGCCCGCGAGCGCATGGAGTAGTACGTCGACCTCGCGACGCCGAGGAGCCTGCACTGCGCTGATATGGGGTAGCGGCCCTCGTTGGCCGCTATGGCCCTCACTTTCGAGCGTATATCAGCGCCGCTTGTTTTAAGACGTCGACCTCCATCCGGAGCCTGCGGTTCTCGCGCTCGAGCTCCAGGATCCGGTTCTGCTCGGGCGTGCGGTTGCACGCGGCGCGCGGCGAGCCGGTCGCGTTTATCGACTTGATCCACCTCTCCACGGTGCTCTTGCCGAGGTCGTACTCGTCCATGATCTCGCGCTTGGGCTTGCCGGCGTTGTAGAGGTCGACTATCTGCCTCTTGAACTCGTCGGTGAAATGCCTCGGGTGCCTGGGGTCCCTCATATACGGCCCTCCCGTCTCCTGCGCCCCTCCCGGAACTGTCCACATCAGTGTAGCCAATCCA
>NZ_JADMOP010000003.1 GCF_015558785.1 Collinsella aerofaciens
CCATATCGTTGGGGCCAGGCCCGATTTTGCCTCTTGACAATGTCCTGCTCATATTAAAAGGAACGTCCCTAACTGCCAAGTGCCGCAAGAATGTCCCCTTTGACCAGTCATTTAAGAACGTCCCCAATGACTACCGCATCCGGAGCAAGGCAACGCCGCAGATAGAGGACGGACAGCGAGCGACGTCCAGAGCGAACAAGTTGGCATGAAAAAGGCGAGGCATTGACCTTCTGGTCATGCCTCGCCTTTTGAATGACAAATTGTCGCTCTGGACGTCGCGCAGCGTCGGCCGGTTACGGCGTTTGGTAAAACGCCGTAACCTAGAGATCCCCGCCGGCGCCCAGCAGCTTGCGCATGACTTGCTCGGGGTTGACTGAGCCATCGCGCGGGGCCAGGGCGGTGATCTTCTTCTGTATCTTGTACTCGTGCAGCTCGTCCTCGAGCTGGCGCACGCGGGCACGGAGTTTTTCGTTCTCGCGCTCGCGCTCCTCGGCACGCTCCTTCATATCGAGGATGCGCACCACGCCGGCAAGGTTGATGCCCTCGTCGGTCAGCTGGTTGATGAGCTCCAGGCGCTCGATATCGGCACGCGAATACAGGCGCGTGTTGCCGCCCGAGCGCTGGGGGTTCACCAGGCCCTTGGACTCGTAGACGCGCAGAGTCTGCGGATGCATGCCGGTCAGCTCGGCCGCCACGCTGATCATGTACAGCGGTTTGTTCCTATTGTCCTCGGCCATGCTACCTGACCCCTTTCCGTCTCGTTATCGTCCATCATAAGCCCGCGGGCGTGGTCGTGCGCCGCGACCGCCCTAGTACGTCGCCTTGTAACGGTTGACCTTCTCGCGATAGTCGCGTGTGTCGGCCTCGCGCAGCTTGGTCATGGCATCGCGCTCGTCATCGGATAGGTTCGTGGGGACCTGCACCTTGATCTCGACGAGCAGCGCGCCTGTGCGGCCACGGTGCTTAACGTCGGGCGCACCCATCTCCTTAAAGCGGAACTTCTTGCCCGTCTGGGTGCCAGCGGGCACCTTCAGACGAACCGTCGCGCCGCCGGGCGTGGGCACATCAACCGTGCAGCCGAGCGCCGCCTCGTAGACCGAGATCGGCACCTCCATGGTCACGTCGGCACCTTTGCGCTTAAACAGCGGGTGCTCCTCCACATGCGTGGTCACGACCAGGTCGCCGCGCTCGCCGCCGGCAACGCCATACTCGCCGCGACGCTTGTAGCGTAGCTTGCCGCCGTCGACCGCGCCCGCGGGCACCGAGACCGTAATGGTCTGCTGCTCGCCTGTCGAGGGAATGCGATAGGTGACCTTGTGCGTCACACCGCGAAACGCGTCCTCGGCCGTCACATCAACAGTCAGCGACAGGTCGCCGCCCTTGCGAGCACGGCTGCGGCCCGCGCCGGCACCGGCAGCGCCCGCAGCCCCGGCAAAGCCCGAGCCCCAATCGCTGCCCCAGGCGCCGTTGCCGCTAAAGATGCTGTCGAAGATGTCGCCCCAGCCGCTGGCACCCGCGCCGGCACCGTAGCCGCCGCCATACGCGCCGCCCGCGCCCGGCATGCCGCCAAACATGAGCATCTGGTCGTACTCTTTGCGCTTCTTCTCGTCCGAAAGCGTCTCGTAGGCCTCGCTGATCTCCTTGAACTTGGCCTCGTCGCCGCCGGCATCGGGGTGATATTTTTGCGCGAGCTTGCGAAACGCGCTCTTGATCTCTTTGTCGGAGGCGCTCTTGGATACGCCCAGGATGTCATAGAAGGTTTTGCCTGCAGCCATCGTAGCTCCTCTCCTGTTTCATCCGCCGCCCAGCGGGCGGCGGCTCATGCTTTCATATGGCACTAGGCCAGAAAGGGCCCCGGGTGTTGCCCCGGGGCCCTTCTCAATTACTCCTCGGTGCTCTCGGCCGTATCGGCCGCAGCATCCTCGGGCGCCGCTTCGGGCTCCGGTGCGGGGCGCTTCTCGCCGCCGTAGGTCACCGTCACCATCGCGGAACGCAGGATGCGATCCGCCATGCGGTAGCCCTTCTGGTACACGTCGTTGACGGTCTCGTCGTACTGCGACGCGTCCTCGACGCGACCCACGGCCTGGTGCTCGAGCGGATCGAACGCCTCGCCCTTGGGGTCGATGGGCTCAACGCCCTCGTGCGCAAACACATCGAGCAGCTTGGCATGCACCGCGTCGACGCCGTCGACGAACTGCTTAAAGTCGTCGGCAAGCTCCTGGCTGCGGGCATGGTCGATCGCACGCTCGATATCGTCGACCACCGGCAGCAGCGCGGTGACGAGCTTCTCGGTCGCGCGCTCGCGCTCGGCGATACGCTCATTGGCGGTGCGGCGACGGAAGTTCTCCCAGTCGGCCTGAAGACGGGCGGTACGCTCAGTGGCGTCCTTTGCCTTGTCCTCGGCGACCTTCTGAGCCTCTGCCGCAGCATCGAGCTCATTGCGCACGTCGGCGAGCTCCTTTTGGGCCTGCTCGAACTTGAGCTTAAAGTCGTTGTCGGCGGCTTCCTCACCGGCGCGGATAGCGGCTTCCACCATCTCGTCCTCGGTCATCGTCGCCTCCTTGTTGGAATCCTCTACCTGGTTCTCGGCAGCCTCGGCGGCCTCGGCCTCGTTGGCCTCGGTATCGTCGACGGCCTCTACGGGAATCTTCACGTCCTTCTCCTCAGAGTCAACGGGGGCGGCGCCAGCGGCAGCCGCCTCCGTGCGAGCTTTACGGGCGGACATGATTACTTGTCCTCGTCGTCCACAACCTCGTAGTCGGCGTCGACAACGTCATCGTCGGCAGGCTGGGCACCGGCGGCACCGTCGGTCTGCTGCTGAGCGTCGGCGTAGACAACCTGGGCCAGCTCGTAGGCCACGGACTGCAGGGACTCGCCGGCGGCCTTGATGGCTTCGACGTCAGAGCCCTCGAGCGCCTTCTTGGCGTCGGCGATAGCGGCCTCGGCCTTGGACTTCACGTCGGCGGAAACCTTGTCACCGAGCTCATTGAGGGTCTGCTCGGTGGAGTAGCACAGGCTGTCGGTCTGGTTGCGAACCTCGACCTCTTCCTTCTGCTTCTTGTCCTCCTCGGCATGAGCCTCGGCGTCCTTGACCATGCGATCGACTTCGTCGTCGGAAAGCGCGGTGGAGCCGGAGATGGTGATCTGCTGCTCCTTGCCGGTACCCTTGTCCTTAGCGGAGACCTTGACGATGCCGTTGGCGTCGATGTCGAAGGTGACCTCGATCTGCGGCACGCCGCGGCGGGCAGCCGGGATGCCGGTCAGCTGGAACTTACCGAGCGACTTGTTGTCGCGGGCAAGCTCGCGCTCGCCCTGGAGCACGTTGATCTCGACGCTGGTCTGGTTGTCGGCAGCGGTGGAGTAAACCTCGGTCTTGGAGGTCGGGATCGTGGTGTTGCGGTCAATCATCTTGGTCATGATGCCGCCCATGGTCTCGACGCCCAGCGACAGCGGGGTAACGTCGAGCAGCAGGATGCCCTCGACGTCGCCGGTGAGCACGCCGCCCTGGACGGCAGCGCCGTCGGCAACGACCTCGTCGGGGTTCACGGACATGTTGGGCTGCTTGCCGGTCATCGTCTTGACGAGCTCCTGGACGGCGGGCATACGGGTGGAGCCGCCGACGAGGATGACCTCGGTCAGGTCGGAGAGCTTAAGCTTGGCGTCGCGCAGGGCGTTGGTGACAGGCTGCTTGCAGCGCTCGAGCAGGTCGCGGGTGATCTTCTCGAACTCGGCGCGGGTCAGCGTGTAGTTGAGGTGCAGCGGGCCAGACTGATTCATGGTAATGAACGGCAGGTTGATGGTGGTCTGCTGGGCGGCGGAAAGCTCCTTCTTGGCGTTCTCGGCGGCCTCCTTCAGACGCTGCAGGGCCATGGGGTCCTGACGCAGGTCGACACCGTTCTCCTGCTGGAACTTATCGGCCATCCAGTCGATGACGCGCTGATCCCAGTCGTCGCCGCCCAGGTGGTTGTCGCCCGAGGTGGACAGAACCTCAAACACGCCGTCAGCGAGGTCGAGGATGGAGACGTCGAAGGTACCGCCGCCCAGGTCGAAGACCAGGATGCGCTGGTCGGTGCCCTGCTTGTCCAAGCCATAGGCCAGAGCAGCAGCGGTCGGCTCGTTGACGATACGCTTGACGTTGAGGCCGGCGATCTTACCGGCGTCCTTGGTGGCCTGACGCTGGGCGTCGTTGAAGTAGGCCGGGACAGTGATGACGGCGTCGGTGACGGTCTCGCCCAGATACTTCTCGGCGTCGGCCTTCATCTTTGCGAGCGTCATGGCGCTCACCTGCTCAGCGGTGTAATCCTTGCCCTCGATGTCGACGACGGCACGGCCACCCTGGCCCTCCTTGACCTCATACGGCACGGTCTTGATCTCAGAGGTGCACTCGGAGTACTTGCGGCCCATGAAGCGCTTGATGGAGAACACGGTGTTCTTGGGGTTGGTGACAGCCTGGTTCTTAGCGGCCTTACCCACGACGCGGTCGCCGTCGGCACGGAAGCCCACGACGGACGGGGTGGTGCGGTCGCCCTCGGCGTTCACGATAATGGTCGGAGAACCGCCCTCGAGAACGGCCATTGCGGAGTTAGTAGTACCAAGGTCGATACCAAGAATCTTGCCCATTAGAAATTCCCTCTCTCTTGTGCGTTTGCACCGACTCGGCGGTCTGCCGAGCGGTGTTTCGGCTTGTCTTTCAGGATGTAGTGTATCCCCTTATGGGCCGGAATATACAAAATCTAAGTCAATTCATATAAGATTTCTTATTGCCGAGAGTTTAGGTTCTTAAATGCGCAGGTAGATGCGCTGTTTGAGTTCTAGGCAAATCTATCGAGATCTATGTAGAGATGGCTGAGGCTTGGGTCCGAGGGTGCCTGGGGCTGCCTTGCGGAAAGCTCGTCCCGTTTTGAGCGTGGATTCCGGGCCGCGGTTTCCGTCTGAAGGCTCAACCGGAAACCGCGGCCCGTTTTGAGAGCTGATACCGGGTCGCAGTTTCCGCTAGCGGGCCCAACCGGAAACTGTAACCCGGTTTTCGGCCAAATAACGGGATGCCCTTTCCGCAGGCGCGCTCAATAGCTCAATATTTCAAGTCACCTTTAGCTAACATTTGCGCAGCTCAACGGCCCCACCTGCGCGTTTTTTAGTAAACCTTGGCATACTCGGCGAACGGTATGAAGATGCCGGCCAGAGGGTATTGCAAACGGTCGCTCCCGTGGTATGTTTTTGCCCGAATCAAACCGGCGCGCATCGTCTGTAGCGTCGGTCAACAGAGAGGAAACTACCATGGCTCATCCCGTAATTGATGCCGACGAGTGCATCGCTTGTGGCGTTTGCGTCGACTCCTGCCCCGCTGGCGTTCTGGAGCTCCAGGACGTCGCTACCGTCGCCGACGAGGACTCCTGCGTCGCCTGTGGCGCTTGCCAGGACGCTTGCCCCGCTGGCGCGATCACCGAGATCGTCGAGGAGTAGCAACTCCCCCACCTGCACACTCAAAAGTACACCGTGCACAAAAAAGGAGGCCTCCGCATCGCCGCGGAGGCCTCCTTTTTTGTGCGGATAACTAATTTGACACCGTCGCAGGTTGAGCTCACGTCAGCGAAAACGTCCCTAAGCGAGCAAGGTGACGTGAAAGAGGAGGGAAGCGTACTTTTGTACGCGACCGACGATTGAACGTCAGATTGCCGCTTAGGGACGTTTGCAGCGTCGGCTACGATAGGTCGTCTTCGTAGGGCAGTAGGTCTGCCAAGTAGCCTTTCTCCTTGAGCATCGCCTCGATCTCGTCGAGGGTCTGTTCGTCCTCCGCCGCAATGCGATGGAAGTGATAGCCGCTCGTCACCGTTAGCAGCGGAAAGCTCTTGCCACTCTCGATATCGCGCAGATAGCGCTCGACATCGCGACGATTGCGGATGTCCAGGTCGGCCGTAATCTTACCGTACACGCGGTGATTGACGATTACGTTGAGCACGGCGCCGCCGGCGTCGACGATACTCGTGAGCTCATCGCCTGCCTGCTCCACGCCGTGGCGAACCTTGACCAAGCGCGTAGGCACGGCGGGGCTGCTGGGCGCCTCCTGCAACACGTAGCCGCGGTTGGTCGCCACGATATCGTGCCCATCAGCGCGCAGCAGGGCGATGTCCTGCACCACGATCTGGCGGCTCACACCCACCTCGCGGGCAAGCGTGCTGCCCGATACGGGCCCCTTGGCCCCCTCGAGCACGGCCATGATGGCACGGCGACGCTCGCGGGCGTCCATTATTTACCGTCCAGCAGACGCAGGTGCTTAAGCGAGAGGTCGAGGATCGGCGCGGAGTGCGTCAGGGCGCCCGAGCTAATGTAGTCGACGCCCAGATCAGCCAGGGCGCGGATATTGCTGGCGTCCACGTTGCCCGAGCACTCGGTCTTGGCGCGACCGGCGATAAGCTCGATAGCGGCGGCCATGTCGTCATGGGCCATGTTGTCGAACATGATGATGTCGGCGCCGGCCTCCACGGCCTCGCGCACCATGTCCAGGTTCTCGCACTCGATCTCGACCGTCGTGGTAAACGATGCATGGGCGCGCGCCATCTCGATCGCACGCATCACGCCACCGGCGGCATCGATGTGGTTGTCCTTGAGCATGACGGCCGTCGACAGGTTGTAACGGTGGTTGCTGCCGCCGCCGATCTCGACCGCGGCCTTCTCGAAGACGCGCATGCCCGGCGTGGTCTTGCGCGTGTCGACGAGCACGGTCTTGGTTCCCTCGAGCGCCGCGGCCATGCTGTGCGTGTAGGTAGCGATGCCGCTCATGCGCTGCAGGTAGTTGAGCGCCACGCGCTCGCCCGAAAGCAACACGCGCGCATCGCCGCGCACCTGACCCACATGGTCGCCGGCGTGCACCTCGTCGCCATCGGCAACGTCGAGCAGCACCGAGCTCTGCGAATCCAGCAGCTCAAAGGTGCGGGCGAACACATCCAAGCCGGCGATGATGCCATCGGCCTTGGCGATAAGCTCAACGGTAGCGGGACGCGCCGTGGGGCACACGCTCGCCGTGCTCACGTCCTCAAACGTAATGTCCTCGCGCAGAGCCTGCAGAATCAGATCATCGACGACGAGTTTCATGGTAATGGGATTCATGGTCTACTCCTCCACGGCCTGCGTGCTGGCGGCACGGGCCAAATCATCGATTGCCAGAGAGTCGGCGCCCAGGGCGCGATGACGGCCATCGAGCGCGGGATCGCCCGCCTGC
Organism: Collinsella aerofaciens; assembly: GCF_015558785.1. Lineage (GTDB taxonomy): Bacteria > Actinomycetota > Coriobacteriia > Coriobacteriales > Coriobacteriaceae > Collinsella > Collinsella aerofaciens_P. Next base: position 7,220 of record NZ_JADMOP010000003.1, read on the forward strand.
TCCACTGCGAGCGACTCGCCGGTGCGCATGTACCACGCGGCGCGACGACCCCAGACCAGCGCCTCGAGCAGGCTGTTGGAAGCCAGGCGATTCTTGCCGTGAACGCCGTTGCAGGCCGTCTCGCCCGCGGCGTAGAGCTCGGGCATCGAGGTGCGGCCGTCCTTGTCGACCCACACGCCGCCCATAAAGTAGTGCTGCGTCGGCGTAACGGGAATGGGCTCGTCCAAGATGTCGCGGCCGTCCTCCAGGCAGCGCGCGCGAATGTTGGCAAAGTGCCCGGTCACCACGTCGCGCTCGACGGGGGCAAAGCTCAGCCACTCGTGCTCGGTGCCGTCCTGCTTCATCTGCTCGCGAATAGCGGCGGCGACCACATCGCGCGGCTGGAGCTCATCGGTAAAGCGCTCGCCGGCGGCGTTAAGCAAAATCGCGCCCTCGCCGCGGCAGCTCTCGCTGATCAGGAAGGTGCGGCCCGGCTGCGGCGAGAACAGCCCCGTGGGGTGAATCTGCACGTAGTCCAGGTGCTCCATCTTAATGCCATGCTCCTGAGCAATGTAGCAGGCATCGCCCGTGAGCTGCGGGTAGTTGGTCGAATGGTCGTATACGCCGCCGATGCCGCCCGTTGCCCACAGCGTGTGGCGGGCATGGATCTTAAACGGCTCGCCGGCATGCGCGCCCTCGGCGGCATTTACCAGCTCGTCGGCGGGACGAACCGAGTTGTTCTCGTCCACGGGAACGGCGACGATACCGGTGCACACCGTGGCGCCGTCACGCTCGCCCGTCAGGATGTCGGTCATGGCCACGTGCTCCAAAATCTGCACGTTGTCCAGCTTGCGAACGGCCTGGAGCAGTTTGGTCGTGATCTCCTTGCCCGTAATGTCGGCATGGAAGGCAATGCGCGGACGGCTGTGCGCGCCCTCGCGGGTAAAGTCGAGGCTGCCGTCGGCCTTGCGCTCAAAATCCACGCCCATCGCTAGCAGGTCGTTGATGACCGAACGGCTCGAGCGGATCATGATGTCGACGCTCTCGCGGCGGTTCTCGTAGTGGCCGGCGTGCATGGTGTCCTCAAAGAAGGCATCGTAGTCCGAGCCTTCGGGCAGCACGCAAATGCCGCCCTGCGCGAGCATCGAATCGCACTCATCGACCGCGCCCTTGGAGAGCATGATCACGCGCGTGCTCGTCGGCAGATTGAGGGCCGCGTACAGACCCGCCACGCCGCAGCCGGCAATGACGACGTCGCACTCCATATCGGGGTATTGCTTGGTTTCCACAGGAATCCTCTCCCTTGAATGTGACATAAGGGACCGTCCCTCATGCAACATTGTTCTAGCGTGCTGCGTACTCGAGCATACGGTCGAGCGTGAGCTTGGCCTGGTCTGCTGCCTCGTCCGAGACGCCGATCTGTACCTCGCCCTCGCCCGACTCCAGGCAGCGCACGAGCTTTTCGAGCGTGATGAGATCCATGTTGACGCAGGTGGGCTGTACCGCGGGGAAGTAGAACTTCTTGCCGGTGCCCTGGCAGCGGCGCTCGAGCTCGTAGAGCACGCCGCGGACCGTCACGATGATGAACTCGCTCGCGTCCGACTCCTCGGCATACTTGATGATGCCGGCGGTGGAGCCGATGTAGTCGGCCTCGGCCAGGACGTCGGCCTTGCACTCAGGATGCGCCAGCACGAGCGCGTCGGGGTGGGCCTCCGTCGCGTCGACGATCTGCTCGACGGCGATGATGTGATGGCGCGGGCAGTAGCCGTTGTTGAGGATGACGTGCTTTTGCGGCACCTGCTCGGCTACGAAGCGACCGAGGTTTTGGTCGGGAATGAACAGGATATGCTGCTGCGGCAGCTCGGACACGATCTTGACGGCGTTGGAGCTGGTGACGCACACGTCGCTCCAGCTCTTGATCTCGACCGTGGAGTTGACGTAGCAGACGACAGCCAGGTCGTCGCCGTACTCGGCGCGCGCCGCGTCGACCGTCTCGCGCTTGACCATGTGCGCCATGGGACAGTCCGCGCCCGGCTCGGGCAGCAGCACGGTCTTAGTGGGATTGAGCAGCTTGGCGCTCTCGCCCATAAACTCCACGCCGCACAGCACGATGGTCTGCTGCGGCAGACTCTTGGCGAGCTTGGCCAGGTAGAAGCTGTCGCCGACGTAATCAGCCACGGCCTGCACCTCGGGCGCCACGTAATAGTGCGCCAGGATTACCGCGTCACGTTGGGTTTTTAGTTGCTGAATGGCCTCGACGAGCTCTGCGGGCACCAGTGCCGCGCGCTCCGTTGCCGTCGTTGCCGATGCTAGGCCGGCCGCGATATCGCGTGCAAGCTCCGACGCATCCATGTTCGCGCTCTGTGCCATCAAGGCCCCTCTCTTTTGGCGAATCTTGGGGCTTTAGTATGACACCTAGGTTTACAGCTGACAAGACAGCTGTAAACCTAGGTGTAAAGCTGAAATAAAGATTCAATCATGTGTCAGGTCCATTTTCGAACTGGCAAGCTGAGGATAGCCGAGTTCTCGATAGCGCAGGAGGCATCTTTCGCCACCGCAATACCGCTCGGCGCGAGTTGCGCGACGTGGGGCGCAAATGGGACACGCCTCCGCGAGCGGTCCGCACCCAATGTGGCAAAATCGAACTACTAAGGGGGCTCAGAATGCTCAAGATTATTGCCTGCGACGACGACGTCGCTTTTCTAGATAGATTGCACCGGATGATCGACCGTTGGTCGAGCGAGACGGGCACGGCGGTCGATGTTGCGCTCGTCACGCGCGGCGAGGACCTGCTGGCGCGCCATGCCGCGTCGCGCGCCGACATCATCCTGCTCGACATGATCATGCCGCTCGTCAACGGCATGGACACCGCGCGCGAACTGCGCCAGGCCGATACCGCCGTGCGCCTGGTGTTCCTCACCTCATCGCCCGAGTTTGCACTGGAGTCCTACGAGGTCCGCGCCTTCGATTATCTGCTCAAGCCCGTGGCCTACGAGCGCCTGGCGCAGTTGCTCGACGAGCTTTCGAGCATGCGCCCGGCGGCAACCGACGAGCTCGTGATCAAAACTTCCTTTGGCTACCACGCCCTGCGCCTGTCCGACATCGAATATGCCGAGGCGCGCAACAAGCACGTGGTCTTCCACCTGCGCGACGGACGCGATATCGAGGCACTCGAGTCGTTCCGCAGCGTCGAGGACCGCTTGGAGCAAAACGCGGTCTTCTTTAAATGCCACCGCAGCTACCAGGTCAACCTGCGCAATATCGATCACTTTGACCGCACGGACATCGTCATGCGCTCGGGCGCGTGCATCCCGCTTTCGCGCAGCTGCAAGCAGGGATTCCAAGACGCCTACTTTGCGGTGCGCTTTGAGGGTGGGAGACACTGATGGTCTCCTCGGTCGAAATGGTCCTTTGGGCAATCCACCACGCCACGACGCTGCTCTTTGGCGTCTTTGCCTCGGCGGCGCTGTGCGGTGTCGAGATCAACCGGCGTCATGCGCTTGAACTGGTGCTGGTCGGCGTCGTGACCGGCGCTGCCTTTTCGATCGCCAATGCCGTCGGCGGCGAGCTTTTCGCCCGCCAGGTATATCCGCTCGTCGTGCATCTGCCGCTCGTCATCTATTTGTGCGCGCGCTACCGCCTGAGCCCGCTGCTTGCCGTGCTCGGCATTACGAGTGCCTATCTGAGCTGCCAGTTCAGCAATTGGATGGGCATCGCCGCATTTGCCGCAACCGATTCTCAGATCGCGTACTATCTGGCGCGCATCGCGACCACACTCGCCGTCTTTGCCGTCCTGCTGCATTGGGCCGGCGACATCGGTCCGCGCTTGGCGATTAAAAGCACCACCGAGCTGGGCATCCTTTTAATCCTGCCGCTCGTCTATTACGTCTTTGACTATGCCACCAACGTCTACACCACGCTGTTCCACTCGGGCTCGGTGGTGACGGTTGAGTTTTTGGCCTTTGCGCTCTGCGCGTTCTACCTTATGTTCCTCGCCGTCTACCTGCGTGAATACGAAGAAAAGGAAACCGCCGAGAGAGAGCGCTGGATGCTCGAAACCCGCGACAGCGTCGCCATCAAAGAGCTCGAGGCTTGGCGTCAATCTGGGCGCGAGCTGTCGATTCTTCGCCACGACATGCGCCACTTTCTACGCGGCCTGGCCGCTTTAATTGAAGAGGGCCACACCGACGAGGCGCTCGATCGCATCGACGAACTCTGCGAAGCCGGCGACCGCACCGCCGTACGCCGCTTCTGCGCCAACGAGACCGTAAACATCGCGCTTTCGTCATTTAACTCGGATATCAATAGAAACGGCATTACCGCCAACTTGCGCGCCGCCGTACCCGAAACCATCCACGTAGGTGACGCCGACCTGTTTAGCGTGCTCTCAAATGCCTTGGAAAACGCTATCACCGCCGCAAGCGCCGCGCCCCAGGGAAAGCGATTCGTCGACTTTGACCTGCGATTAGAGGACGGCCAGCTGCTGCTGTTAGTTTCCAACACGTTTGACCGCGCGCCGCGCATGGTCGACGGCATGCCCGTAGCCGGGCACACCGGGCACGGCTTTGGAACCAAGAGCATTAAGCTTGCCGTCGAACGCATGAACGGCAACTGCCAGTTCCGCATTAACGGCGATCGGTTTGAGCTGCGCGCTGTGATGTAGAAGTGCGGCGCCGATCTCGCGGCGTGTCTTGCCCGCCAGGCAATCGCTCACCGGCGCCAATCCGCTACAGCGGAGCGGCCGCCGGGGTCAGCTGCTTGATGTATGCCCACATGCGCTGCTTGGCGGCTTTGTCAGTGAGCGCCGCCTCAAAACCGTCGAGCGCGAGCACGCGGCGACCCTGCACATGGGCGACCAAGCCGGGCTTGAGCATGGCGGTGTCGAAGTCATCGATTGCCACGAGCATATCGGCGTAGGTCTCGCGCATGGCGTCAGCCGCGTTGTTGTCGAGCAGTAGCACCGCCTCGGGGTCCAAAGCCTCAAGCGCCTCACGGAACAGCTCGCACGGCAGAGTCTCGCCCACCGCGACCGCTCCGTCACCCACGCCTGCGACGCTTGCCAGCACGCAAAAATCCTCGGGCGCGTAGCCGATGGCCCCAAGCGCCTTGCGCAACGCCGCGCCATCCGGGCCGGCGGCAAGCTCGCCACCCGAACGCTCGGCCTCGTCCAAATCGCCTTTGACCAGCACGATCGGCGAGCACGCGTTGCCCGCGATACGCACGCCACGACCCGCGAGCGATGCGAGCTCCTGCTCGGTCGCCTGGGCGATGGCTTCTTTTTTCTGGCTTTGTGACGTGGGCATGCGCTCTCCAATCGTTTGCGTGCCCACCATTATATAAAAGAGCTGCCCGCGAGTGGTTGCTTTGCGGGCCACTGGGTATAAGCACGGTCGTACTGAGTTTTACGCGGCTGAGCCGCGTCGCATTATGGAGGTCACCATGGCTGACATTAAGCAGATTACCCCCGAGAACTTCGATTCCATCGTTAACGACGGCCTGCCCGTGCTAGTCGATTTTTGGGCGCCCTGGTGCGGGCCCTGCCGATCGCTCTCGCCCATCGTTGACGAGGTTGCCGATGAGCTGGCGGGCAAGCTCGCCGTTGCCAAGTGCAACGTCGACGACAACCAGGACCTGGCCATGAAGTATGGCGTCATGAGCATCCCCACGCTGATTGTGTTTAAGAACGGCGAGGAGATTGACCGCTCGGTTGGCGCTCTGCCCAAGGCGAGGCTGCAGGCGCTGCTGGAAAAGCATCTGTAATACGCTTGTTACTTACCCGCCGTCTATGAGCGCTTTTGCACCGCTCGCCGGACTTCTGGATGCACCGAGTGCAACCACGGATAGTATGGTAGTCACAAACAGCCCCCAGTGAACGGGTGCGGGTCGCACAGACTCGTACCCGTTTTCTTATGCAGCTGCGCGCAGAGCGGGCGTAGTAAAATCTGAACCACTGAACTGCCCCATACAAAAGGAGATTTCCCATGCATGATGTTGGAATGAACATGAGCCAGCTTGCCATGAGCGTCAAGCAGGTCGACGACACCATCGAGCTCGCTCACGAGTGGAGCCATCAGCTGCTGCATGCGACCGAGAATTTTGACATGGAGCGCATCGGCGCCAAGCTCGAGGCCGCCATGGCCGCGCTGCACGAGGCCCACGACGCACTCGAGGGCTACGAGGAAGCCATCGAGGCCGACCACAACTCCGTCGGCTCCGTGAAGCTGGTGTAAGGTGGCCGAACACGAGCACGGCTGCGGGTACGAGCACGAGCATCCGCACGGGGCGGACGGTGACGCGGGCTGCCACTGTAGTGGCTCCGGCTCCGAGCTGGTCCGTTTTTCGGTTACCGCACCCGACGACCTGCTGCGCCGTTTTGACGAGCAGATCGCACGCCGCGGCGACGTGGCCAACCGATCCGAGGCCGTGCGCGACCTGATTCGCGCCTCGATCGCCAAGGAGCAGATGCGCACGCCCGATGAGCACGTTATCGGGTCGCTCACCATGATCTACGACCATCACACCGGCGATCTGACGCGCCGCCTGGACGAGGTGCAGCACGACTACACCGACGAGATCGTATCGACGATGCACGTGCATTTGGATCACCACAACTGCTTGGAAATCCTGGCACTCAAGGGTCGCGGCGAGCGCGTCTACGAACTAGCCGACCGCCTGCTGGGCCTGCGCGGCGTTAAGCACGGCGAGCTCACGTGCGCCGCCACCAAGCAGAGCCTGGGGCTGTAGCGGGATTTCCCGCAGCGCACCTGCCAAATAGGGACAGGTTTGTTTTGGCAGGTTTAGAAGTTTTACCTACCAAAATAAACCTGTCCCTTTTTGGTCGGTTTTGATGAGGGGTGTCGCATGCGGCATGCGCATATTCATGTGACGGGCATTGTGCAGGGCGTTGGCATGCGACCGTTTGTGTATCGCGAGGCCATGGCACATGGCATTTGTGGATGGGTGCTCAATGCGGGCGACGGCGTGCATATCGAGGCGCACGCTTTGGCCGATGCGCTCGATGCTTTTGTTGCCGCGCTTTCTGAGCATGCGCCTGCGGCAGCTCGCGTTGAGCGAGTCGATATTGCGGATTTGGAGCCTGGCGGCTGGAGCGCTGCCGATGAGCAGGGCTTTCACATTGTGGCGTCGCAGGACCAGACCGCGCACACGACGCTCGTCTCGCCCGATATCGCCACCTGTGACGATTGCCTGCGCGAGTTGTTCGATCCCGCCGACCGACGCTATCACTACCCCTTTATCAACTGCACTAACTGCGGCCCACGCTTTACCATCATCCGATCGCTGCCTTATGACCGAGCGGCCACGTCGATGGATTGTTTTCCCATGTGTCCCAAGTGCGCTGCGGAGTATGTCGACCCACTCGACCGGCGTTTTCACGCGCAGCCCGATGCCTGCTTTGATTGCGGGCCGCATATTACGTGGCGCGAGGCTGTAAACGGCAATGCGTGCGGGAATTCGTCCGCGACACCGGCCGTCGGCACCACACGCGAGGCCAGCGACGCCATTATCGACCGCTGTGTTGAGCTGCTGGCCAACGGCGGTATCGTCGCCATCAAGGGACTGGGCGGATTTCACTTGGCATGCGACGCCTCCAACGAGCAGGCGGTGGCCGAGCTGCGCCGCCGCAAACGCCGCAGCAACAAGCCGCTTGCCGTCATGATGCGCAGTCTTGCCGATGCCGGGCGCCTGTGCCATATCGACGACGCTGAGCGCGGCTTGCTGGCCGGCAGTATCCGCCCCATTGTGCTGCTGCGCCGGTGCACTGTTGGCGAGGGCAACGGCGGTTCCCCCGACATCCTCGCCCTCGCACCATCTGTCGCGCACGACTTGCCCGAGCTCGGCGTCATGCTCCCCTATACACCGCTTCAACATCTGCTGCTTGCAGCTGCCGCGTCGCATGACATGCACGCGCTGGTCATGACCAGCGGAAACCTGAGCGAAGAGCCCATCGAGACCGACGACGCCCTTGCATGGGAGCATCTCGTTGCCGCCGGCATCGCCGACGCGCTGCTCGGCAACGACCGCGCGATCCTGTCGCGCTACGACGACTCCGTGGTACGCGTGGTCGACGGCGACGTCATGCCCGTACGTCGTGCACGCGGATATGCGCCGCAACCGCTGTCGTTGCCGGCGCTCGACGGCGCTCCGTCCTGCGTACTCGCCTGCGGGCCGCAACAAAAGGCCACGATTGCGCTCACGCGTGAAGGGACGAACGGCGAAGCGACCTGTTTTGTGTCGCAGCATATCGGCGATGTTGAAAACGGCGAAACCTTCGATGCCTGGAACGCCGCGCGCACGCGCTTGGAAGATCTCTTTGACTTGGCGCCCGCCGCTTTGGCCTGCGATGTGCACCCCAGCTATCTATCGAGCCAGTGGGCGCGCGAGCAGACGCGAAAATGCAATCTGCCGCTCGTCGAGGTGCAGCACCATCATGCACATATCGCGAGCGTAATGGCCGAGGCCATCGCCGCTGGCCAGCTTACAACCGACGCGCGCGTCCTTGGCATCGCCTTTGACGGCACCGGCGCCGGCACCGATGGGACCATTTGGGGCGGCGAGTTTCTTGTTGCCAGCCTTGGCGGCTTTGAGCGCGCCGCGCATTTGCGCACCTGGGCGCTCCCCGGTGGGGCGGCCTCCGTGCGCGACGCCCGCCGCAACGCCTTTGCCCTGCTCAGTGAGCTCGGTCTGCTCGAGCACCCAGGTGCCGCTCGGCTTTTGGACAGCCTCGACGAGCAAACGCGCAGCGTGACAGCCACCATGATCGAGCGCGGCATCAACAGCCCGCGTACCAGCAGCATGGGGCGTCTCTTTGATGCCGCGGCAGCAATTCTGGGCATCTGCGACAAGGCAACCTACGAGGGCGAACCCGCCATCGAGCTTGAGGCTGCCGCCTGGCGCGCGCTCGACAACGAAATCGCCCATTTTCCCGACAACAACGCCGGCTATTTCGCATCTGGCCCATCGTGGCTGGACGGCCCCTATGTTCTGGACCAGAAAGCACTCTTTGAGGCACTTTTGGGAGGAATTGAAGCCGGAGCGCCCGCCGACAGGCTCGCACTCGATTTCCATGTCTCCGTCGCGCGCTCCTCGGCGCGCATCGCCAGCGATATCTGCGTGCACGAGGGCATCGACACCGTCGCGCTCTCGGGCGGCGTCTTCATGAACCGACTTCTGCTTCAGCTCCTCGCCCGCGAGCTCAAAAGCGCAGGCCTTACTGTCCTTGTCCCCCACACCGTACCCGTCAATGACGGCTGCATCGCCTACGGTCAGGCGGCAGTCGCAAGCGCTCGTCTTGCGCAGGTTGCATCGCAGTAGGCTGTTCGGCCAGCCCGCAAGCCGCCGTCTCACAGGTGTAGCGCGTTTGCCCGCAGCGCCCGCGAGCGCTACCATCAACTGATGGATTATTGAGCGCCTATCCAGCGCAAAGCGTATAAAAGGGGAACAATATGTGCCTTGCCGTTCCCGGCAAAGTAGTCAAACGCGACGACGACCTCAAGGCCACCGTCGACATGATGGGCATCGAGCGCCCCGTGTCGCTGAGACTCGTGCCGACGGCGCAGGTAGGCGACTATATTCTCGTACACGCCGGCTTTGGCATCCAGATCGTCGACGAGCAGGAAGCGCAAGAAACGCTCGAGCTCGTTAATGCCATGACCGAACTGGCCGAAGAAGACCAACTGGCCAGCAACCCGGCCGAGGCATACTAGTGGCGGCCGGACAGCCGGCGCGCTCCGGTATCGACTTTTCGGCATTTCGCGATTCCAAGCTGGCTCGCGAGCTCATCGAGCGCATTCATGAGCTTGTCGGCGACCGCGCCATCAACCTTATGGAAGTCTGCGGCACACATACCGTGAGCATCGGGCGCTATGGCTTTCGCTCCATTATGCCGGCCGGGCTCAAGCTGCTGAGCGGCCCGGGCTGCCCCGTCTGCGTCACCGCCAACCGCGACATCGACCACGCAATCGCGCTCGCCAACATAGACGGCGCCATCATCACCACCTTTGGCGACATGATGCGCGTGCCCGGATCATCCACCTCGCTCGCTGCGCAAAAGGCGGCGGGGCGCGATATTCGCATCGTCTACTCCCCGCTCGATGCACTCGATATCGCCGAGCAAAACCCTGATCGCCCGGTCATTTTTATGGGCGTGGGCTTTGAGACCACAACGCCCACCATCGCCGCCGCCATTTTGGAGGCCGATGCACGCGGACTCCAAAACTTCTCGGTCTATTGCGCCCACAAGACCACGCCGCCGGCGTTGCGCGCCATCGCCAACGACCCCGAGACCGCCATCGACGGCTTTATCCTGCCGGGCCACGTCGCCACCATCACGGGCTTGGCGCCCTTTAGCTTTTTGGTCGACGAGTTTAAGACTCCAGGCGTGGTAACGGGATTTGAGCCGGTCGACATCTTGCAGGGTATCTGCATGCTGGTCCAGATGGTTGTTGAGGACAGGCCGGTGATTGACAACGCCTACCGCCGTGGCGTCAACGCAGACGGCAATCCCGTGGCGCGCCAGCTGGTCGAGCAGGTGTTTGAGCCGTGCGATACCACATGGCGCGGGCTGGGGCTGATTGCCAACTCGGGCCTTTCCATCCGCCCCGAGTTCTCGCGCTTTGATGCCCGCGCTCGCTTTGACGTGCCCGTTGAGGCGACGGTCGAGCCACGCGGGTGCCGCTGCGGCGACGTGCTGCGCGGGGCCATTACGCCGAGCGACTGCCCCCTGTTCGGCCACGCTTGTACGCCCGAGCATCCCGTCGGCCCCTGCATGGTGAGCTCCGAGGGCAGCTGCGCAGCATATTTCCGCTACCGAGGCTAATAGGTTCCGCCGTTCTAACGAACGGCGGACCAGTCGACGCTGCGCCTCACCCATATAATTCCACCCACGATTGGAGTTTTCGATATGTCCCATAGCGTTACCGATAGCACCGTCCTGCTGGGCCACGGCTCCGGCGGACAGATGATGAAGCGCATCATCGATGAGGTCTTTTTGGATGCCTTTGGGTCGCCCGAGCTGCTCGAAGGCAACGACGCCGGCGTCGCCGCGCTGCCCGCGAGCGGGCGCATCGCCATGTCGACCGACAGCTTTGTAGTCTCGCCGCAGTTCTTCCCCGGTGGCAACATCGGCCGCCTCGCCGTGTGCGGAACCGTCAACGACGTCGCGACCTCGGGCGCCAACGTGCGCTACCTATCGTGCGGCTTTATCCTCGAAGAGGGCTATCCCATGGATAAGCTCCTCCAGATTGTGCAGACGATGGCCGAAACGGCGCACGAAGCGGGCGTGTCCATAATCACGGGCGACACTAAGGTGGTCGAGCGCGGCGGGGCCGACGGCGTCTATATCAATACCGCCGGTGTGGGCGAGGTACCCGCGGGCGTGGCACTCAGCGGCGCAAACTGCCGGCCCGGCGACGTCATCCTGGTGTCGGGCACACTGGGTGACCACGGCATCGCCATCATGAGTCAGCGCGAGGGTCTGGCGTTTTCGAGCACCATCGAAAGCGACGCCGCGCCGCTCAACCACCTGATTGCCGATGTGCTTTCCGCAGCACCCGACACACGTTGCTTCCGCGACCCCACGCGCGGTGGCCTGGCGTCCACACTCAACGAGTTTGCACAGGCCAGCGGCGTTGCCATGGAGGTCGACGAGGATGCCGTGCCCGTGCGTCCCGACGTGCAGGCCGCCTGCGAGATGCTCGGCTACGATGTGTTGCAGGTGGCAAACGAGGGCAAGATGGTTGCCGTCGTGCCGGCCGAACAAGCCGATGCGGCGCTGGCCGCCATGCGCGCCGCCCGCTACGGCGAGAACGCCGCGATTATCGGCCGCGTGCTGCCACTTGGATCGGACGCTCGACCCGCCGTGCGCGTACGTACCGGCTGGGGCTCGACCCGCATCCTCGACATGCTCGTAGGAGAGCAGCTGCCGAGAATTTGCTAACGACAAAGGCTCAGGGCTATTAAAGATATTCAGATTCCAAACATGCCCGGCACGCATGCCCAGTATCATGGGGTGCGTTTTACAACTCAAACGGCAGGAGCACCCATGGCAGCAGCTTTTTCCCATGTGATCTTTGACCTGGACGGCACCATTCTCAACACGCTCGAGGACCTGGCGGCCGCCGGCAACCATACCTGCGAGGCGCACGGCTGGCCCACGTTTGCCGTTGACGAGTACCGCTACAAGGTGGGAAACGGCATGCTCAAGCTGGTTGAGCGCTTTATGCCCGCCGAGTACGCAGGCGACGGCCGCATGTTTGAGCAGACGCTTGCCGAGTTTAGGGCTTACTACGGCGAGCACAAGGAAGACCACACCGCTCCCTATGCCGGCACGATCGAGATGCTCGACCGCTTGCGCGCCGCGGGCGTTCAGCTTGCCGTGCTCACCAACAAGGACCACGTCTCGGCGGCTCCGCTTATCGAGAAGTATTTTGGTTCCGAGCGCTTTGCGCTGGTGCAGGGCCGCGTCGATGCGTTTCCGCCCAAGCCCGAGGCGCCTGTTACGCTGCATGTGATGGAAGAGCTGGGCGCCGATCCGTCGACCACGCTCTATGTGGGCGATTCCAATGTCGATATCCTGACCGGTCACAACGCCGGCCTTAAGAGTGCAGGCGTCAGCTGGGGCTTCCGCGGCCGCGCAGAGCTGGAGTCCGCCGGCGCCGACTACGTGGTGGACACCCAGGACGAGCTAGCGGCGCTGATTCTGGGCGAGTAACGAGCGACACTGCTTAACGCAGCTGCGACAATTCTTCCGCGCGGAAAGCGCATCCCGTTTTGGAGCTCCGGAATGGGATATGCTTTCCGTTTGAGGCGCATCAGGGAAACCGCATCCCGTTTCAGAGCAATATTCCGGGTCGCACTTTCCGCAACCCACCCCATCCGGAAAATGCGACCCACTATTCGGCCAAAAACCGGGTCGCATCTTCCCAAGCACTCGATGCAACGCTGGCACAAGGAGTGTCCCCAACTACCGGCAGAAAAGGAACGTCCCCAGCTGCCGCCTTCCCAATGACTACTTCAGCGATGGCAACGTCGCAGGTAAAAGTGCCACTTTAAGCCATCCAAGGGAACGACGTTGTTTTGGCAACGACAGCGAAAGCCCGCCAGAGCGAGCAAGGTGCCTTGAAACGAGGCGGCATTGACCTTTTGGTCATGCCGCCGAAGTTGAAAGGCAGATTGCCGCTCTGGCGGGCTTGCAGCGTCGAGCAGTTGCGGCGTTTGGTAAAACGCCGCAACGAACTAGCTCAGCATTGCATCCATCATCTCGGAGTTGACGGAGTCGTCGGCAGACCACTCGCCATCGTCGTTGCAGGTGTACTTGAAGATAACCGTGGTCTTCCTGGGCTCGGTGGCCTTGGTCACATCGACCATAACCTGACCGGCCATCTTGTACAGCTCGTCATCGGAAGGAACCGTGTCAAGCGCAGCGACCTTCTCCTGATACTGGGTGGAGAAGTCCTCGACGATCTTGTTCATAGACTTGCAGGTGATGGAGACCTCGGCGGTCGCGACACCCTTGTCTTCGTCGACCGTCACGTCGCCGATCTTGTAGTCAAAGCCCTCGAGATAGGTCTTGGCATACTCCTTGGGATCGATACCCAGCTGCTCGAACTCGTCGCCCGAAGCCTCCTCTAGGCCAGAGAGGAAGTCCTCGCCACCGTTCTTGACCTCGTCAAACTGCGTCGTAAGATCCTCGGTAATGAGTTCCTCGATCGAAGGGCCTCCGCAACCGGAAAGCAAGACCACGCATGCAACCAAGACGGCCATGAGGGGCGCAAGCAGCAGCTTCTTTTTCATGTTGTTCCTCCCAATAAGCGGCACCGTGCTTCCCAGACACGGCGCACGTTGTAATAAGTAAGCCCATACTATCCACTTATGAACACTCTCGGCAGCGCGAAGGCGCGGTCGGTTCGTTTTAGCATCCGAACGGTTTGCAAGCCCGCCCAACGTGCAATATAACGCTTCCCCGCGGTGCAATAAAAAGGGTGGCCGGATAACCCGACCACCCTTGCACATCCTTTGGATGCCGCAATTTACTTGCGGACGACCTTAACGATGGCGTCACCGGCGGCGACAGCGGAGTCGGCCTCGACGGCGAGTTCGACATCGGCAAACTCGGCGGTGTTGGACACGGCCACGACGACGCAGTCCTTGTAACCGGCAGCAGCGATCTTGGCACGGTCGATCTTGAGAATGGGCTGGCCGGCCTTCACGACGTCGTCGGCCTTGACGAAGCCCTCGAAGCCGTCGCCGTTCATGTTGACGGTATCGACGCCAACGTGCACCAGAACCTCGATGCCGCTATCGGACTGCAAGCCCACGGCGTGACCCATGGTGACGGTCACCTTACCGTCGCAGGGAGCGTAGACCAGATCGTCCTCGGGCCACACGGCACAGCCCTTGCCCAGAACCTCGCCACCAAAGACGGGATCGGGCACGTCAGCCATCTTGATGACCTTGCCCTTGACGGGCGAGCACAGCACGTCGGCGCCAGCAGAAGCAGAGATAGAGGCCGGAGCAGCGGCAGCCGCGGGCTCAGCCTTCTTCTTGAACATGTCAAACAGACCCATACGTTTTCTCCTCTTGATTAAGCGCAACGTTGTGCGCATGCCTACGGTAATTATAGTGCCAAATGGTTCAAATGCTAAGGTGGGGACTCGAATCGCGAGCCCTTCCCGGTAGTGCTCGTGGGACGAGCATCTCCTTTGCATCGCTGGTCGATAAGCCGAGTATCGCCCGCGCACGGGACGGGCAGAAGCGGGCGCACCAAACCCGACACTTCTTTTCGCTCTCGAGTCCTGTCGCCGCCTTGTCCCTAACACTTCCTGACACCGACCGAAGCGTGCCAAAATAAACCTGTCCTTTTTGGTAGGTTTGGCGAGTGTGGATTTTTGGACGCTTAACTAGCGAACGTGGATAATCTCCCACTTTGAGGCCGTCACCGAGCCAAAAACGGGAGATTATCCGCTCTCATTTTGGATAACCCCCCTTGTACCAAGCCGAGCTCCATGGTCAAGTAATAACGACTTCTCATCATTAGATTGTTTACATCAATTCTAATAACTATTTAATCCTTAAACTCGTTATTAGAATTGATATGATTAGCCTAATAACGAGTTTCCGGCACTAAAGATATGGAGGGCGCGATGCAAATCGAGGAGAACGGCCAGGGAACGCTCCGCAATAATTTATCGGGGAAATTGGCTTACTATTCGTTTTTTCCAACGCCCTTGCAATCATTGAGGCAGCTAAACCTCACCGAGGAAACCTATCGCACGCTTTCCGCATGCTCACGAAAGCTTGGAGAGCTTGAAGGCATGCTCTACTTTGTTCCCAACGCCGACATGTATCTGACAATGTACGTGCGCAAAGAAGCACTCCTTTCTTCGCAAATTGAGGGAACCCAGTGCACGTTTGACGACCTACTTAGTCCATCGCAAACACAACTCCATCATAAAGATGTCGCAGACGTCGTGAATTACGTCCGTGCTGTCGACCGCGGCGTAGAACTGCTCAAAAAGATGCCCTTGTGCACGAGACTTCTTAGGCAAGTTCATGCGGTCCTGCTGGACGGAGTGCGCGGAACGGAGAAGAATCCAGGCGAGCTGCGCTCCTCACAAAACTGGATTGGCCCCTCAGGCTGCACCATTGCAACCGCATCGTTTGTCCCTCCAAACATTGAAGATTTGAGTAACACGCTCCAGGACCTCGAACGCTTTATCAATGAGCCTCAAGTCGAAATGGATCCGATTGTGCGGGCGGCGCTCGTCCATTACCAATTTGAAACTGCCCATCCATTCCTAGACGGAAACGGTCGCCTGGGCAGGCTTCTCATCACACTTATGCTCATCAATGATGGCGTTCTTCATTCTTGCTTGTTCTATCCATCGTTCCAGTTCAAGAAAAATCGAAGCGAGTACTACCGGCAACTCACATCCGTAAGGGAGAGAGGCACTTACGAGGAATGGATAGAGTTTTTCTGCAACAGTCTTCTCGAAAGTGCGAAGGACTCGGTAGGGTCCTTAAAAAACCTTGTTGACCTCCATAACCGTTCCACAGCAACCATTACCGAAAATCTCGGAAGGACTGCTGCAAACGGGCAAAGGCTGTTGGGCATTCTTGAAGAGCACCCCATCGTCGACACCGCATTCATCGCTGCCCAACTCGATATCGGCAGGAGTACCGCGAGCTCGCTCGTCAAATCATTTGAAGAATTGGGTATCCTCCGTCCTCTCGACGAGTCAAGACAGAGATACCGGCAGTACGGGTATGAAGAGTATCTTTCGATTCTCAGGGAAGACGCCGAGCCGATTAGATAGGCATCGCAGCCCAGGCAAATTAAAACGAGCGTGGATAATCTCCCACTTTGAGCCCGCACACAGGCCAAAACCGGGAGATTATCCACGCTCATTCCTGAGTAGTCATTTATGAACGTCCCCAATGACTACTCCGGCATCGCCGATGTTTCGGCAACGACAGCGAACGGGCCGCATTCGGAGCAAGACGACGCCGCAGGTAGAGAACGGACAGCGAGCGGGTCGCATTTGTGACAAGGTGACGTGAAACAAAAGGGCGCTGACCTTCTGGTCGCGCCCTTGAAGTTGAACGTCAGATTGTCCAAATGCGGCCCGCGCAGCGTCGAGCAGTTACGGCGTTTGGTAAAACGCCGTAACTAACGTGCTCCGTACTGCTCGTAGTAGGCGTCGATGGCGGTCTTGAGCTCGTCGTCGATGACAACCTTGCCGTCGATCTCGTGGTTGTAGAGGGTCTCGACGACCTCAGCCATGGAGACGATGCTCGCGACGGGGAAACCGTACTTGGCCTCGATCTCCTTCTGCGCGGTGGTCACACCGCCCTTGCCGACCTCCATGCGGTTGAGGGACACGATCAGGCCCTTGATCTCGACATCGGCAGCAGCCTTGACCTTGGGATAGGTCTCGTCGATGGACTTGCCGCTGGTGGTAACGTCCTCGACCATGACCACACGGTCGCCGTCCTTGGGCTCATAACCCAGCAGGTTGCCCTTATCGGCACCGTGGTCCTTGGCCTCCTTGCGGTCGCAGCAGTACTTGACCTCCTTGCCGTACAGCTCGTGGTAGGCAATTGCGGTCACGACGGCCAGCGGAATACCCTTGTAGGCCGGTCCAAACAGCACATCAAAGTCGTCGCCAAAGTTATCGTGGATGGCTTGGGCGTAATACTCGCCCAGCTTCTTGAGCTGATAGCCCGTCACGTAAGCGCCGGCGTTCATAAAGAACGGGGACTGACGGCCGCTCTTGAGCGTAAAGCTGCCGAACTTAAGAACGTCGGACTCGACCATGAACTTGATGAACTCTTGCTTGTAAGCCTCCATGCGGGCTCCTCTCGTAATTGCGTACGTGCTCTTCAGTTTAGCGCAGGCGAGGCGTCGATGTGGGCGCGCTTTGGAGCCACGGCATTCTGTAAAAGCTTTGTCAGGGGGAATGGTTTTCCGAACAATGGGGTTGACATGGCAAACCCCCTCATCAAGAATACGAGCGGATTAAAAAGGGGTACGAGATACCCAAAGCGCGCTGCGCTCAGCCTTTAGGAGGTGTGCCATGGAAGGCAGTCCTAGTCGAAAAACCTGCATGTCGCCCTCGGCACGCCGCGAGGACTCCGCACACGCATAAACGCCACCGGCAGATCGCCAAAACCACCACAAAGGCGCGCTGCACCCTTTGTGGGCTCAAGAGCTTGACGTGAGCGACATCTAGGTTTTTTGAAGCAAATACGACACGTACGCTAACTCCCTTCAACAAGGAGGACCCTATGCTGATGCTCAAAACCGTCACGGTACTCGAAGCCATCTCCAAGCGTCGCCGCACGGCGCGCCCTGCCGCTCGCACCGGCCTGTCCAAGAACACCATATTCGCCGCCACCCATAGTGCCGAGGACGCCCTCGTACTGCTTGACGCCACGGCAAACGGCCTCACCGTCGAGCAGGCAACTGAGCGCCTGAACGCCGTCGGCCCCAACACCATCGAGGCAACGACCAAAACGCTCGCCCGCCGCATCGCTGACGCGTTCATCGATCCCTTCGCCGGCATCCTCGCCGCGCTCGCGCTGGTCTCGCTCTACATCGACGTGCTCGCCGTGCCCGAGCCGCAGCGCGACCCCTCCACGGTCATCGTCATCGGCATCATGCTGCTGGTATCGGGCGGCATGAAGTTTATCCAGGAAGCCCGCAGCGGCAATGCGGCCGAGGCCCTCAAGGACCTGGTCTCCAACACCTGCACCGCCCTGCGCGACGGCGAGCGCATCGAGATACCCTTCGATGAGCTCGTCCCCGGCGATGTAATCCGCCTCTCTGCCGGCGATATGGTGCCGGCAGATGCCCGCATCATCACCGCGCGCGACCTGTTTGTGATCGAGTCCGCACTCACCGGCGAGAGCGAGGCCGTCGAGAAGACCACCGCCGCCACCGTCGTCGAGGGCGCCGACGGCTCCGCACTGCCACTCTCTGCCTGCAAGAACATCGTCTTTACCGGCACCTCCGTGCAAAACGGCGCCGCCATGGCGCTTGTCGTTGCCACAGGCTCGGACACCTACCTGGGCGGCATCGCCAAGATGCTCAACGGGCGCGGCGAAAAGAGCGCGTTTGACCGCGGCGTCTCGAGCGTCTCCATGTTGCTCGTACGCCTCATGCTCGTTATGACGCCGGCCGTCTTTGCCATCAACGCCGCCACCAAGGGCAACGTCACCGACGCGCTGCTGTTCGCCACGAGCGTGGCCGTGGGCATCACGCCGCAAATGCTTCCCGTCATCGTGACCACGAGCCTATCGCAGGGCGCCAAGGACCTCGCCCGTCGCCAGGTTATCGTCAAGGAGCTGCCGGCGATTCAAAACCTCGGCGCGATGGACGTCCTGTGCTGCGACAAGACCGGCACCCTCACCGAAGACCGCATCGTGCTCGAGCGCTATCTCAGCACCGACGGCAACGAAGACGCACGCGTGCTGCGCCATGCATTTTTGAATAGCTTCTTCCAAACCGGTCTCAAAAACCTTATCGACCTGGCCGTAATCGACCGTGCCGATGTGACGCCCTCGACCGTCGTGCCCGATTCTATGCTGGGCCAGAGTCTGCGCGACCGCTATACCAAGGTCGACGAGGTTCCCTTCGATTTCTCGCGCCGCCGCCTGAGCGTAGTTGTCGCCGACGCCCAAGGCAAAACCCAGATGGTTACCAAGGGAGCTGCCGAGGAAATGCTCGAGATCTGCTCCTTTGTCGAGGTCGATGGCATCGCCCAGCCACTCACCAACGAGAACCTCGCCCAGATTCGCAAGCAGGTCGCCGGACTTAACGCCGAGGGCCTACGCGTGATTGCCGTGGCGCAGAAGACCAATCCGCGCTGCGTGGGCGAGTTTGGCATCGCCGACGAGTGCGACATGGTGCTGATGGGCTTTTTGGCCTTCCTCGATCCGCCCAAAGCAAGTGCCGCGGGCGCCGTCGCCACCCTCGAGGCCAAGGGCGTGGCGGTCAAGGTCCTAACCGGCGACAACGACCGCGTCGCCGCCACCGTCTGCGAACAGATTGGTATCGATGCGAGCAACGTCTTGCTCGGCTCCGAGATCGATGCGCTCGATGACGCCGAACTTGCCGAGCGCGCCGAGAAAACCCACCTCTTCACCAAGCTCTCGCCGCTGCAGAAGGCGCGCCTGGTACGTGTCATGCGCGAGATGCTCGGCCACACCGTGGGCTTTATGGGCGACGGCATCAACGACGCCGCCGCCATGCGTGCGAGCGATTGCGGCATCTCGGTCGATTCGGCCGTCGATATTGCCAAGGAATCCGCCGATATCATCTTGCTTCAGAAGGACCTGGGCGTGCTCGAGCGCGGCATCATCGAAGGCCGCCGCACTTACGGCAACCTGCTCAAGTACCTCAAGACCACGGTGAGCTCCAACTTTGGCAATGTGCTGTCCGTGACCGTCGCGAGCCTGTTCTTGCCGTTTTTGCCCATGAGCGCCCTGCAGCTGGTACTGCTGTCGCTGGTCTACGAGATCGTGTGCATCGCACTGCCGTGGGACACCGTCGATGACGCCTGGACTGCCCGCCCGCGTGCCTGGGACGCCGCGTCCATCAAGGGCTTTATGCTCGAGCTGGGCCCCGTGAGCTCGCTGTTTGACATCGTGACCTTCGCCGCGCTCTTCTTTGTCGTGTGCCCCGCCGCCGTGGACGCAAGCTGGTCCGAGCTTGCCGCTGCGGGCGACGTCACGGGTATGGCGACCTTTGCTGCGCTCTTCCAGAGCGGCTGGTTTGTCGAGTCCATGTGGTCGCAGACACTCGTGGTCCACATGTTGCGCTCCCCGCATCTGCCGAGCCCGCGCGACCACGCCGCGCCCGCATTGTGCGTTCTTACCGTGCTGGGCCTGGCGCTCGTCACCTGGCTGCCGGCAAGCCCCATCGCCGATGCGCTCGGCCTCATGGCACTGCCCGCGAGCTTTTTCGCGCTGCTCGTCGGCATCGTCACCGCCTACATCGCGCTCACTCAGCTGGCAAAGCGCCGCTACATTGCACGCCACGGCGAGCTGCTGTAGCAAGCAGACGGAAAACACCCTGCCAGTTGCCGTTGCCACTACCACAGCTGCCAACGCCGCTGCCGTTGCCTCTGCCGCCGCCGCAGTCTATCCCCCCAGCAGTTGCGGTGGAATAGTTCCTGTTTAAAGCCCCGTGACTTTAATTTAGGGACTATTCCACCGCAACTTATTGGGAGATTAGCTAGTCCTTGGGTGTCTAGGACCAGAAGAAGTTGATGAGGGCCACGCGCGAGGCGGTGCCGGTCTTTTTGTTGATCGAGGAAATGTGACGATAGAGCGTGGAGCGCGAAAGGAAGAGCGTTGTGGCGATGTCCTGAACGCTCTGGTCCGAAACGACCAAGACCTCAAGAATATCGCGCTCGCGCTCCGTAAGCCCAAAGGTGGCGACGAAGGCATCGAGGCGCTCATCGGACGTGAGCTCCGCTGCCTCCACGGGCTCAGGGTCGGAGCATGTGGGCGCAAGATCCCCACCAAGATCGTCGGTGGCAAGCGGCAGTCCGTCCCGCATCGCGGCATCATCGGCTCGTTGCCCCAACTGCCCCAGCAGCGTAATCGCAATGCCCACAAACATCACGAGCGCCGCACCGACCGCAGCCAGCACATTTTGACTCGAGATAATCGCCACTGCCGGCGCCGTCACGAACATCGAGCACACGTTGTTGACGACGCGACCCATGCACGGCCAAAAATATGACCAGCGCGCATAGAGCGAGACGGCGGCATATTTTGTGGTAAAGAACACCACGAAAAAGCCCGAGCCCAGATAAAAGATGATCGTGGCAGCAAGCTCGTTGCCGCCATTGCCATCGACGATGAGCACAAAGAACGAAAGCGTGGACAGTATGGCGGCACATGTCATGCCGATATTCATATACGAGCGGCCGTGCAGGTCAAATAGTGCGCCAGCGACCAACGAGCTCACGACAAGCAGCAGGCGCGGCCAATCGCCCAAATCAACGGCTCCGGTAGCATGCAAGGTTGTGAGACCCGCGTTGAGAGCGGCGAATACGCCGGAAAGATACGCCGTCGCCACGGTCAGGCGAACTACGGCGCGACGGAATGCCGCCTTTGCCTCGGGATCGTCATGCCACTTGGCGCCATATTCCAGAGCATCTACCGAAAGCCCGGCAGCACTGGGTTCAAAGCTGGGATCGGACTCGTCGCGCAGCTTGGCGCGTCGGGCACCGTGGAGCAACGCCACCTGCGCGATCGCACAGACGACCAGAACAGCCTGCTGAGGAATGCCGACAGGCATCACCATGTGGTTGAGAACCTGCACCAGAACGCCCATGGCGTAAGAAAGTGCGGCGGCGCGCGCCAAGCAGGGCGTTCGCGCAAAGCGCCTCGCAAAATTTGCATGAGCAGTCGATCCGCAGTAGCCCAGCGCGCAGCACGCCACCAAACCGCCGGCAATTACCACCTCAACCTGAACCGCCATAATCAACAGCAGCAATGCCGCCACCAGCAAAACGCCCGTGACGTCACTCGTTGCGTCGATAGCATGGGGACGGCGATAGTACAGAATGGGACGCACAAAGAAGCCAATCACGCTCGCGCCGATGACAAGGCTCTCATAAATAACGACCTCGTTCGGAGACACGAACTCGGCCATGCGCACATCAAAAAGATACTCGCACGCCAAAAACGTGAAGAAGAACAGCGCCAGGCATATAATCTCCCGAATGCCCCGACGCAAATATGCGGTTGTGTCTCCCATGCCCCTCATGGTTAACCCCCAGTCGCTCAATTGTCTGGAAATCTATTTTAATAAAGAACCAGTCTCAATATCGAAGCCAGGCTCGAAATGCTGCCAATTCGACCCCAGCCGTCCACATCACGCCGCGATTTTGAGCCGCATGGACCAGAAGGGACACGCGCGATCTCTAGCTCGGCCAGGAGTGTCTCCAACTACCACTCATTTAAGTACGTCCCCAATGAGTGGTCCCCAATGAGTGCCCAATGAGTGGCCGAAGAGTGTCCCCCGCGACTAGTCGTTTAAGAACGTCCCCAATGACTAGTCAAAATGGGCCATGTGTCCCAGTTGTGGAGACTCCTTGAGCCGTCTGGGTATCGCGAAGGATCGCGCACTCCCCCATCATCAAAAGTGACACACGCTACCTGTTGATGGGAGGCAGCCATGGGCTTCTTTGACAAGATGTTCGAGAAGAAAGAGTGCGCCGGCAAGCTCTCCCCCTACTTTCACGGCTATCGCTCCAGCACCGCGGACGATATCCGTGAGCAACTCGCCTACCGCGAGGCCAACGCCGAGCGCCTGTCTTCGTTCAACCCCACGCGCACGCTTTCTGCCGGGCGCACCAATATTATGCTCGATGAGGACGCGGGCCTGCTGATCATCACTTCGCAGAGCCGCTGGCGCGACGCCAATCCCGACATCATCGAGTTCTCGCAGGTACTCGGCTGCGATATGGATATCGACGAGCAGCGCACCGAGATCTATCGCGAGACCAAGGACGGCGAGCGCGAGAGCTACAACCCGCCGCGCTACGACCTGGATTACGACTTTAACCTGACCATTCACGTCAACACGCCGTACTTTACCGAGATCAACCTGCGCGTGAACGACTCCACCATCGATCAGCGCGGTTCCATCGAATACCGCGAGGCCAAGCGCCAGGCAACCGAAGTTCGCGACGCCTTGGTGCAGCTGCGTCAGGAAACGCGCG
The DNA here is from genome assembly GCF_015558785.1 of Collinsella aerofaciens. Lineage (GTDB taxonomy): Bacteria > Actinomycetota > Coriobacteriia > Coriobacteriales > Coriobacteriaceae > Collinsella > Collinsella aerofaciens_P. The sequence goes on from NZ_JADMOP010000003.1 coordinate 30,457, forward strand.
ACAGTGTCGTGGCCGCCAAGGCTCCCAAGACCGCGGTCACCTGCCCCTTCTGCGGAGCCACCACCATTCCCGATGCCAGTGGGCGCTGCGAATACTGCGGCGGCGCCATCGGCGCATAGCCTCCGGCAGCGAAAGGACCGATCATGGCCTTCGAGAGCGTCAACTATCAGTGCCCCGCGTGTGGCGGCCCCCTGCATTTTGCCAGTGCCGAGCAAAAGCTCGTCTGCGACTACTGCGATTCGCGTTTTGAAGTCGAAGAGGTCGAGGCCCTCTATCGCGAGCGCCAGGACAAGGCAGACGCCAAAGCCGACGCCGCAGCGGCGGCACCCAAGCCCGCGATCGACGCTGCGGTGCAGGAGCTCGCCCAAAACGCTGGCTATATCTGCTCGTCGTGCGGAGCCGAGCTAATCTCGGATGGCACCGTCGCCGTTACCACCTGCCCGTACTGCGGCAACCCCGCCGTGGCACCCGGTCAGCTCTCGGGCGACTTCTCACCCGACCTGGTGATTCCGTTTAAGCTCGGCCGCGACGACGTTATGGCCGCGCTCAAAGAGCACTACAAGGGCAAGATCCTGCTGCCCAAGAGCTTTGTCACCGGCAACCACATCGACGAAGTCCAAGGCGTTTACGTGCCGTTTTGGCTTTACGGCGCCCGCGTGGACGGCGAAGTGTGCTTCGATGCGACCAACGAGACCGTGACCGAGGAATCCGACCGCACCGTCACGACCACCGACCACTACGACGCCTACCGCAAGGGAAACATCTCGTTTAAGCGCGTGCCCGTCGACGGATCGTCCAAGATGCCCGACGGCCACATGGACGCCATCGAGCCGTTTGACTACGATGCCCTGCGCCCGTTTTCGGTCGCGTATATGCCCGGCTACATCGCCAACCGCTACGACGAGGACTGCGAAACCTGCAAGGCGCGCGCCGAACGCCGCATGGAGGAAAGCACGATCTCGGCCCTGCGCGAAACCGTCGTCGACGAATATGACGATGCCACGGTCGAAAGCAAGCAGCTCGACTACACCTGGGAAGACAGCGACTATGCCCTGTTCCCCGTGTGGATGCTTTCCACCTCGTGGAACGGCAAGAGCTACCTGTTTGCCATGAACGGCCAAACCAGCCGTATGGTCGGCGAGCTTCCTTGCTCCAAGCCCAAGCTCGCTATCGCCTCGGTGCTGTTCTTTGTGATCGGATTTGTCCTCTCCCAGATCCTCTTCATGGGTGAGAACGCCTTCGATCCGGATTACCTCACCTTTGATATCGAGGGCATCCTCATCAACATCGTCGCGCCGCTGATCATCGTGGTCATCGCAGACGTGCTGCTGGTGGGCCAGCTCAAGACGGCCAACGAGGCCACCCACGCCGATTGCTACTGTGGCGAGCTCGACCTGACCGAGAAGCACGACACCTTCAGCCACACCGAGACCACCGTTGTCATGAAGGACGACAAGGACGATTAACCATCCTGACCAATACCACCCGGCCTTTGACGAGAAAGGAAGATCACCATGGGACTCTTGAAAGCTGGATTGGGTGCTGCCGGCGGCGTCATGGCCGACCAGTGGAAGGAATTTATCTACTGCGAATCGATGCCCGCTGACGTCTTGGCCTGCAAGGGCAGCAAGCGCACCGGCGGCCGCAGCTCCAACACGCGCAGCGAGGACAACGTCATCTCCAACGGCTCGGTCATCGCCGTCAACGACGGCCAGGGCATGCTCGTGGTGCAAAACGGCAAGATCATCGAAGTCGCGCTGGAGCCCGGTGAGTTCGTCTTTGACACCGGCAGCGAGCCGAGCGTCTTTAGCGGCAACCTGGGCGACTCCATCAAGGAAACCTTTGCCAATATCGGCAGCCGCTTTACCTTTGGCGGCGACGCGGGCAAAGACCAGCGCGTCTACTTCATCAACACCAAGGAGATCATCGGCAACAAGTACGGCACCGCCTCGCCCGTGCCCTTCCGCGTGGTCGACAACAACATCGGTCTGGACGTCGACATCTCCGTGCGCTGCAACGGCGAGTATTCGTACCGCATCACCAACCCGCTGCTGTTCTACACCAACGTGTGCGGCAACGTGACCGATAGCTACGCGCGCGACAAGATCGACAGCCAGCTTAAGTCCGAGCTGCTCACCGCCCTGCAGCCCGCCTTTGCCAAGATCTCGGAGATGGGCATCCGCTACAGCGCCATCCCCGGCCACACCACCGAGCTCGCCCGCGCGCTCAACGAGGTCCTCTCTGCCGACTGGCGTGACCTGCGCGGCGTTGAGATCGTAAGCTTTGGCGTCAACTCCATCGCCGCCTCGCAAGAAGACGAGCAGATGATCAAGGACCTGCAGAAAGCCGCGGTCATGCGCGATCCCACCATGGCGGCAGCCAACATCGCCAGCGCCCAGAGCGATGCGATGCGCGCGGCAGCCGCCAACCCCAACGGCGCGATGGCAGGCTTTATGGGCATGGGCATGGCAGGTGGCATGGGCGGCATGAACGCCAGCCAGCTGTTCGCCGCCGGCCAGGCACAGCAGCAGGCCGCCCCGCAGCCGGCTCCGGCTCCCGCCCCCGCACCGGCTCCCGCCGCCGCACCTGCGGCCGGCACGTGGACTTGCAGCTGCGGCGCCACCAACACCGGCAAGTTCTGCTCCGAGTGCGGCAGTCCCGCACCCGCCCCGGCACCGGCAAAGTGGTTCTGCCCCAACTGCGGCAGCGAAAACGGCGGCAAGTTCTGCAGCAACTGCGGAACGCCCCGGCCCTAGCCCCTCTATCTGGTAATTGGCGGGGGATCCGCCACCCCCGCATTTGCTTCTATGGGTTTCGTTCGATAAAGGAGGACACCATGAAGACAACGTTCAAAAAGTCCGTACTCGCATTTCTGACATGCGTCCTGGCGCTCGCCTTTGCCCTGACGGGCTGCAGCGGCGGCGGCAAGGACCCCAAGGCCAACTTCGTCGGCAGCTGGCAGTACTCGGGTGGAACCTTGGATGGCGAAGAGCTCACCGATGAGTACATGGATATGCTCAAGGAGTGGGGCCTCAACTGCGTCCTGATCCTCGACGAGGACGGCACAGGCGTCCTCGATATGTTCCTTGAGGTCGCCGACCTGAAATGGGAAGCCAAGGACGCCACCACCGTAACGATCACCGCCGAAGATGAGTCGCACGATCTGAAGCTCAAGGACGACAAGCTCGTCCTTGAGGTGGACGGCGACAAGCTCATCTTTACCAAGTCCGACAAGGACCTGTCCGGCACGGTGAAGAAGGATCGCGAGGCGGCCGAGAAGGAAGAAGAGATCGATGAGGCCGTCGAAGACGACGACGTCCAGAGCATCGAAATCTCCCCCGCCGTCACCGTCGCCGATGACGACCTGTGCACCATCACCATCACCATCACCGAGAAGTTCAAGGACGACTGGGGCGACATCGGCTTTGTTGTTAACATCACCAACAAGAGCGACAAGGACCTGACCTTCTACGCTCCCTCCGGCAAGACCAATGTCAACGGCACCATGAAGGACCCCTGGTTCTCGGCTCACCTGATGCCCGGCACCAACGCCACTGAGGAATTCACATTCTCGAGCGGCGAGCTTGACAGCCTTGACGACCTGGTCAACACGACCATCGGCATCGACGCCTACCTGACCGATTCCTACGAGGACGTCGCCTCCTACAGCGCAACCATCGCGTAGCGGCATGTAACATCAGCCGCGGATTGGCGGACACATCCGCGCACACCAGACGGGGCCGCAGGAGTTAATCCTGCGACCCCGCCGTTTTTATGCCGATGCGCGACGAGCTTTAGCGCTCCATGTTGGGAACGATGCTGCCCTCGGTCACCGCGTGCACGGCCAGGCGCATGATGTTGTCGTAGCCGGTCTTGCTCAGGATCTCCGAGATGCGACGCTTGATGGTGCCCTCACTCATAAACAGCTCGGCCGCAATCTCGCGGCGGCTCTTGCCCTCGCAGGCAAGGCGCAAAATCGACAGCTCGACATCGTCGAGGGCCGCCGTGCCCGAAAAAATACTCTCGGGCGGCTTAGGAAACGTGCAGTAACCCGCCAGCGTGGAGCGCATCACGGCGAATAGCTCGTCGATACCGACGTTCTTGTACACAAAGCTGTCGACGCCCGCCTCGCGCGCCTGGTCCACAAAGGTGATTTCGGGCATGGTCGTCATGATAATGACGCGGCACTCGGGCAGTTGTTCTTTGATGCGCGCCGCCGCCACGATGCCGTTGGAATCATGCTCGGTGCATACGTCCATCAGTATCATGTCCGGGCGCTCCTTGAGCGCGACACCCAAGGCCTCGGAAGCATCGGCAATGGCGGAAACAACGGTCATATCGGGCTGGTCGCCAACGGAGCGCGCCAGGCTCTCGCGCAAGATAGCCTGGTCTTCGACGATAAGGACGCGAATCATGAGTTTCTCCTTTGAGCTGTGGCGCTGGCGTTGAGCGGGATGGACACCGCAAGCGTAAAGGGCGGGGCGGCATGGATTTCCAGGCAGCCGCCCAGATCTTGCGCGACATGCCTCATACCTGGAATACCCGTTCCCTCGCGATACGATACGGGTGCAGGCGCGCCGTCGTTAGAAACGGTCATCCGCGCAACAGCGCTGCCTTCCGACGTCTCCCGCCACAGGCGCACATGGACCCGATGGGCCTGTGCATGCTTGGTGGCATTGGTCGAGGCTTCGCGGATAATCTGCAGAAAGGCTGCGGCGACACGCGCGTCCTCAGGCAGCTCGCCCTCCACATCGATCTGCACGCTCACCAGGCCAAAGGCATGGACGATATCACCCAGCTGCTCTGCAGGCTCGCTGGCACCGCCACTGCGCAAATCGGCGGCAATTGAGCGCAGCAGCGGGTCGATCTGCTCGAGCGACTCGTCATCCAGGCGCCCCTCCTCCAGATAACGATGGAGGATGGACAGGCGCTGCCCGATCACGTCGTGCACGCGAGCGCGCATACGCAGATAGGCCGCATTGTCAGCAACTTTTTTGACTTCTTCGATCTGGGCTTGGAGCTCTTGGCCCGCAAGCTCAAGCAGGTGGTTGGCTTGCGCTAGGCGATCATGAGCATGCGCATACTCTGTTACATCCAGGCCGATAATGCGCTCAAAGAGGCGGCCCGAAACCATAACGTCATCGTGCACAAACAAGCGAATCTCGGCGGGAGAAACCTCGACCACCGCCCGCGCCTCACCAAAGCGGTCCAGATTAATCCGCACACGGTTCTGGCTGCTTTCGGGCATTTGCATGCTGAGTTTGCGCAGGCCGTTCCATGTACCGCTCATATCGCCTAGGTCGGTGGGCATATGAAGCTCCACCAGGTTTTTGCGCATGCAGCGGTTCATGAGCAGCGGACGGCCCCTCGGGTCCAGATACAGGATGCCCACGGGAATCACGTTGATGGTCTCGATCGTCGAGAACATGGTGATATCCTCCTGGCGGTTGCGGACATCCATCAAGAGCGCCGCGATGGAACGGAACAGGAAGAACGCTCCCTCTGCGATAAGGACAACGGTCCACGCCGAGCCCATGGCAAAAACCACCGGCGGTGTAACGGTGACAACAAGCAGCAGCTCGACCAGCATGACGGGGCGACGATAGCGCACCATAAGCACCACGCCGTAGGCAAAGATCACGGCATTGAGCCACAACGCTCCGCCCATTGCCCTGGCGCAAACGTCAAGCGGCGCCACCAGATATGAGCCAGACGACGCGAACAAGATGAGCGCCGAAATAACTAGGTGAAGCACAAGGCTCGCCTCGTAGGCACAAATCACCTTACGGTTATAGGACGAGCGGCGCGATGCGATGAGCGGGACGTGGATAGTCTGCAGACACGCAGCCAGGGCAAAGACAACATCGAGCGCAACGATTTGGGGAAGAATGAGCGAAATCTGCATCGTCACTCACCCGCCCTCGGCATCAAGACGATCATGCGCAGCTGGCCGGGCTCGCCCTCAAGGCGGTATGCCACGTTGCGCCCTTGCAGAGCGCTATCGAGCTCTTGCGCAGCGGGCGTCTGCGAAAGATCTGCATCATCGTTGGAAAAAAGCGTGGCGCGTAGCTCGACACTGCATCGGTCATGGTCGCCCAAGTGATACATAAGCGCCGGATGGTCGGTGGTGTAGGCAAAAAACGCAAAGTCATACACGCAGTCGTACAGGGCGCTTACCGTACTGGCGTGCATCGGGCGCCGTATGGCGATAATCGAGGCGCAATCGATATCGATGGTGCGCAGGTCGCTTGCGAGCTCGTTGGCAATGAGCTGAATGCGGTCGCGATCAAAACCGCTCTCCCCGTGCTGTGCCAACGTGAGCGACCCCTTGCGCTTGCAATAGGCGACGAGCATCTTGGCGCGCTGCAGCATGCGGTAACGCTCGTGCGAAGACGATTCATCGGTCAACGGCGGCAGCGAGCTCAGCAGGTCGTACATCCCTTCGAGCGCGCGGGCAAGCGCCTGGTCCACGTCTTGGACCAGCAAGGTCTCGGCCTCTTGGTCTGCCAGGTGCGTCTTAAGGTCGTAGTCGGCGGCGAGCAGCTCATTTTGACGCTGCAGCTCCATACGACGATGTGCCAGTTCACGGTTAAGCTCGTTGAGATCCGACACGTCTTGGGCAAGCAGGGCCGATCCGCCCAGCAGTGGAAAGGCACGGTACATCACATCGGGATTGGACTTCACGGCAAAGGCATGGGCATGCCCGTGTTCCTGGGCTCGCAGCTCTTCGCACACGCCCGCCGGCATTGGCTTTGACACCGGCGTGGCATAGACCTCCTGCAGGTCGCGCGTTAGAACTTTGAGGTCAAGCGGCAAGGTGTCGAAAATGCCGGCGATGTCGTGATATGACGGAACGACACCGCAATCGAGACAGATTTCCATCGCCACCACGCACAAGACGCAATAGACGAGCGAGAAGTTGAGCCTCCATGCCCAGGGCACGCGCAACGCATATGAAATGGCAAAGAACGCGCCGCCCAGCAGCACGAGCGCCGCCGTGCCCGAGAAACGTTGGATGCGAAAGGACGAGGACCGGCCCACCAGGATAAAAAAGGCCACAAAGTTAAAGGCCGTCCACACGAGGACGGCGAAATAACCCCAGCCGTACGTGTAATCGTTGCTCCAGGTGTCGCTTGTACGGTCAAAGTGGAAGACCTGCTGGTGAAAATCGTTGGTGAGCACAAATCCGATAAGCAGGATAGCCATAATCCACAGCGCAGCGCAGTAGCGGCGACCCAGGCGGTGTTGCTCCAGACCCGCAAGGCGCAAACCACACAACTGGTAGAGCAGCGGAATGAGCGTCATGGGCACGTAGTACAGGTACCACAGCACGGTGGCATAGAACGGCGTGAACGACTTGTACTTGAGAATGACTTCGATCATCCACAGGGCGCAGATGGTGGCGATGGCAACAAGGCGGCGGCGCAGCACATAGTCCAAACAGCGCAGATAGACCGATACGCCCCAAATTGAAAATACAATTGCGGAGACAAGCAGCGGGAGAGAGCTCGAATGGACGAGCGCATCCGCGACCTCTTCGGACACCTCGCTATAGGCGGGCGCGGCGTTAGAAAGTTTGGGGTCGAAGGCGAACAGTGCCGGCAAGACTGCCAAAAGTATGAGGAACAGCGCAGTGATGACGCCGGCGATAGCAAAGACGCGGTGGCGGTACATCCGATGTGTTATGCCAACAAGGAATCGCGGCATGGCGAAGAGCCTGCCACCCCTGGGATCCGCCACGGGTGCGGATCGGGCGGCCGCGTGGCCGATATGTCGCTCGCGGGTACCCATAGTGCTTTTAGTGTACCGACAGATGGGTCGAAAAAGCGGGCCGCATGTCCCAAAATCCGCAGACGGCAAGGCGCCCGGCAGCCTCCCCCGTCTGGCACTTCCCGATATCCGCCCGCCCCAAACCACCGCAAAGGAGACAGGCACCTTTGTGGTGGTTTGGGGCGATGCGCTAGTCCACGGTGATGTCGAGATTTTTGCCGATGAGGCCTACGTAGCCGCCTTCGGCTGCCTTGGGGCTGTCAGCATGGCAGAGGACCCACTTGTCGGCCTTCCAGTAGCAGTAGCTGTCGCCGGCCGTGGGCATGTCGGCCGCAGCCTCGGGGCGCGGGCCGTTGGTGCCGGCGGGCAGCGCCACCATCACCTGGAAGCCACCGTCGTCGACCATGCACGGCGTGTAGTGGAGCGTGGTGTTGAAGACTTCGACGACCGTACCCGCCGGCACGCGAAACGCCTTGACGCACGCGGTGTCGAGCTTGCCGTCCTCGATCTCCCAGCGATGCGCCACGAGCAGGATAAAGTCGCGAGCGCCCAAGTTGAATTCGCTCGCGCGGTGATACTCCAGGCAGTTGAGTCGTGTATTGTGGCCGTTGCACCAGCCGAGCTGGAAGGGACGGCCACCAAACATGAGAAAGCCAAGCTTGTCGGCATCCTTGACGTCCTCGAGCTCCGGCGCACTCGCAACGTACTTGCTGCCCTCGGGAATGGGCGTGGCAGAGAGCGCCTCGAGCACGGGCGACGTAAGCTCGGACGGAACGTTATCCCAAACGTTGCCATAGGACTTGAACTCGGGATCGTTGACAGAGTAGATATGCATGTTCGCTCCTGTTCGTTTATGTGACAGTATGAACATTCTAGAACAAACATAAGCGATTTTAAACACTCGTCCCGACCACTCAGCAAAAAGGCACCCCCGCATAAGCGAAGGCGCCCAATGCGCGCGTTTTGGGCGATAAAGCCCTTACGCCTGCTGATAGTGCAGGTGCTTCTCGTCGATATCGGCCAGGTCGCGGTCGAGGTAGCGGCGCGCAAGCCAGTTGGCCATGGGGAGGTTCTGGTCCAGGTAGTTACCGCATTCCTCGGGAGCGGCACCGGGGACATCGCCCTCAAAGTCGGCGACAAACTCAAACAGCTCGCGGACGAGCGGCAAGATCTTCTCGCTCGTCAGCTCGCCAAAGACAACCAGGTAAAAGCCCGTGCGGCAGCCCATGGGGCCAAAGTAGACAATGCGGCTCGACCACTCGGCATGATTGCGAAGGAACGTCGCGCCCAGGTGCTCGATGGTGTGGCACTCGGCCGTGTTCATGACCGGCTCCTTGTTGGGCGTGGTCAGGCGCAGGTCAAACGTGGTGACGGCGACGCCGGTCGCCGGATCGCGGTCGATGCGGCTCACATACACGCCGGGCTCAAGCAGCAGATGGTCAACGGAAAAGCTCGCGATGCGCTCCATGGCAGATCCTCTCGATAGTCAAATTGGGACGGGGCTCTTTTAGCTGGTTCGAATGGTCGCACCAATCATACCAGTCAAAAAAGCCCCGTCCCAAAAAGACAACTTAGCCCAGAACGCGGGCCATGCGCGCCTTGAACTCGGACAGGAAGCGCGGGGCGTCGACGGTCAGCGCCACGAGTGCGCTCTTGTCGGGGTCGGACAGACGGCGCTCATCGCAGATGGTGCGACCGCGGTACTCGCCCAGCAGATCAACACGCAGGTTGCAGCCGAGCGCGCCCACGAGCGTGGGATCAATCGCCACGGCAACCGCCAGCGGATCGTGCAGCGCGCAGCCACCCAGGTAGGGGGCGTTCATCTCGTACGAGCCAATGTAGTGCTCCACCATACTCGCAAATGCGCAGCCCGCCATGGTGCCCGAGCCCGTCCAGCCGGCAATGTCGCGGCGTGTGAGCACCACGCGATGCGTCACGTCCAGACCCACCATGGTGAGCTTACGGCCCGAGCGCAGCACCGCGTCGGCTGCCTCGGGGTCGCTCGCCATGTTGGCCTCGGCGCCCGCGCTCACGTTACCGGGCACGGTAAGGGCGCCGCCCATCACGACCACACGGCCGATGGACATCATCGCCGCCGCATCGCGCTCCAGGGCGAGCGCCAGGTTGGAGAGCGGGCCAGTCGCTACGTAGACCAGATCGGGACCATAGGTGCGCGCGGCATCGATCAGATAATCGACCGCGGCGTTGCCGTCGGCCGAGGTCGCCCCCACCGGCTCGTAGGGCGACGCGGGCACGCTCGCGCCGCCGATGCCGTTCTTGCCGTGAATGAGCGCGGTGGACGCCGGCGGCGTATAGGGCTCAGTCGCCTGCAGAGGACGGTCGGCACCCAGGTACACCGGAACCTCGGGGCGACCCAGCAGATCGAGCACCGCCAGGCAGTTGTGCGCCGATTGCTCGACGCGCACGTTGCCAAAGCACGTGGTGATGCCCACGAGCTCCACCTCGGGGCTCGCGATGGCATAGGCCAGCGCCATCGCATCGTCAACACCCATATCCAGATCAAGGATCAGCTTCTTGATTGCCATTGTTCTACTCCGCTTCTCCGTCTTTATCGTTTAACCAAACCAATGTTCAACTTCGGCGCGCGTGGGAATCGATTGCTGAGCGCCCAGGCGCGACACCGTCACTGCCGAGGCGCGAGCACCCGCGGCCATGCACTCAAAGAGCGGCAAGCCCTCTAGGCGAGCCGCCGCCAACGCGCCGATAAACGTATCGCCGGCGGCCGTGGTATCGACTACCGTACTCGAAAGTGCCGGCATGCGCAGCAGCTCACCGCCATCGCCGAGCGTAACCGAGCCGGCACCGCCCAACGTGATGACCGCAGCTCCGGCACCCTTGTCGAGCAGCGCATTGAGCGCGGTGACGCAACTCGCGTCATCCGTGGGCAGAATGCCCGTCAGCACCTGGCACTCGGTCTCGTTGGGGCAGACCAAGTCGACCGCAGGCCAGACCTCCGCAGGCAGCTCGCAGGCGGGCGCTGGATTAAAGACCGTATAGAACCCCAGCTCGTGAGCGCAAACAAGCGCCTCGGCCGTCGCTGCAAGGTCACATTCGCCCTGGGCGATAAAGACGCTTCCGGCAGCCGGGGCAATCTCGCTGGCGTCGCCGTCGAGCTCATGAGCCACCAGACGCCTCAGCGCGCAGGCAACGTCCGCGCCCGCAAGCGCATGGTTGGCGCCCGGTGACAGTACGATGCGGTTGTCGCCCTCGCAGCGAATGATGGTCGCCGTTCCCGTCTCCACGTCATCGCGATGCACTACAAAGTCACAGTCCACGCCGGCGTCTTGGAGCCCCACCACGAGCGACGCGCCGAACGCGTCGCGACCGACCGCGCCGATCATGTGCGTGCACGCGCCCATACGCGCGGCAGCTACGGCCTGATTGGCGCCCTTGCCGCCGGCGTTGGTGATAAACCCGCTGCCGCCGACGGTCTCGCCCGCGCGCGGTATGCGCTCGCACGCCACCGAAAGGTCCATGTTCATGCTGCCGAACACCGCAACGATGCCGCGATCTGCCATGGAAACCTCCTCATCTGCGGGCTTTGCACCCACCGTCGACCGTCGATTGCGCGCCTTCGCACCTCTATAACTTTAGTTCACTTTGATGTGAACGCACCCTTGAGGTTGCGCCAGCAGCAAGCATTCACAGGAGCAGGCAGCTACAATGAATACGTGCTGATTATTCTCGTCATTGGATGATGTTTTATGGAACAATTCTCGCAATCGGGCTCGCGCGGTCGACGCCGCACGGGCAACGAGCCGGCGCCGCACGAACGCGTGAAGAGCGAACGCCGTGCCAACGAGCCGCGACGCACCACGAGCCCCCATCGCGCTTCTGCCAACAACGCGGGCCGCGCCAACACTCCCGCCGCGGAGCAGACGCCTGCTCGCCCCAAGTCCCGCTACATCCCTGCCCTTGACGGCCTGCGCACGCTTGCCGTCGTCGCGGTGGTGCTCTATCACCTCAACCTCACGTGGGCGCAGGGCGGTCTGCTCGGCGTCACGATCTTCTTTGTGCTTTCGGGCTATCTGATCACACGCCTGCTACTCAACGAAGTCGCTAAGACCGGCCGTATCGACCTCAAGAGCTTCTGGATCCGCCGCATCCGTCGCCTGGTCCCCGCCGTGGTGACCGTCGTGGTGGTGACCTGTGCGCTGTGCACCGTCTTCAACCACGTGATGCTCACCAAGATGCGCCCCGATATCCTGCCGTCGCTGCTGTTCTTCAACAACTGGTGGCAGATTGCCCAAAACGTCTCGTACTTCAACGCCCTGGGCGATCCCTCGCCGCTTACGCACTTTTGGTCGCTCGCCATCGAGGAACAGTTCTACCTGGTTTGGCCCCCGCTGCTGCTCGCTATGGTATCCATGCACATGAGCAAGCCCAACACGCGCCGCGTGGTTCTGGGCCTTGCCGCGGTATCTGCCCTTGCCATGATGGTGCTTTACAACCCTGCCGCCGACCCCAGCCGCGTGTACTACGGCACCGACACCCGCGTGTTCTCGCTGCTGCTGGGTGCCTGGATGGCCTTTATCCCCGATCGCGACCTGGCGCCGGTGCGTCTCGCTCGTCGTTTGGGGCTCAATCGCCTGGCCGGCGCCGCCAAGCACGGCAAGAACGCCGAGGGCAAGCCTGGCGAGAAGGCCGACGAATCAGCCGAGACCGGCCCGGCACAGCCGAGCGCCCTCGTGCGCTTTTGGTCCTCGCCCGCATCCATCGATGTGTTGGGCCTCGTGGGTCTGGTTGGCCTTGCCGCCATGGTCGCGCTCACCAACGGCTACACCGCGTTCCAGTATCGCGGAGGCACGCTGCTGTGCTCGATCCTCACACTCATGGTCATCGCGGCCTGCGTGCAGCCCCAGGGAATGGTTGCCCGCGCGCTGTCCGCCGAGCCGCTCGTATGGGTTGGCAAGCGCTCGTACAGCATCTACCTGTGGCACTATCCCCTGCTGTTGCTCATGAACCCGGTCGCCAACATCAACGATACACCGTGGTGGCAGTACATTTTGCAGGTGCTGTTGGTGGTCGCCGTGGCCGAATGCTCATATCGCTTTATCGAGACGCCGTTTAGGAAGGGCGCCTTTGGGCGCACCGTTGCCGAATTCCGCGATGGCACCACCACGCCCGCCAACTGGGCACGCACGCACGTCCCCGTCTGCGCAGCCTGCGCTGTCGTATTGGTCGTTGCACTGGGCGGCCTGATCTTTGTGCCCGAGACGTCTGCGCTGAGCGGCGAGGGCGCCGAAGTCCTCAACAAGGAAGCCAAGAACACCGCGCCCACCGACCAGCAGGCGGCCGACGACACCGACAAGGACAACGACGGCTTCCCCGATGGCTCCTACGATCTGCTTATGATCGGCGACTCCGTGTCGCTGCGTGCCGTAGACACCTTTGACGGTGTGTTCTCGCACAGCCATATCGATGCCGAAAAGGGCCGCCAGTTTGATGCGGGCCGCGCGACATTTGAGGGCTATATCCAGCAGAACCTTGCCGGCAAGATCGTGGTCTTTGCACTGGGCACCAACGGCTTGGTAACCGACGACCAGATCGACGCCATCATGGACGATGCAGGAGATAAGCGTATTGTGGTGTTTGTGAACACGCGCAGCCCGCAGCCGTGGGTTGGCTCTACCAACCAGGCCATCGCTAACGCCGCTACGCGCTACAAGAACGTGCGCGTTATCGACTGGTACGGATACAGCGCCAACCGCAACGACCTGTTCGATGGCGATGGCACGCACCTATCGACCACTGGCGTGACTGAGTACCTCAACTTGATCCACGATGCCGTCAAGAAGGACCTGCCCGTGCATCCCGAGGATCACGTCAACGATCCGCAGCCGGCAGCCGTCAAGTCTGCCACCGACGCACTCGTCAATGCGCTTGCCTTCAAGCCGCACAAGCTGGGCACCGACAAATAGCCCGCAGCAAACAACCCAAAATCACTCTTTTCGAGCCGGCCCCAAGAGGTCGCGGGCAAAAAACAGGCCGCAGTCCATCGCTGCGGCCTGTTCGGAAGCAAAAGTGGGCGTTAAGCGCTGTAGCCCATCGCTTGCAGGACAAACATGACGACCGTGAGCGCCGTAATCACGCCGATAGTCGCCCAAGTGAGCACGTTCCACACGCGGCCGTTGCGGTTGGCGCCCATAATGTGACGGTCGGCGGCGATAACCACCTGGAACACCAGAACCACGGGCAGTAGCACGCCATTGATGACCTGCGAGGTCATCATAATCTGGAACAGATCGACGCCGGGCATAAGCACCAGCACGGCAGAGATACCGATGATGGCCGTAATGATGCCGCGATAGACCGGGGCCTCGTCCCAGCTGCGGTCGGCACCGCGCTCCCAGCCAAATGCCTCGCAGATAGCGCTCGACGTAACGCCCGGCAGCACGCAGGCAGCCAAGAAGCTCGCCGCGACCAGGCCCGAGGCAAACAGTACCGTGGACCACTGACCCGCAATAGGCTCCAGCGCGCGGGCAGCATCGGCAGCATCGCTAATCTGAATGCCCGCCGGGAACAACACCGTACCGGTCGTGATGATAATAAAGCCGGCAATGACATCGGCAGCAAGCGAGCCGCTCACGGTATCGATGCGCTGCAGCACGATATCGTCCTCGCCCGCGTTCTTATCGACCACGTTGTTCTGCGCCAAGAAAATCATCCACGGCGCGATGGTGGTACCGATCGTCGCGACCACGAGCGACACGTAGCTGGGGTCATTTTGAATGTTAGGCACGACCAGGTCGACCGCGACCTCACCCCAGTTGGGGCCAGCCATAAACGCGGCGACAATATAGGTCACGAACACGCAGCTCACCAGCAGCAGAATCTTCTCGATGCGCTGGAAACTACCCGACATGGTAAGCATCCACACCAGCAGCGCCACCAACGGCACCGAAATGCTCGCCGGCACGCCAAAGAGAGCAAGGCCGCTGGCGATGCCCGCAAACTCCGAAATGGTAACAGCCGTGTTGGCGATCAACAGCGCCGCCATAGCAAGTACACTCTTGCGCACGCCAAAGCGCTCACGAATGAGCGATGCCAGGCCCTTGCCCGTGACGCAGCCGCAGCGTGCCGCGGTCTCCTGCGTCACGATGAGCAGCACAGTCATGACGGGAAGCATCCAGAGCATCTTGTAGCCATAGCTGGCGCCCGCGCTGGAATACGTTGCAATGCCGCCGGCGTCATTGCCCGAAAGCGCCGCCAGCAGACCGGGACCCATAGCGCCAAAGATGGCCGCGATGGTCAACTTTTGCTTGGTGCCCGACTTTTGCTTGGTATTTTGCACGCGACCACCTAACCCATGACCGACATGGTGAGCAGCACCGCAGCGGCGCAGTACGCTACGCACGAGATCATGACGGCAATAACGTTCATGGCGGTGCCCGACGTGTTGAGGTCATGCTCGTCACGCCAGAACAGCACCATCAGGTAAATCACGGCGCTCATGTTGCCAACCAGGCAAATGATGGCAGCGATATTAAAGCACCCGGTAAAGAGTTGCTCCTCAAACATGGGCGCATCGGGGAACGCGGCAGTGCGCACCAGCTGCGCGCACAGGTAAGTAACAAGCGAAAGGATCAGGCCCATACCCGTGCTCTGGAAGAAGAATCCCAGGTACGGTTTGGGCTCGTCGTCGTGACCGTCGTACTCGAGGAAGTAGTTCTTGACGAACGACACCATGCGCGAGGCCGCCAGCAGCACGAGCGGCATGGCGCACATGGGGAACACCACCAGATGCGCGGAGCCCAGCGCCGTCCCCAGCACCGTCGCCATAATGCACGAGGCGATGCCCCACACGACGACCCAGTACTGACGATGCACGAACCAGCTGAGCACGTTCGTCGAGTCGTCCGACGCGCTATCGCCCGAGCCGACACCGGCGATCTGCAGGTCCTCCTGATGCTCCTCGGCGATAACGTCCATGGCGTCGTCGAAGGTCACGATACCCAGGATATGACGGTTCTCGTCGCAGACAGGGATGGCAACCAGGTCGTACTTGGTCATCTCGTCCGTCACGTCTTCCTGGTCCTCGTCGGGCGACACATAGACCAGGTCGCGATAGGCCAGCTGACCCAGCGTGGCGTCGCGGTCGGCTACGATCAGCGTGCGCAGCGAAAGCACGCCGGTCAGCATGCCGCTCGGATCCTCGGTATAGACGTAGTAGACGCTCTCGAAGTCCTCATCGAGTTTGCGAATCGCCTCGATGGCATCGCCGACCGTCGCCGTGGCGGGCAGCGAGACAAACTCCGAGGTCATGATGCGGCCGGCGGTGTTGTCCTCATAGCCCAGCAGGTTACGAATCGCCTTCTCCTCCTTGACGCCCATCAGGCGCAGGAGCTTCTCGGCCTTCTCGTAATCGAGCTCGTCGATCAGGTCGGCGGCGTCGTCCGGGTCCATCATGGCCAGCATCGACGATGCGTCCGTGTCGGACAGACCCTCGAGCATCTCGGTCATAAGCTCGTCGTCATCGAACTCCGAGATGGCCTCGGCGGCCTGGGCAGTATCGAGCTGTGCAAACACCTGCGCACGCAGGCGCGGGTCGAGCTGCTCGATAATGTCGGCGATGTCGGCAGGGTGCAGCTCGCCGAGCGTCTTGTGCGACACCGAGAGTTGAATGTTCTTGGTCGAGCGGTCGAGCAGGTCCATGTAGGACCAAGCGATGATGTCCTCACTGAGTGGCTTGCCCAGGTGCTTCATAAAGCCTTCGACGATATGCTCGAGCGCGGGGCTGATGGCGCGTAGCAGACCGCGAGCACCGACCTCGGCGCCCAGCAGGCGCAGCTGGTTTTCGCCCGACATGGAAAACTTGATGTCGTTTACGCGCACGACCTTCATGCCCTGCGTGTCGACAATCTGCTTGTTGAGCACGTCGCGGGCAAGCAAGAGTTCGGTCGGCTGCAGGTACGAAAAACGGATTTCGGTGGCCGACGTCTTAAGGTGTACACCCGTCTCGTCGATACGGTCGACCCATTTGCGCCAGCTGATCATAAACGGCGTCTTGCCGGGTCCGCGGAACGCGAGCGACGTCACGTGCGGAAAAACTTCGCCGGTAGCAATGCCAAAATCGTTGACCACGCCGAGCTTTTCGCCATCGACGTCCAAGACCGGCAATTTGAGCATCTCACTCAGATAATTCAATGGTGCTCCCCATCATTATTCCTCCGAACGCGGCCGCATGTGCGACGTCCGGGGGCTTCTGGATATGTATACGCATGCGCGGGCGGCACGCCGCTCGACGCTTACACCCCGTGCATGCGCAAAAAGCACCTGCATGGGGTCATCGACTGTATGGTCGAGGTTTGGATTTCACCTGTAACCTTTCTCTTGACCCTCATTAACCGCAGTAACTATAGCATCAGCATCGCCCTGCGGCATCGAATTTATGCGCTGCACATTGCAGGCATACCAAACGCTGACGTATCCGTGACATAGCCATTGGGGACGTTCTTAAGCGACTAGTCTGTGGTGTCGTCATCTTCGGCGAGCTGGGGGAACACGGCATTTTTGGGCATGGTGACCTTCGTCAGCGAGGTGAGCTTTTTGCTCAGCGATGTATCCGTCTTGACCAGATCGCTCAATGTCACGATTTTGTAGCCGTCGGCAATAAGCCCGTCGATAATCTGCGGCAGCGCCTCGAGCGTCTGCTCGGCACATTCATCGTTATCGGTCAGCAGCACAATGTTGCCCGGCGTCACCGAATCGAGCACCGTCGAGACCTGTTCGTCGGCACCGTTGAGCAGCCAGTCGCCCGAATCGATATTCCACGAGACCACGGCAGACACCAGGTCCATCGCATCGATCCAGTTTTGCTCGTCAAAGGCTGCGTAGGGAGCACGCAATAGCATCGTCGACGTTCCGGTCGCGGACTTGATCGCCTCGGTGCCCTTCGAAACCTGCTCGCGCACTGCATCGCGGTCCTTGCCCTTGAGCGATTCGTCGCTGTAACTGTTGGAGCCGACCTCGCAGCCGGCATCGACAATCGCCTTGGCCGTGGCAGGCGAGGCCTCGGCCGCATCGCCCGACAGAAAGAACGTTGCGGTGACGCCCTTTTCCTTGAGCACCTGCAAGATCTGCTTGGTCGCTCCGCTCGGGCCCTCATCAAACGTCAGCGCCACGTACTTTTCGTTGCCCTTGGGCGCCACGCTCGCGCACTCGACCACGCAATCGGTGGCGGGCACGACCTCGCCGCGGTCCTGCGTCTTACCCGATTGCTCGCCGACCCACACCTCGGAGCGACCCTGGATACCCCACGTCTTAACGTACTCGATGGCACCCGTGCCCTCGACCTTGAGCTTGGGCTCGATAACCGTCGCCTGGACCTCGTGCTTCTCGTACATGTCACGGCCGTCTTTGACCGTCACCTTCTCGCCGCCCGTAAGCTCGCGGCTTTTCCACTTGCCCTGTTTTATGCGCTTGCCGTCCACTTTTACCGACAGCTTTTCGCCGCCATGGCGAGTAAGCACGCTGTCGTCAACGGCCAGCAAGTCCCCGGCGTCGTAGGTATCGGTCAGCTCCTGGTCGTCGATGAGATTTTGCAGCGTAGATCCGACGCGCACCGCAGTCTCCTGGCCGTTGAGGACGACATCCACGCTGCGGTTGAGGTAGCCCACGACGGCAGCGATAAACAGCACGAGTGCGCAGCCCACGGCGATGAGCGCATAGGGCAGGCGAGACGGACGGCGGGGCGTGCGGCCGCTGCCGATGCGAGCGCTTCGGTCGCTAAAGCCGCGGCTATGGTTGAGATACATCGCACCGGGCTTACGGTGACGCTTGCGCTGACCGCTGGGCAACTGCCCCAGATCGCGGCGCGCCGTCGGACGCGCGCCCGAGCGTCCGTTTAAGTTAGATCCGTTTTGGCGCATGTGCCCTCCCCCATAAACACAGCGAGCCGGAGCAACATGTCTCCGGCTCGCCTCCCATCATTTGGTACGTCGCTATTTGCTAGCTTTTGACGAGCCCCCGCTCGCCTTTTGATATTCGTCCTTAAAGGCCTTGAACATACCGCGCGTCTTGCCGAGCTGCTTGCCCAGCGCGCGACTGCCCTTGTCCACGGCGACCGAACCCTTGTCATCGAGCACCTTGGCGCCCTTCTTGACCTTATCGCCCACCACGACGCTTGCCTCGGCAGCCTTTGCGGCGGCGCCGCCCGAATACCCGAGCGACTTGACCTCGTCCGAGACAATCATCGCGCCGTTCTCGTAGCCGCGCAGCATCGTCGGCGGCACCTGCGTGTCGCCCACCAGCATGCTCGATGCGGCGCTGGCGGTCACATAGAATGTCTGCACGATACCCGAACGCGGTTTGAACTCCACATCCGAGCAATAGCCCACGGCATCGCCCGACTCCGTGCGCACGTCCATGCCAACCCAGATAATGCAATCGTCCAGGTTGATGTCGAGGCGCTTGGCCGCAGCGGCATCGTAGGTGCCCTTGACGTCGTCAACTGCGATGGCGCCCTCGTAGACGCCAATGGCATCGAGCGCCACAAAGCGGTCGGGGCGCTCGATCATACCCGCGATATCGGACTGGCGAACCATAAAGCCCACCACGCGCGTACCGCCCGGGGTAAAGACCGGAAAGTGAATCTTGCCGAGCTTTTTAGGGCTGCGCGGCGTGCCGTCCTTTTTGGTGCGCTTATCCTCGGTAGGCTTGCGATAGATTTTAGCACCGACAAAATCCCCGGCGCGCATTATGCCTCGGTCGAAGGCTCCGCGGCCTCGGCGTCAGCCTCGACGGCGTTCTCGACCACGACATCGGCGGCGGGCGTCACGTTGCCGCCCGAGATGGCGTCGTTGAGCTGCTCTCGCAGCTGGTCCATGCGCTCGCGGGCAAGGTCAACCTTGGCACGCAGGTCATCGGTCTTGGCATCGACCATCGGGCCAAAATCGTTGACCGCAGCGCGGGCCTCCTCGGCACCGTGCTCGTAGGTGTCGCGCATGTTATCCCAGGCGTCGTTTGCGATATCGGCAGCCATGGCGCGGGTCTCGGCGCCCGAGCGCGGAGCCAGGGCGACACCGATAATGGCGCCGGCGGCGGCACCGAAGAGCGCACCCGAGATAAAGTTGAAAGTCTTACCCATGTTCATTCCTCTCCTGCGGGCACCTCGGCGCCCACCGTTTGAATGCTGTCCATTATACCCGCAGCACAGCGCTTGCCGTCTTGCTCATCTGCGTACGGTAAAGGCGCAGGTACATGATGGTGATAAGCGGGTGAGCCTACTCCTGCGGCATGGCAGGCATGGCCACCGTGGCGGCCGGGTCCTCGCCGGCGCCGTCAACGAGCGGCAGCGCTCCCTCGCGCGCAGGGGCAACCGGAGCCGTCGCCGCACCACCGTAGACGGCAGCGGGGGCCTCATGGCTCTCGGCGGTCGCGCCCTCGGTATCGATTACTTCCTGCGGCTCGTCGTCAAAGCTCGGGACGCCCTGGGGCTCCGCGGGCTCGGCCTCGACGGCCTCCTCGGCAGGCGCCTCGCCCTCGTTCGCGTCCCCGGCCTCGCCCTCGGCATTCGCGGCGGCGACGGCCTCGTGCGGGTCCTTGCCCTCGGCCTCGGCGCGCATGCCCAGCACCAGGTTGCGCAATCCCGCAACCGTACCGTCCACATCGGGAGCGGGCTGGTCGGCATGCAGATAGGCCCAATCCATCATAAAGGTCGCCGAAGACAGCGCGCCGATGGCCAGCGCGTCGTCGGGACACGAAAGCTCGACCTCAAAGACACGCTCGTCGTGCTCGCTTACGCGGGTGCGGCCGCACGAAATGCTGCCGGCAAGCCCGGTCTCGTTCATGAGCTCGACCGTCACGTGCTCCAGCAGATGGCAAAGCTCGGTCTGGCCCATGCAGTCCTGGAATTCGCGACCGGAATCGCCCAGGCACAGATGCTTGGCAATCGCGGGTACCAGGTAGTACACGCGCGCCGTGGCCTCGATGTCCTCCGAGGTCATGAGCGGCATGCCGGGGTTCACCAGCACATGCGCGCAGATCTTGTCCTCGCTGACGGTGACCTTAAGGATGTTGAACAGGCCTGCCATAACTCTCCCCTACTCTTCCTTGCCCTACTCGTCGCCGTCGTGCGGGTCCGCAAAACCCGCGTCCGGCGCCGCCGGCTTATCTGCCGAGGACTCGGAATCCTTCTTATCGGTTTCGGCCGGAGCGATCACGCGAATGAGCGAGATGCGCTGGCCACGCATCGACTGTACCTTGAACTTGTACCCCGCAACCTCAAACACCTCTCCGATATCGGGCACCGAGTCGCAAAGCTCCAAAATCCAGCCGGCGATGGTCTCATAATCATCGCTTTCCTCGAGCGGCCAACCAAGCTCAATCGCGTCATCGCACGAAAAACGCCCATCGACAAGCCACTCGCGGCGCGAAAGGCGCGTGAGGTACTTGTTGTCGGGGTCGAACTCGTCCTCAATCTCGCCCACGATCTCCTCGACAATGTCCTCGATGGTGATGATGCCGGCCGTGCCACCGTACTCGTCCACGACCACTACGATCTGGTCGTGCGAGGTCTGCATCTCGGACAGCAGCGGCAGGATGTCCTTGGTGTCGGGCACAAAGGTGGCGTCGCGCAAAAAGTCGGCGATGGGCTGGTCACCCTTGCCGTCGAGCGAAGGCTGAATCAGGTCCTTGATGTGCGCGATGCCGGCGACGTTGTCGGGATCCTCATGATAGACGGGGATGCGGCTAAAGCCGGTCTGGCGCATAGCGGACAGCACGTCGGCGACCGTCTCGTCGTCCTCGCACATGGTGGTGTCCACGCGCGGCACCATGACCTCGCGGGCAACGGTGTCGCCCAGGTCGAAGATCTCGTGGATCATGCGCTTTTCCTCGTCGAGCAGGTCGTCCTGCTCCGAGACCATGTACTTGATCTCTTCCTCCGAGACGTTCTGGCGGTCATCGGCGCTCTTGATGCGCAGGATGCGGGCCAAGCCGTCTGAGCAGGCACCGGTCAGCCACACGAGCGGACGGGCGATCTTTTGAAATACGGAGAGCGGTCCCACGACCTGCTTGGATACGCCCTCGGCGTTAGCGAGGCCGATGCGCTTGGGCACGAGCTCGCCAATCACGATGGACACAAAGGCGACGGCGACGGTGATGATGACCGGCGCCAGGCCGCGCGCGATGGCGGAAAGCGGCGCGATGCCAAAGCTCATGAGCCACGTGGCAAGCGGGTCGGACAGGCTCGTCGAGGCGACGGCGGACGAGGCAAAGCCCACGAGCGTGATGGCGACCTGGATGGTAGCGAGCAGCTGATCGGAATCGGCGGCCAGCTTAATGGCGTGCTCGGCGCGTTTGTCGCCTTCCTCGGCCTCGTGCTCCAGCACAGCGCGCTTTGCCGTGGTGAGCGCCATCTCGGACATAGAAAAGTAGCCGTTGATGAGGGTCAAAACGAGGGTGGTGATAAGGGAGATGGTTATGTCCATCGGGAGTTTCTCGAACCTCCAAGATTCGGGCGTCAGGGTAAAACATTGATGGCGGATACGGCAATTGCGCCGGCGCCCAAACGAGAACGCGGGCGCGCAGGCATGGTCGCTAGATTACGAAGAGGATCACCGCCATGAACTGGAAGATGCTGCCGGCGAGCACCCACAGGTGAAACACGCTGTGCAGATAGCGCACGTTTTTGGCGATATAGAACGGCACGCCCGCGGTGTAGCACACGCCGCCGACGGCGAGCAGGGCAAGCGCCACGGGGTTGAGCAGCTCCACAAGTTCGGGCAGCTTAAAGACAACGAGCCAGCCCATCAGCAGGTAGACCAAGCCACTTACCCAGTGCGGTTGACGCTCGCGCATAAAGCACTCGAGGGCGATGCCGATAATGGCGATGGCCCATACGGCAAAGAACAGCATAGGACCGCCGTCATTTGCGAGTGTGATGAGGCAAAACGGCGTATAGCTGCCGGCTATGAGCAGGTAGATGCAGCTGTGGTCGATAATGCGGAACACGCGCTTGGCGCGCGCGGGCTGAATCGCGTGGTAGAGCGTGGAGGCTAGGTATTCGAGGATAATGCTGACGCCATAGACAATCGCCGCGGCCATGTGGGCCGGACCTCCGCCGCGCAGGGCGGCGAATACGATCAAGAGCACCAGACCCGCGATACCCAGCAGGCAGCCGACACCATGGGTGACGGAGTTCATGATCTCCTCGCCCACCGTGTAGTGTGGAACGGCCGCGGTCTTGGGTCGCGGCTTGGAACTGTCGCTCGAATCGGACATGCCGGTTACATCCTCCAACGTAAAGAGTTCTCAACACTATATCAAAGCGTCTAGGTACGTGCGAAATTTGCACCATACGCGACCCTTTGTTTACCCATTCTTTGCCTGTTGACGCATCAACGGCGAACGTCCATAATGCGCTTGCATTGAATGTTGACGTATTAACATCTTATAGGAGAATACCGCATGGCTCAAAACGCACGTTCCCATCGAAAGCTCAAGATAGCCGGCGTCGCTGCGCTGGTGGCTGTCGTTGTGCTGCTCGGATTTGCCGGCAACTTTCTGTTTGACTTCGCGCTGAACCCCCAAGCGCCGTACACCATGAAGATGATGCAGGATAGCAAGAACGACAAAGAAGGCGAGCAGCCGGATGCCGAGGAAACCGAGGCGCGGGCATGGTTTAAAGAAAACCGCAAGAGCAGCAGCCTTACCGCAGATGACGGAACCGAGCTCGCCGCTTGGTATTTTGCCGCCTCGGAGAACACCCACGATTACGCCGTCTGCCTGCATGGATATACCAACGAGCCCATCGGCATGGCCCGATACGCCAAGCGCTTCCACGACCGCGGCATGAACGTGCTCGCGCCTGCCGCCCGCGCCCACGAGCGCTCCGGCGGCGACTATATCGGCATGGGCTGGCCCGAGCGGCTCGATGTCGTCGCATGGATTGGGCGGATCGTTCAGGCTGACCCCGAGGCGCGCATCCTGGTCTTTGGCGAGTCGATGGGTGCGGCAACCGCCATGAACGTCGCGGGGGAATCTCTGCCCGCAAACGTGAAATGCATTATCGAGGACTGCGGCTATACGAGTGTTTGGGACGAGTTTTCCCTGCAGCTCAAGGACGTGTTCGGCCTGCCCAGCTTTCCCTTGCTCGATGTAGCAAACTTGGTGTGCAACGTGCGCGCGGGCTACGACTTTCATACGGCGAGCAGTGTGGAGCAACTCAAACACGCGACGGTTCCCATGCTGTTTATCCACGGCGACCAGGACACCTTTGTGCCGTACGACATGCTCGACCAAAACTACGACGCGTGCGCCAGCAAAGTCAAGCAAAAGCTCACCATCCATGGCGCCACCCACGCCAAGAGTGCGCAAGTTGACCCCGAGCTCTACTGGAACACGGTCGATGACTTCCTCGACGAGTATTTTTAGGCAAAAAGCAACGTCTGGGGCTTTATCTGACCACCTATTTTCGGAAGTATGCGGCAAAATCTGGAACTGTCGACCAGACCGCAGTTTTACCAACAATTTATCAGGGGTTTTGTTGCCAAAAAATGTCGTGTGCTCGGCGGTCTCGAAATTTACCGCATACTTCCGGAAAGCCGCCCGCGAGAGCTGTGCTCGCGGGCGGCTTTTGCTAACGTTGCGCTACAAAAGCGCTCGATATGTCCAATGGACAGGTGCTACTTGACCTCGATGAGCTCGTACTTGCTCGTGCCCAGGCCGATCTTCTCGGCGTGCGCGATGCACACGCGCCAGTCGGTGTCGGGATGCGTGATGCAGAAGGGGTCCTTGGCCTGCTCGCCCTCCAGATGCTCGTGGTTGTGCTCCATCTTGGCCGCGCTATCGGTGAGCTCGGTGTTGGGCAGCGGCTCGGATGCCATGACGGCATCGGCGCAGGCCTGGTCGATGGCGACCGGGTCGAAGCTCGCGAACATGCCGATATCGTTGACGATAGGCGTATCGTTTTCGGGATGGCAGTCGCAGTTGGGACTGATGTCCATGGCAAGCGAGATGTGGAAGCTCGGGCGGCCGTCGACAACGGCCTTTGTATACTCGGCGATCTTGCAGTTGAGCACGTCGGCCGCGGCGTCATAGCCGGGCTTGATGCAGTCCTGGTTGCACGCCGCAATGCAGCGGCCGCAGCCCACGCAGCGATCGTGGTCGATGGTGGCCACGTGCACCGTGCGAGTAGCGCCGCTGGCAAGCTCGCGCTCGCGGGTGCCGTCGAACGAGACAGCGTTGTGCGCGCAAATCTTTTCGCAGGCACGGCAGCCAACGCAGTGCTCGGTCGAGACGTTCGGCTTGCCGGCGGCATGCTGCTCCATCTTGCCGGCACGGCTGCCGCCTCCCATACCCAGGTTCTTCATGGCGCCGCCAAAGCCGGCCTGCTCATGGCCCTTAAAGTGGGTGAGGCTGATCACGATATCGGCGTCCATGAGAGCCTGACCAATCTTGGCCTCGCGCACGTACTCGCCGCCCTCGACCGGGACGAGCGCCTCGTCGGTGCCCTTGAGGCCGTCGGCGATGATGATCTGGCAGCCCGTGGCATACGGGGTAAAACCGTTCTGGTAGGCGGTATCGATGTGCTCGAGCGCGTTTTTGCGGCTACCCACATAGAGCGTATTGCAGTCGGTGAGGAAGGGCTTGCCGCCCAGCTCCTTCACGACATCCGCGACGGCGCGGGCGTAGTTGGGGCGCAAAAAGCTCAGGTTGCCCAGCTCGCCAAAGTGAATCTTGATGGCGACGAACTTGTTCTCAAAGTCGATCTGCTCAATTCCGGCATGACGGATGAGGCGCTTGAGCTTGTCGAGCTGGCTCTCGCGAGCATGCGTGCGCAGGTTGGTGAAGTACACCTTAGCGGGTGCTGCGGGTGCAGTTGCGGTCATAGATCTATCCCCTCGGTCTATATGGCGTTACAGACATAAGAGGATGGTACCAGTTAAAGCAGAGTTAAAGTCAAGTACGGCACCTAGTCATTGGGAACGTTCTTAAATGACCAGTCGCAAGGGACACTCTTTCGCCGCCCGGCAGTTAGGGACAGTCCTTGCCAGCCGGCCGGCGAGCCGACGAATGGCAAGGACTGTCCCCGATGGCTACTCCTGCACTTTGAGGGCTTCGGCCAAGCTGACGCGCTTGATGGAGCGCGTGTGCAGCAGTGCCACGATCAGGTAGGTCGCAAAGCCGATTCCTGCGCACGCCGCCATGGACCAAGCGGGCACGTAGATCTCGATATTGCCGTTGTAGGCGAGCAACATCGAGCGGAAGATGGCCGTGAGCGAGCCAATAATGACCGGCAGGCTCAGCACGAGCGACGCCACCACGCACAGCGTGATCGAGCGGATGTACAGATGCGAGATCTCGCCATCGCGATAGCCAAAGACCTTCATGTAGCTAATCGAACGGGCGCTGTGGTCGATCACAGCCTTGGTCAGCAGGTACATAAACAGCAGGAAGATAAACACCGCGAGCCCGACCATCATGCCGATCATTTTGCTCATCATGCCGATGAACTGGTCGCCCACGGCGCGCATGTCGTCGGGCGTGGTGTCGCCGGCAAGGTAGCGCGCGTCGAGGTCGAGCTTCTCGTCGCTCACATAGCCGTTAAAGTAGGCGGCGTCGTTGTCGAACAGCTCGTTAAAGTCTTCGATACTCATATAGATATTCATGTCCGACTTGGAGCCCCAGGCACAGTCCTTGCCCACGTACTCAAAGGAATAATTCTCGCCCTCATACTTGTCGTGGAACGTGACCTTCTGCCCCTCGCTCCAGCCAAACTTGTCGAGCAGGCCGCCGCCAAAGACGACGCGCCCATCGCCAACGTTGAGGTCTTTCCAATAGCACGAATCGGGCGAGATGCCGTAGACAGAAATCGTCTCCTCGCCATTACCATCGCCGCGGTCGTATTGCAGCTGGTAAACGGCGTATTTCTCGGCCTGCGCGATTGCGCCCGCGCCGTTGTCAATCGTGTTGACCGGGTGAATGTCGTCGTTGTCGGTGTCGATCTTAGAGGCCTTGTCAATCAGGTCGATAGCCTCGTCGCGGTTGCAGCCGAGGATATCGGCAAGGTCATCGAGGCGCGCATAAAGCGCATCCTTCTTGTCCTGGACCTTGGTAAGCGCATCCTGCGCCGCAGTCAGGCTCTCGGCAGACGGAGATGCGGTCGCGGCATCGGCTGCCGTCTGCGCCGCATCGGCCGCGTCGTCGAGCTCGTCATCGGCATC
Source organism: Collinsella aerofaciens (assembly GCF_015558785.1). Classification (GTDB taxonomy): domain Bacteria; phylum Actinomycetota; class Coriobacteriia; order Coriobacteriales; family Coriobacteriaceae; genus Collinsella; species Collinsella aerofaciens_P. The sequence continues at coordinate 57,417 of NZ_JADMOP010000003.1, forward strand.
TTGGGCGGCAGAAAGCAGCGCGCCGTCAACCGACTGCAAGCACTCGAGTGCCGACCACTGCTCGCGCTCCTCGGCAGTGCCCTCGAGCTCCAGCGGAGCCTTGAGCGTGTACTGGTGCTCGGCGACCAGGCTCGTCTCGAGGTTGTCCGCGTAGTGCGTCATCGTGGGCAGAATCGCCAGGCCAAAGAGCAGCAGCAGCGAGGCAAACGCAATGCCCACGAAGAGCGTGGCGAAGTTGCCCAGGTTGCGCAGGAAGATACGCAGGCGGAAGCGCGAGACAAAGCCCATGCGCTCCGGCAGCTGCAGGCCGCGCTTGGTGCCAGACTTGCCACTCGCCTCGTGACGAAGAAACTGCAGCGGCGTCTTGCCCATCTTGCGAAGCAGGCCCACCAGCGTGATGAGGATGAGCGCAGCGGCGGGGACCACGGCGCACTTCACAAAAATCTCCCAGCTCCAGTACACCTGGAAGGGCGGCAGGCTGTACGAACCGTAATAGAGGCCTCGCATGGGCTCGGTAAAGAACGCAATGCCGAGCGCGGTGCCCAAAAGCGCCGCGAGCACGCCCACGATGGCGGGAAGCGCCAGGTAGTGCAGGACGATCTCGCGACGGCGATAGCCGCTGGCGAGCAGTGTGCCGATGATGGCGCTCTCCTCCTCGATGGTGGCGTCAGTGAGCACCACAAAGACAAACGCCATGATCACGATGATGATGTCGAGCAGCGTCATCCACATCATGGAGTCGCCGTCCACGTCGTCGCGCGCATAGCCAATGCCCTGGTTGGAATCGGCGTCGACAAGATCGTCCACGCGCGTATCGGCGTCGGTCAGTGCCTCGACCATATCTTGCTCGGCGTCGATGCGGTCTGCAGTGGAGAGATCGCGATCGGCAAAGGTGAAGGAGTAGGTGTAGGCGGGTGCGCCACCGGCATCCTCGAGCGCGGCAAAGCCGGCATCGGTGACCTCGGCCACGCCGTACGTGATGGTGTTCACCGTAAAGTCCGAATTGTTGAGGAACAGCGCTTGGCTATCGGGCTGGGTCATGATGCCGCAGATGGTGTAGGTGCGACCCTCGAGCTCGACCTTATCGCCCACGGCAAGGTCGTTGTTGGTGGCAAAGACGCGGTCGATAGCCACCTCATCGTCCGTCTTGGGCTCCTTGCCCTCACAGTAGGACGCGATATCGACCTTGGTGCGGTGCGCATAGGTGCGCAGCGTGCGCTTGGTGCCGTCGTCGCCAGACGCCTTTTTGATGATGGCGTCGATGGAGAAATTCTTGTAGAGCGTGACGCCGCCGACGTCACTGGCCGCGTCCTCGGCGGCCTTGAGCTGGTCTTTGGTGGCTTCGAAGGAGGTGGTCACGCGGCCGTCCTCAATCGTGTACGCATCGCGCATGTCGTCGATAAGACAACCGATGGAATGCGCCGCGAGCAAAAAGCCCGAGGTGAGAGCGATGCTTCCGCACATAAGCAAAAAGATGCCCAGGTACTTGCCGATATTGCGGCGCAGCTCGCGCGGGAGACGTTTTGCGAGAGGTGTCATGGCGCCGCCTACCAATCGAGTTCGGCGGCCGCGACGGGCGACTCGTTGAGCTCATCCTCGACGATGCGCCCGTCGCGCAGGCGCAGCACGCGATTGGCCATGCGCGCGATGGCGGCATTGTGGGTGACGATGATGATGGTGCAGCCGTAGGTGCGGTTGACATCCTCCATGAGCTGCAGGATTTCCTTGGACGTCTTGTAGTCGAGCGCGCCCGTGGGCTCGTCGCACAGCAGCAGGCCCGGATTTTTGACGAGCGCACGGCCGATGGCGCAGCGCTGCTGTTGGCCGCCCGAGACCTGGCGCGGGAACTTGTTGCGGTGCTCGTAGAGACCCAGCGAACGCAGCAGGTCGTCGATGTTGAGTGGCTTTTTGGACAGGTGCGCCGTGACCTCGATGTTCTCCTTGATGGTGAGATCGGGCACCAGGTTGTAAAACTGGAAAATAAAGCCCAGCTCACGGCGGCGATACTCGCCCAGGTCGGCAGGCTTGAGCACCGTGAGGTCGCAGCTGTCCACCATGATGGAGCCGCCGTCAGCATCCTCCAGGCCGCCGATCAGGTTGAGAAAGGTCGACTTGCCCGAGCCCGAGGGCCCCAGCATGACGCAGATCTCGCCGCGGTTGATGGACGCGTCGATGCCATCGAGTACCGTCAGGCGCGCATCACCGTCGCCGTAGTGCTTTTTGAGATCCTTAACCTGGACGTAGGCTTCCTGCGTTGCCATGGTATCCCCCATTGTTAGCCTCGTACTACTTTATGAACGTAATAGTAAACCTTGGCGAACTATTTTGGGGCGAGGCCTAGGATTTATTTCAGACTAGGCGCGGGATTTGGCGCGTGAGAGGGCCAGGCCTACGGCGGCAATGGCGGCGGCGAAGAGCACGGTGACGCCCAGGTCGCAGGCGATGTCGCCCAACACGGCAGACGTCAGGTCCGAAGCGAGCGCCTTGCCAATCGCGTCGTTCACCCAATACGTCGGCACAAAGTGCGCCACCGTCTGCACGGCCGAGCCCATGAGCGACAGCGGCATCCAAGCGCCGCCCAAAAACGTCATGAGCATGCCGAGCAGGTTGCCCACACCGTTGAGCAGCTCCTCACGCGCACCCAGGCTCGAAAGGGCAAAGCCAACGGCCAGAGGCGTGCACGCCAGGGCAAACGTCGCCGCCAGCGCCAGGCACACACGACCCACGCCGACCTCGGCAACCGCGCCGGCAAAGCCCACGACGCCCATCATGCTCGACACAAACCAGATGCAGACGGTGAGCACTGCGGCAGCCGCGAACACGGCAAGCGAGCGCTGGCGCTCGGAGACCGGGCCGGCATCCATACGACGCACGCGCTCGGGCTCGTTCATGCCCGAGAACACCAACCCCACCGATACGATGACCGACGAGATAATCGCGTACGCGCCAAAGTTGAAATACGACTCGAGCGTGGCGGCAGCCGTCGAGTCGACCTTGACCTGCTCGATCTGGACCTCCGCGCGCTTTGCAGCGGCATGCTCGGCGGCCTTGGCAACGTCGCCGTTAGAAGCAGCGGGCTCAAGCGCCGCCGCAGCGCCCGCGAGCGAAATCCAACGCGAGGCCTCGGCAGACGAAAGCGCCGCCGCCATGGTGCCGGAGCCGTATGTCACGTCGAGCTTGGGCAATGTCTCCCCCGCACGGGCAGTCGCAATAAGGTCGTCCTCGAACCCCTCCGGAATAAAGAACACGCAGTCGGCGCTGCCCTTGGCGCTGTTGCTCTTGGAGAGCGCGTCTGCAAGGTCGTACGTATCGTCGCCGATGCCCGTGACCAGCTCAAAACGCGACCCCAGGTGCTTGGTGAGCGCACGCGAAAGGTCGCTGTCGTCGCGGTCGACCACGATCACGTTGGCATCGTAGGGCTTGTACTCGGTGAGCTGCGACGAGTTCCAGCTCACCGAGGCAGCAATGAACACGCCCATCAGCGAAATGAACACCGTATAGATGAGCAGGTAGAACGGGTGCGCCAGCGCCATACGAAGCGCGGTCTTAAAGGTGCTCATAGCGGCTCCTTCCAAAGATCAGCGTGGCGGCGGCGACAAACACCAGGGCCATCAGGACGAGCGCGCCGGCGCGAACGGCAAAGGGGCTCAGGTCCTCAAAGAAATACAGGCGGTTGAACATGTCGCAGATGAGCTTGACGGGGTTGAGCCAGCACTCGGCCGGGCAGGCGCGGGCGACGTCGTCGGCAAGCGCCATCGCCGGCTCGCCGTAGAGGCCGGCGAACAGGGCGCACGTGGTAGCAAAGCCCGTGAGGATGCCCGACTTGGACGCCTTGCCGCCCTTAACGGGAAGCGTGCCCACAAAGAGCCCCAAGCCCGTGGCGGCAAGCGCGGAAGCGGCGGCGCCCACCAGACACAGCCCCTCGCGCCCGCCAAAGTCGACGCCTACAACCAGGCGCACGTAGCCGATCGCGATCGTCATCGAGGCAAAGGAGACCAGCCACGAGCCCACAAAGATGCCGGCCAGCGACGCCGTCTTGGAAAGGCCGCCCACGCAGCGACGCGCGCCAAGGCCGGACAGATTGGGTTGCAAATCGACGACGCTCAAGGCGGCAAACTCGGCAGACATCATCGCGACCAGGCCAAAAAGCGCGTAGTAGTAAATGACCGTGCCATCGGGCGTGGTGCGTGTCAGGCTTACGCGGCGGGTACCGCCCTCGAGCGACAGGGCGCGCGCAACCGCCTCCGGGTCGGCGAGCGCCGCCGGGTTGTCCTGGGCAATCTGGCGCATGAGCTCGGCATTTTGCGTATACGAGCTTGCCACCGTCTCCAGGATGCTGCGGTCGGTGAGCACCGACGACGCACGCGAGCCGTCATAGCTCGAAAGCAACGTGAGTTTGGGCGTGCCTTCGGCGTCGACCGTATAGATGCCCGCGACCTCGCCGGCCTTAAGCGCACGGTTCGCATCGGCTGCGTTATCGCACTCGTGGATCTCGAGCAGTTGGTCGTCGCCTTCCTTGGCAAGCGACGTCGCCACGTTCTTAAAGGTCGAGGCGTCCCAGGCCTCATCCGCTACGACGGCCACCGGCACCGGGTCGACCGTGCCGTCGGAGCTGAGGTTCGCAAACATAAACATGAACATCGTGGAAAGCGCGACGGGAAAGACCGCACCCCAAACCCACGTGCTCGGCCGGCGCAGCAGCGTCTTGACCGTAATGATAATGGTGTTGAACATGGCTGCCCCCTAGTCGCGCAGCTCGCGGCCGGTGATCTCGAGGAACACGTCGTTGAGGGTCGGCGGCTCGCTCCACACGCGGCCGAGCGCAACGTCGGCGGCGCGCAGCGTGTCGAGGATGTCGACCAAATTGTGCGGGCTCGCTTCGCAGGTGCAGACGAGCTCGCCGCCGGACAGCTCGACGCTGAGCACGTGCTCAAGGGCGCGCAGCCGCTCGACTGTGGCGAGCTCGACGGCGCCAACCTCGACGGTCACGCGCTCGCCCATCTGAATCATGCGCTTGAGCTCGTCGTTGGTGCCCTGCGCCAGCACGCGGCCGCCGTCCATGATCATGATGCGGCTGCAGATTTGCTCGACTTCCTCCATGTAATGGCTGGTATACACCACCGTGGCGCCCTCGTCGCGCAGGCGGCAGATGCCCTCCAGGATGGCGTTGCGGCTCTGCGGGTCGACCGCCACCGTGGGCTCGTCAAAGAAGATGAGCTCGGGCTTGTGCGCGATGCCGCAAGCGATGTTGAGGCGACGCGCCAGGCCGCCCGAGAGCTTGCCGGGGCGAAACTTGGTAAAGTCGCCCAGGCCGACAAAGTCGATGGCATCGTCCACCAGCGCGCGGCGGCGTTTGCGGTCGTTGACGTAGAGACTGCAGAAATAGTCGATGTTCTCGCGCACGGTGAGCTCATCGAACACCGCCACCTGTTGCGGCACCACGCCGATGCGACGCTTGAGGTCGTAGCGGGCGGGCGTCATGGGCTCGCCAAAGAGCTCGATGGTGCCCTTATCGTAGGCAAGCAGCTGCAGGATACAGTTGATGGACGTGGTTTTGCCCGAGCCGTTGGGGCCGAGCAGGCCAAAGATCTCGCCGGGGGCGATGCTCAGGTTAAAGTGGTCGAGCGCGATAAGATCGTCGTAGCGCTTGACGAGGTTTTCGACGTGGACGATGTCTGTCATGAGGCGGCCCTTCTGTTGGTCATGGCCCGGTACGATTGCATCATCGCAGGAGCCGCCGGCGCGCGCCAGTGAGCTTTGTCACGAGTGCGGGGCTTGGCCGCATGGCCCGCCGGCGCTCCCAATTTACCGTACAGGAGGAATGTCACGGTTGCGCGGGCGGCCCCTCCACCACACGCGACTTCGCGTACAATACCCGTATGAACAGGCTTTTCGACAAATCGATCGTGCTGGCGTGCTGTATCGCAGCCGCCACGGGCCTTGCTGCGGACGCTCACCTGGTCGCGGCGTTTTGCCTTGGCGTTATTGCCACCTCGCTGGCCGAGGTTACACAGGAGGAACGTACGCGCCGCATATGCGAGGCCGCAAGTTACGCTTACATCATCGCGGCTGTCTTCGTGCCGCCGTTTGTGCCGTTTGCGCCTCTCGCCCTCTATGACATCGCGCGGCGGGTGCGCCGTGAGCACGCCTGGGTCGCGCTGGGCATTGGCGCCACCTTTGTCTTTGCACTCGTCGCAGACCTTCGCACCGACGCGCTCACCGCCCGAACGCTCCTGCTGACCGCCATCCTTTCGGTTGCCGCCACCTTGCTGTCGCTACGTACCGCCCAGTTGGAGCGCGAGCAGCAGCGCATGCGCCGTACCCGCGACGAGCTGCAGGAACGAGCCCTCGCGCTCGAGGCGCGCAACCGCGATCTTGCCGACCGCCAGGACTACGAAGTCGAGCTCGCGACGCTCGCCGAACGCGCCCGCATCGCGCGCGAGATCCACGATAACGTCGGGCACCAGCTCACGCGCGCTTCGCTACAGACCGAGGCCCTGCGCGTGGTCCACGCCGACGAGCCCGGCGTCGCCGCCGATTTCGCCGACGTCAAACGCACGGTTGACGAGGCGCTCCAGCTCGTACGCGCCAGCGTCCATGCGCTCAACGACAACGCCGTCGACCTTTCCGTGCAGCTCGAACGCATTGTTGAAGGCACGCGCTCGGACGGCGGCCCGCAGATTGAGCTTGAAGTTATGGCCGAGCACGCGCCCGCAAATGTCGCCAACTGCTTTGCGGCGGTCCTGCGCGAGGCGCTCTCCAACACCATGCGCCACGCTTGCGCCCATGCTGTCACCGTACGGTGCATGGAACATCCGTCGTTTTACCAGCTCATTGTTACCGACGATGGTATTGGCGAGGTTCGGGCGAGTACCCGCAACGCCACAGAAGGCATGGGGCTCGGCTCCATGCGTGAGCGCGTCGAGGCGCTTGACGGCACCTTCACCGCCGGCCCGCGCGCCGGCGCCGGCGGCTGGCGTGTGTTTGCCACCGTTCCCAAACGGCAAGGAGATGAGAGTCGATGAGGCTCATAGTTGTCGACGACGACCGCTTGGTGGTCGATTCGCTCAAGATTATCCTGGGCGCCCAGCCACAGATCGAGGTGGCGGGCACCGGCGCCAACGGCGACGACGCGGTGGCGCTCTACGCCGAGCACGCACCCGATATCGCGCTGCTCGACATTCAGATGCCAGGGCGCGACGGCCTTTCGGCGGCGCGCGAAATCCTTGAGCACGACCCCGCGGCACGCGTGGTGTTTCTGACGACATTCTCAGATGACGAGTACATTGTGTCGGCGCTCAAGCTAGGCGCCCGTGGCTATCTGATCAAGACCGATGTCGCCGCCATTCCTCCAGCCTTGGCGCAGGTCATGGACGGCAAACACGTACTCGAGGGTAAGGCGATAGAGGATATCGACTTTGATGGGGCGGGCGTCGAGGCCGACACGTCTCGCCGGCCCGCGGCCTTTGTCAGCCTGACCGACCGCGAGTTCGAGGTCGCCGAGCTCATCGCCCGCGGCCTCGACAACAAGGAGATTGCCGCCACGGCTTATATGGGAGAAGGCACGGTGCGCAACCACATCAGCTCGATCCTGGCCAAAATGGGCCTGCGCAACCGCACCCAAATCGCCATCGCCTACCTGCGAGGCTAGCCGCCGGCTGCCGCCAATTTGATGCCATTTCAAAACTATGCCGGTTTACTACGATGAACCGCATATCTCCGACCACGGCAAATTGCGCACTTACAAAACCGCAGATAGAACACTTGCGATATTTGCAAAAATGCGGGTGTGGTCAGGAATCTCGGATTCATCGTAGTAAACCGGCATAGTTTTGTTCGGGCAGCTCTGCACGAGTGTCTCCGCCAGCCTCGCGGGACCAAAATGATCCGTTTTCCTCCGTCCCCAAGGGATCAGCCGGAACCGCTCGCCACGAAATCGGCCCATCTACTACGTTTGACTCGATACCCCTGACCATACCTTCGTTTTGAACAAAACCGCAGGCGTTCTACCTGCGGTTTTGTTTTCGCGTTTTTTGGCATGGTTGGGGGTAAGGGGCTAAACGTAGTAGATAGGCCGGTTTCGTGGCGAACCCTTCTCGCCTACGCACAAAAGCGCCGCCACGGAGGAGGGAGATACCTCCGTGGCGACTGGGGGTGGGGGTGGGGGCTATGTTCTGGCTCCCCGCCGGCCGCCCGGGGCCTTTTGGCCCCGGGCGCTGCCAGCGTGCCTAGCGCTTACGGATACCCCAGACCAGGGCACCGACGCCGGCCATGGCAATGACGAATGCCATGAGCAATGCGGCAGTCTGCTGGTCGCCTGTGGTGGGCAGGAAACCCTTGACCGTCTTGACGATGTTCGTCACGGTCTTAGGCGTGCCGGGATCGGGCGTCGGCACGGGCGTCTCGGGCTTCTTGTACGTGTTGTTGAACACGATACCCTCGACGCTCTTGTCGCCCTTGGTAAAGGCGACGTTCGCCTTGAGGTTGCCCTCGCCGTCATCGACCACGTTGACGGTCACGGTAAAGACGGACTTGTCGTAGGTCATACCGACCTCGTCGCCCTTGACCTCGCTGATGGTGTAGGCGTGCGTACCGGGCTCGTCGTACTCAAACTTGTCAAAGTTGATCTTGCCGTCGGCATCGTTGGTAACCGTAGACTCGATGTCCTCGCCAACGAGCTTAAAGCTAAACTCGTCCTTCTTGAGTTCGCGTCCCTCGAGCACCTTGATAGCGCCGATGGAAACCTGCGTAGGCATGGCGTGATACTTGTTGGTAAAGCCAGCCGACTCGGTGGTCCCCTCGAGCTTGTGCGTCGCGGTCAGCGTGCCGTCGCCGTTGTCGGAGACGGTGGTCACGACGGTGTAGGTCGTGCCGTCATAGGTGACGCCCTTGTACAGGCCGAGCGCGTTGGGGCAAGCCTCGCGCAGCGTGTACGTGTGCGTGCCGGGTGCCTCGTAGCGGATCGGGCTCAGCGTCACGGTGCCGTTAGCGTCGTTGGTGCCGTTAGCGACAACCACGTCGTCCTCGAGCAGCTCAAACGTGAACTCGCCAGCTGCAAGGTCGCGGCCGGTCAGACGCTTGACCGTCTTGACCTGATCGGTCACGGAAGAATCGGTGGGCGTCACGCTGTAGGCGTTGGTGAATGTGAAGGCCGCACCGTCATCGCCTTCGTGCATGACGCTCAGATGTCCGACACCGTCGTCAGTCACGGTGTAGGAAACCTTGCGCGTGGCGTTGGCGTCGTTGGTCACGCCAGGGGCGCCACCGGACTCGGTCACCGTGTAAGTAAAGGTGTGCGAGCGCGGAGCGGTGGGGGCTGCGGGCTCGGACTCGTCGTTGGACTCGTCGGTGTCGGCATCAGCGCCGGCGTCGGCCTCTTCAGCCTCTGCCTCGTCGGCCTCAGCCTCGTCAGCTTCGTCCGCCTCGGCCTTATCGGTCGCATCGTCCGTCACGCCCATGGCGCGGTTGAGATCCTCGAGCGTAAAGTGGATCTTGCCAAAGTCCACGTTGCCGGCCGCGTCGTTGGTTGCGGTCGTGCGCTCGGGCATCGGGGCACCCGCCTCATCGGCGGTCACGGTGAAGGTGAACTTACCCGTGATGTCGGCCGGGGTCAGGCCCTCGGCAGCCTGGAGCTTCTTGGTGCCAGCGAGCGCAGCGTCAACGGCGTCGGCGCCGTAGACGTTCTCGAACAAGGGCTCGACGCCGCCGTAGTCGACCGTTGCCGTCAGGGTACCGTCACCGTTGTCGACGACGATAACCTTAAAGCCAAAGCTCCACGTTGTAGCGGAAACGCCATTCGGCAGCCCGAATAAATCTTCGTAGGCCGTGTAGTTAATGGTCCAGGCAAGCTTACCGTCCTTATCGGTACGATAAGCAAGCCCAGCAGCCTCAAGATTAGCAAGCATCTTAGTGTCGTAGTGCAGCGTATCAAAGCTCACGTGCCCGCCGATATTGGGCTTGAGGTTTTCGTATGCCACAAGCTCACCCTGATAGGCGATGCCGAACCAGAACTCGCCGTCGGCCATCGGGCGGCCGGTCAGAGTCTTGGTGGCAACGACCTGAGCGGCGGTGCCGCCAGGCGTGTTGGTCGTAGCGCTGTAACTGTTGTGGAACGGCACCAGGGCCTTCTCGACCTTGTTCTCGCCACTCTTGTGGACCGTCTCATGCGTGCCCCCGGGACCGCCGGAAACGGTCGTCGTAGCAGTGAGCGTGCCGGCGGTGTCGTCGGCGATGGCGATCGTCACCGTGCGCACGGCGTCGTCGTAGGTGTAACCGGGCTGGCCGTCGTTCTTCTCGGCCACGGTGTACGTAAAGGTCTTGCCGGCGTCAGCCTGCGTAAACTTGACCTCATGGCCAGCCAGGATGTCGATCAGGCCGACTGTTGCCTCTGCCGTCGCAGGGGACTTGAAGTTGTTGGCTCCGGGCAGCAGGCCAAGCGCGTTGGCCGAGGCCTCGTCGGCAGGCGTCACGGTAAACGTGAACTGACCCTCGGTCATAGGACGTCCGGAGAGGCTCTTGCTGAGCTTGAGGCCGCCGGCCGCGGTGTAGTTAAGCTCAGTGCGGTACGTGTTGGTGAAGCGTCCGTTTTCCTTCTTGGTGACATTGGCGGTCAGCTTGCCCTCGCCGTCCTCAGTCACGGTCACTTCGGCGGTCGCGACATGCCCGTCATACGCCATGCCGGCCGCGTTACCCGCGTTCTCGCGGATCTCGTACGTGTAGGTTCCGGCAGCCGTGTAGCGGATCTTGCCGAACTTGACGGCAGCGATGCCATCCTTCGCATCGTGCTTGTTCACGGTCACGGTTGCAGGATCGGGCAGCGGAGTGCCCTCGGCGGCGGTGATGGTAAAGCTGAACTCGTCGGAGTCCGTCCAGTCGCGACCGTCGATAGCCTTGCTCAGATCAAAGTCGAGCTCTGCGTCGTACGGGGTCACGCTGTAGGTGTTCTTGAAGGTCGCAGCCGTGGCGTCCTTCAGGACATGCTTCGCCTCGAGCGTGCCGTCGCCCTTGTCGGCGATGGTGGTCTCGATGGTGTACTCGGCATCGCTGTAGGTGATACCGCCGGCGTTGCCCTTGAGCTCGCGCAGCGTGTAGATGTGCTTGCCGGGCTTGGTGTACTTCACGGGGCTCATCGTGATCTTGCCATCGGCGGCGTTCTTGCCGGTGGCGACGACCTTGGCGTCCTTGCCCTCGCCCTCGACGAGCTCGAAGGAGAACTCGTCGGCAGCAAGCTCGCGTCCGGTCAGAACCTTGGTCGCGGTGATCTGGTCGGTGACGCTCGTCTCGACAGGCGTCGCGCTGTAGGTATTGGTGAACGTAAATGCCACATCGCCGTCCGGCTTGTGGGATACGCTCAGTTTGCCCTCGCCGTCATCGGTCACGGTGAAGGAAACCGTACGCGGAGGCTTGGCGTCGTTGGTCACGCCAGCGACCTTGCCGGACTCGGTCACGGTGTAGGTAAAGGTGTGCTCGCGCTTCTCGGGCTTCTCGCCCAGAGCCTTGTTAAGGTCGTCAAGCGTAAAGGTAATCTTGCCAAAGTCGACCTTGCCCTTGGCATCATTGGTCACGCTCGCGTTCGCGGGCATGGGTGCGCCCTCTTCACCGGTCACGGTAAAGGTGAACTTGCCGGCAATGTCAGCCGGGGTCAAGCCGTTGGCGACCTGCAGGTTCTTGATGCCCGCAAGCGATGCCTCAGCGGCATTGGTGGTGTAGGCGTTCTTGAACTCGATGCTCTTGACGTCCTTGGCATCCTTTAGCTCATGCGTGGCAACCAGCTGGCCCTTGCCGTTATCGCTGATGGTCGTCACGATGGTGTAGACCGTGTCGTCGTAGGTAATACCACCGGCGTTACCCTTAACCTCATGCAGCGTGTAGGTGTGCTGACCGATCTCGGTGTACTTGATGGGGCTGAACGTCACGTTGCCGTTGGCATCGTTCTTGACGGTCTCGACAGGCTTGAATTCCTTGTCCACGATCTCGCGCAGCTCAAAGCTGAACTCACCGGCCGTAAGGTCGCGCCCGGTCAGAGACTTGGTCACGTCAATCTTGTCGGTAACGCTGGACTCAACAGGCTCCGCAGTGTAGACGTTCTTGAACTCGGTCTCGTCGGCTTCGCTCCAAGTCACCTTCACAGCGGCGCTGAGCTCGCCCTTCTTGTTGGGCGTTACCGTCACGGTGATCTCCGCGACGTTCTTGCTGTAGGCAATGCCGTCAACCGTGGTCCCGGCGTTCTTTTCGCTGACCCTGTAGACGTACGTGCCAGGCTCGGTGTATTTGATCGTACCGAAGTCGATGACAGCCTTACCCTTGTCGTCCAGGTTCTTCTTGGTCGTAGCCGCAGTCGTAGCCGCAGGCATCGGGGCTCCGTTCTCGGACGTCAGCCCAAACTCAAACGTGTCCTCTTTCGTCCAGGCGCGGCCTTCGAGCACCTTGGTCAGGCTAAAGCTAGCCTTGGTCTCCACCGTCGCCGGCGTCATGTTGTACGCAAAGCTGATCTTGCCGTTGTTGCCCAGGTAGGAATTGACATGCGTCGCGGTCGCCTTGGCGGACGTGTTGTTCCACTTGGGGTTGAGAACGTCTTTCGCGGTCTCGGTGTTGTTGCCGCCCACGTTATCCTTGGTGGTGTGGAGCTCGTCGATAAAGGCCAGGCGTGCGGTTCCCACAGTAAACACCAAGTTACCGTTCTCATCGGGAACAATCGCGCCGTCAAACTTCGCAGCGTCGCCGCCGATAAACTCGATGACGGCAGTGGCGGATTTGGCCTCGCTGTTCTCACCCTGCTCCTCAAACTCATCCTTATAGTAATAGGTGCCGGTATCTGCCAGCGAATTCTTTGCGGGCTGCTTGCATTCCTCATCCGTGTAAATAGGAGTCTGCTTCTGGAAGTAGTAGTAGCGGTTGGTGTCGGCAGGCTCAAAGGTCGCAACCGTATTACCCAACGCACCGCCGCTCCACTTGTTCGCGTAGAAATTCACGGTCTTGGCGCCGTTGGCTACGGTCGTATTGTTCTCGATGTAATCCTTGAACCCCGTTACCTTCTCGGGCATAAACAGGTTGTCGAGCGCAGTGCTCTTCACGCTCGAGGTGTACTTCACGCGGATAGGCTGAGCGCTGTCGACCGAAAGCTTGCCGTCTACAGTCTTAAAGTGGCTCAGCGGAATCAGCGACGCAGGAATGCTGACCGTTACGACATCGCCCTTCTGGGGATTGTCGTCACCAGCACGCTGCACGGTAATGAGCAGGTCTTTTGCTTTGCCATCGAACTCGTACGTATCGGTCTTGGTTTCTTTGTTGAACGTCTTGCTCGGATTGGTAAACGGCGTGCCGTTGATGACGACCTCGGTAAAGCTGTCGACCTGCATAAAGTCGCCCAGCTCATCGGTAAACGTGATGTAACCGGACTTGGTCGCGTCGTAGCCCTTATCAATTTCGGTCGGATAAGGCGCCTCCGACGTAATGGCCTGTGAGATGTCGTCGAAAACCTTCTTGAGCTCTTCGGCATTGGTCGCTGACTTGTAGTAGTCGGAGTTTTCCGCGCGTGCACCATGAGCATTCCATGCCGTGGCATTGGGGTAGTTGCTCGATACGGCCTGCATGAACTTGTTCTCTTTTTGGCTTTTTCCCGAATCCTGGATACCAGCGCTGGGGTCCGCGCCATCAAAGATGCCGATAGTATAAACGGTGGCCTTGCTGTCCTTCATGTTCTTGGCAGCCGTCACAGCCTTGTTGGCGACGCCAGAGTCGAACGTGTTGTCACTCGTTGGAGTGCCGTCAGTAAAGAACACAACGACCTTCTTGGCGCCTGCGCGACCGGAAGGAATATCCCTAGCCAGTTCCAAACCATAGTCGGCATGCGTGGCACCGCTGGGCTGAATTCTCTTAATGGTGTTCTGGAGAATGGTCACATTGCCGCCAGAGCAATCGGTCAGGCCCTTCATTACCTGTGTGTAATTGTAGTTGTACCATCTTCCATACGTATCGTTGCCGATATTGTTGGACTTCTCGCCCGCAAACTTAACAATGGCAACCCTATGTTGCCTATCGACACCCTCGATACTCTCGTTTTGTTTGGCGATGGTATCGATAAAGCTGTTCGCAGCGTTCTTCAGCGCATCGATACGCTTGGTGCGATCTCCGCCACCCATAGGATCATCCATCGAGCCAGATGCATCCAGCACCATCACGATGTCGAGCGGCGTAGTAACCGTCACGGTTGAATTAGACGTCGAGGACATGGCCGAAAGCGTGGTCAGAAAATCCGACTCTTCGTTTTCCTCAGTTGCCTCGACCGTCTTGTCGGTCCAGATTCGGCCGATGTTTTGAGTCGTTACTTTATTACCGTTGTGACCGGCCGCCCAGATTTCCCAGCGTCCGCTGGTGTCGGGATCGACGACGACCTTTCCGCTCATTGTCGGTCCGTCCATTCCGGTACTGGACCTGGCGTTGGCCTCGGGCAGCATGGCAAATGCTGCAGCCGGCAACACCAGCACTACGGTCAGCATCACCGCCAAGAGACCCCTCGTGTACTTACTCATCGCGTCTCCCTTCTCGCAGGCTCAGACCTTGCATCAGCCTAAAGTTACGAAATGAGACACAATTAGGGCAGGTGACACACGTTCCAGATTCATTTTTAGGCGTGAGACAAATGTCTCACCAAAGTTGAGACACGAGCGTTTTCGCAGGAAAACGGTTGCGACTCAAGATCGACGGGACAAAAGGGCCCGTTTTCCTCCATCCTTGGGGGATCAAGGGCTGGTACTGATATGGCGCCATTTCAAGACCATGCCGGATTACGGGGCTAAAGTCGGAGTCCTCATCCATACCCCCTATTTTTGAAAAATGGCAGGCCATCTACCTGCGGTTTTGTTTTTGTGGTTTTCCGTATGGTCGGAGGTTCGCCATCCAGCCCCGTAAACCGGCATAGTTTTGTTTGCGGCGGCCCAATCGCGCGTTCACGCGCGGGGCCGGCGGGGCATTTTTGCCCCACCGGCCCCTATTCCAGCGCTATTCCGGCTTGGTTTCTACTGTGGGAGTCTTGTCCGCTGCGACTGGGGTGCGGGCGGTGTCCATAGTCAGGCAGCGCTTGGGGCAGCTCTCGATGCACTCGCCGCACACCACGCAAGCATACGGGTCAATCGACCACGTTCCGCCCTTGCGATCGACCGCGAGCGCGCCCGCCGGGCAGCGACGTGCGCACATGCCGCAGCAAATGCACACGTCCATGTCGTTGACGATATGCCCGCGCAAGCGCTCGGGCGCCGTCAGCTTCTCCTGCGGATAGCAAACCGTGACCGGCTGCTTGACCATAGAACCCAAGGCCGTCTTGGCAAATGTCAGTAAACTCATGCCGCGCCTACCTTTCCGTGCAGCTAATGCAGGGATCAATGGTCAGGATAATCATGGGCACGTTGGCAAGGAGCACGCCCTGCAGCGCATGCGTCAGACCCGCCAGATTTTGCGACGTCGGCGTGCGCACGCGGAAACGGTCCAGATTCTTGGTGCCGTTGCCGCGCACATAGTAATACGCCTCGCCGCGCGGTTGCTCAATCACAACCTCGCCGCGCGCGCCGTCGGCCGGCGTAAGCTTGGTGCGCCCGCCGATGCCGTCGTGCGGAATCTTGCACACAAGCTCCTTGATGATGTCCATGGCCTGCGTGACCTCGGCACAACGCACCTGGCAGCGGGCATAGCAGTCGCCGTCGGTGGCAACGATCGGCTCAAACGCAGCCAGATCCGCATAGGCGCCGTCACCGAACATGCGCACGTCGTAGTCCACGCCCGAGGCGCGACCGAACGGGCCGACCATCGAAAGCTCCAGCGCGTCCTTCTTGCTGATCACGCCCACGCCGTGCAGGCGCTCGCCGCAGCTATTGTCGTCCAAAAACGTATGCACCAGGGCCTCGTAGTCGGGACGCATGGCGTCAAGCGTCTGGACAATGCCCACCAGCTCGGAGTCCTCAATGTCGTGTTTAAGGCCGCCGATCTCGTTGATCGACAGAATCACGCGACCGCCGCACGTACTCTCAAAGATCTTGAGAATCTGCTCGCGCAGGGTCCACGACCGATAGAACAGCGCCTCAAAGCCAAAGGCGTCGGCGAGCAGGCCCAGCCACAGCAGGTGCGAGTGAATGCGCGAAAGCTCGTGCAAAATGGTACGGATATACTGCACGCGGCCAGGCACCTCGATGTCGAGCATGCGCTCGCAGGCGCTGGCATAGCCGCAGCTGTGGCCCACGGCGCAGATGCCGCAGATGCGCTCGGCGATGTAGCCAAACTGGTGCATGTCGCGCTTTTCGGTGAGCTTCTCGAGTCCGCGGTGCACAAAGCCGATCTGCGGAATTGCCTCGAGAACGCGGTCGTCCTCAATCACCAGGTCCAGATGAAGCGGCTCGGGCAGCACCGGGTGCTGCGGGCCAAACGGAATAACGGAGCGATGCGCCATGGACCTTACGCCTCCTTTTTCTGCTTGTCGCGGGCGGCCTTGGCGGCAAGCGCCGCGCGGACCTTGGCCGCTTTCTCGGGATCCATGGCGGCGAGCTTTGCCTCCATCTCGGCGGCCTTGAGCGCAGCCTTTGCAGCGACCTCATCGTGCTGAGCATCGGAGCCGGCAGCCGCAGCGGGCTGAGCAGCGGCGCCCGCGGCATCGTCGGCGCCCGCGGCGGGCTCCCCTGCAGCAGCCGCAGCCGCAGCGGCCTTCTCGGCCGCGGCCTTGCGCGCCTTGGCCTCGGCAGCGGCGCGGACCCTCATGGCCTTCTCGCGCGCAGTCTTCACCTCGGGCGTGATGACGCTCATGGGCTCGGCAGTCGAAACCTGGTAGAAAAAGCCCTTAAAGTCGATCTGCATGTCGGTGATGGCAAGGCCAAACAGGTCGTGGGCCTCATTTTCAAACGGGAACACCGCGGGGTAATACGAGCTGATGGACGGAATCTCCTGGTACTGGTCGATACCCTCAACCACCAGGTTCTCGATCGCATAGCTGCCGTCCTGCGCAATCTGCTCCTGAGCAGCACGAACGTTGATAAACGTATAGACCAAGCGATACGAGCCGTCGTCGACGTTGCGTTCAGCGTGCATTTGCACAAAGCGCGCGCCGACGCCCTTAAGCGCCTGGACATGCGACAGGAGCTCCTCGATCCCGACGGTGGTATAGATAGCCTTTTGCATTACTCGGCCTCCTTTGCAGCGGCGGTCGCGTCGCCGGCCTCCGCAGCAGCCACAAACCCGTCCTCGCCCAGCTCAACGCCGCCGTCCCAAGTAGCGGCACCGCCCACGGTAAGCGGGTCGCCGCCGGCGCGCATCACGGCCTCCTTCTGGTCCAGGATGCCGCACGCCTCCACGATGGCATCGATCACCGTCTCGGGGCGAATGGCGCACCCGGGCGCGTACACGTCCACGGGAATTGCGCGGTCCACGCCGCCGATCACGTTATAGGCATCGCGGAACACGCCGCCCGAACACGCGCAGATGCCGCACGCCACCACGCACTTGGGCTCGAGCATCTGGTTGTAGATCTGGCGCACGACAGGCAGGTTCTGGGCATTGACCGACCCCGTCACCAAAAAGATATCCGCATGCTTGGGGTTGCCGGTGTTGACCACGCCAAAGCGCTCCGCATCGAACAGCGGCGTGAGCGCGGCCAGCACCTCGATATCGCATCCGTTGCAGCTCGAACCGTCGTAATGAATAACCCACGGCGAGCGCGACATTTTATGATCCATGGATGCCGCCTCCTAAATAAATACGTCGACGAGGATGGGCATAAGGTTGAGCAGGCCAAACACCAGCGCCACGCCCCATCCGAGCCTAAAGCAGCTGCGCCAGGTGCTGCGTGCGAAGGTGTTGTCGATCAGGACCTCGACAAAATACGTCGCGACCATCACGACCAGGGCAACCACCCAGCTCACCGGGTTGTCCCAGACAAAGAACATGCCCACCCACATCAAAAACAGTACGGTCTCGCACCAGTGCATAAGGGTCATCTTGGCCAGCGTGCCGCCGCTCATCTCAGTGGCGACGCCCTGGACGATCTCCTGATGCGCATGATGCGAGTACGAAAGGTCAAACGGCGACTTGCGCAGCTTGATGGTAAGCACCGCGAGCAACGCGAGAAAAATGGGTGCGCTGTACACGATGATGGGGGCCGACTGCCCCGTCACGGCGATGGAATCGAAGCTGTCGGTGGCAAGGTACAGGCCCACGCTCATCAGCAGAACAGCGGGCTCGTAACTCATAACCTGCAGCAACTCACGGTCGGCGCCGACCTGGGCAAACGGGCTTTGCGTCGAGGCGGACGCCAGCACCACAAAGATCGCGGCGAGGGTCACCATAAACGCACACAGCAGCGTGTTGGAGCCCGACACAAAGATGCCGCCGCCCACCACGGTAAAGATGAGCGCACACGCCATATAGGTATCGTCCATGGTGTTTACGCTGGCAGGGGCTTTGCGCAGCAGCTTGGCAACGTCGTAGAAGGGCTGCAGCAGACGCGGACCCACACGGCCCTGCATGCGGGCGGACAGCTTGCGGTCAACGCCGTCGATCAGGCCGCCCACAAGTGGCGCTAGCAGGGCAAACACCACGGTACCAATAAAGATGCCCACGACACCCGAGCCTTCGAAATACTTGCCACGCAGCACCGAGGGCGCGCTCATGGCAAGCCGCTCGGGTCCAATCCATGCGCAGCACAGCAGCGCAAACAAGATAATGCTGCAGCACACGACGCTGCCCGCGGGGCCGATACGCTTCTCGCCAAGGGCGTCCTCCGAGTACCAATTGCGCTTTTCGGCCTTCACCTCGTGTCCCATCGAGCCGCGGAAATGGCGATATTTGTCGGTTCCCACGCCCGAAAGATATACGTTTACGTGCGGTTTGTTGCTCACGCGGAATGAAGTCAGCAGCACCACGGCGATAAACGCCACGATAACCACCATCAGATACATGGCGTCCTTGCCGATAACGTACGGCACGCGACCAAACACCATGGCCAAGTAAGGCGACACCAGACCGCTCGAGATAACCGGGAACGCCACGCAGCACAGAATCAGCAGCGCGGCGATGGTGTTGAGGGCCATCCATTCGGTCTTATGGACATTGACCTCAACGTTTTGAGCCGTGGGGTCGACGCCCGAAAGCTTGGCAAGCCACTTGCCCCAGAAGTAAAACGTCGCGGCCGAGCCAAAGGCCAGCACCATGATCATGAGCACGTTGCCGGTCTGGGCAAACGCCACCAGGGCGCCCCACTTGGACACGAGCATGCCAAACGGCGCCACAAACATGCCCATGATGCCCAGCATCATCAGGCGCGTCAGGTGCGGCATGCGGCTGAACATACCATCCATGTCCTCGATATCGCGGCTGCCGATATGATGCTCGGCCGTGCCCACGCACAGGAACAGCAGCGACTTAGCCACCGTGTGAAACAGGATTAGGAAGATGGCGGCCCATACGGCCTCGGGCGCGCCGACACCCAAGCAGGCGCTGATAAGGCCCAAGTTGGAAATGGTGGAGTACGCGAGCACACGTTTGGCGTTGCTCTGCGAGATGGCCATGAGGGCAGCGAGCAAAAACGTGATGGCACCCACACTCGTAACCATAAAGCCGGTCACGGGATAGATGGCATAGAGCGGGCTCAGCTTGACCATTAAGAACACGCCAGCTTTGACCATGGTTGACGAGTGCAGCAGGGCGCTCGTGGGCGTGGGGGCAACCATGGCGCCCAACAGCCAAGTGTGGAACGGCATCTGTGCGGCCTTGGTGAGTGCGGCGAGCGACAGCAGGATGACCGGCATCACCAGTAGCGCGGATTGCACGGTTCCGGCGCCGGAAAGCTCGATCATGCCCGAGATGGTCAACGGCATACCGTTAACGCGCAGGAACATGAGTCCGGCCAAAAACGCGATGCCGCCCAGCATGTTAAGGATGATCTGGGTGAAGGCGTTCTTGATGGCCTCGGGCGTGCGCGTGTAGCCAATCATGAGGAACGAGCACACGGTGGTGATTTCCCAACCGCAGAACAGCCACTCCAGGTTGTCGCTCGTCACGATGACGAACATGGCTGAGAGGAACAGGAACATAAGCGCCAGGAACTGCGGGCGACGGTCGGGCGCGGTCTGCCCGCGCAGCGCGGCCTCGTGCTCGTCGTGGGCCTGGAAGTCCTTCATGTAGCCCAGGGCATACACGCAGATTAGGCTGCCGACGATACCGACGGCGAGGACCATGATCACACTCATGTAGTCCAGGTAGAGCGGCGTCGCCGTGACGGCTTCGGCCGCGGGCAGCGTCATGGCTGCAAAGGCGAGCGAGCCCACCAGCTGGACTATGCCGAGCACCGTGGTGAGCGCGTTCCTATATTTGTACGCGTTGTACAGGATGACGGCGCACAGAATTACGTCGATGACGGAGCTGATGATCGAGAGCACATGCGAGGTGCCGGGGGCAACCTCAAAGCTCTGCGGACCCGTGCCAAAAAACATGACGGCGACTACAACTGTCACCGCCATAATAATGCCGGAGCCTATGAGCCCCACCGCATCGCGGGCACGGTCACCGCGCGCAAGCAGCATGCCCAGCGCCGGTACCAGCGGAAACAGGGTAAGGAAATACAGTAGCGTCATACCATCACTCCCCCATGCAAAAACGCTGCAATTGTTTAACGTTATAGCTCAATTGAGGAGTAGCGGCGGCAGATTTTCGGCCAACTGGGGAGTTTTAGGCGTACGGGGTAAGGAGTCTGTCCGCACTGGAGTAGAGGGTGACGTTTCCTTACCGCAGCGACGGGCGCGCGGCCCACTGTGTGCGGTTTATTGGCCACGTTGAAGGATGCCCCGATAGGCTCGCGGCGGTTCGAAAAGTTGGCGCGGCAAGAAAAATGCGCCTCGTGGGCGCACCCTCTTGCTACTCTGCCTGCTTAACGCGCGGCTTGCGACCCCGCGGCTTATCGACCAGTGCGGACTCACCGCCATCGCGGTACAGGCGGCACCAGGCCTTAACCGAAGACTCGCTTGGAATCTTATACTTGATCATGGCTTCGCGAACCGTCAGACCGTTTTCCAGACGGTCCTTAACCACGGCGAGCTTTACGTCGTACGAATAGGTGTGATGGCGAGCGCCCGCATTGAGCACGGCGTCGGCACCGCCCACGGCATATGCGCGGGCCCACTGACGAGCCGTGGCCTGGGGAATGCCAAGCTTTGCGGCGAGGGCGCGGTGACCGACCCCCTCTTGGAGGATCTCGACGGCGCGCTGCCTAACCTCGGGCGCATGCGTGCGAGTCCTAGTTGCTTCCGACATACCTGCCACTTCTTAGCCTTAACCGTTAATCTGCTTTCTTACGTGCAAGTTAGATAGTAGCATTTTACTGTTTGCTCAAAACAGTTAATTAAAATAGACGCGGCGTTATCTGGGCATTTGGCACCAATTTACGACGTTTCTTTATCGATTATTTACGCTGGTAGCTGACTCGCAGCTAATCGTCATTCGCTTGTCACCAAAATTGGCATCTCTTTATGTCTTTTGGTATAGAGGATATAATTATTAACCCCTCCCCCAATAATTTTGAGTGGCCTGCAAGGTAGTAGATGTCCTCACTCCTCATGATTACCGCGCACTGCCCTCCACCGGAGCAAAACAAAAAGGGCGGGACCTGCTGCGCTTGCAGACCCCGCCCCGGTTGACACCCCATGGGACGCAGTCGGGCGAGGCAGATCCGTGCTACCGCCCCGCCTGGCCGCGAAGTTAACTACAGCTCGTTGGCCGCGTGATATGCCGTGCGAATGGCGCTCGCGATGTCGGCGGTGCGCTCGCCCGAGCAGTCGCCCACACAGGTCACGGGCACCGTCACGCCGTCCAGGTCAAACGCGTTGGCCTTGGAGCCCACGGCCATCACCACGTAATCGCAGGCAATCTTCACCGGCTCCTCGGTGCCGTCTTCGGCAGTACGAATAGCCTCCACGCCCTCGTCGGTAACGGCGGTTAGACGGGTCTTCACGTGCTGCTCCACGTTGTGCTCTGCAAAATCGCTCATAATCAGCGGCAGAATGGTCTCGGACTCGCCCGCGGCAATCTTGTCGAGCATCTCCACGATCGCCACCTCGCAGCCGCGCTGCAGCAGGTACTCGGCAGTCTCGGTGCCCACCAGGCCACCGCCAATGACGGCGACGCGCCCACTGAGCTCCACCTTGCCGGCCAGCACGTCCCAGCTCGAGATGACCTTGTCCGAGTCGGCACCCGGAACGGGGATGACAACGTCGTGCGCGCCCACGGCCACAATCGCGGCGTCAGCGGCGTTGAGGTCCTCAGCGGTAGCGGCGTGGTTGAGCTCAACCTTCACACCCAGGCCAGGCAGAATCTTCTCGTAATACTCGACCGAGCGCATGATCTCGTCCTTGCGCGGAGGCGCGGCCGCCAGCACAATCTGGCCGCCCAGATGATCGCTCGCCTCGTAGACGGTCACATCGTAGCCGCGCTTGGCCGCCACGCGCGCGGCCTCCAGGCCGGCAATACCGCCGCCCACCACGGCGATCTTCTTGTCGCCCTCGCCCGGCTTGATGGCGATGGTCGCCTCGTCGCCGTTCTCGGCGTTGAGCACGCACGAGATGTACTTGCGGTTTTGAATCGCGTCGACGCAGCCCTTGTTGCAGTTGAGGCACTCGCGAATGGGCTCGCCCGTGGCGGCCTTCAGCGCAATGTCGGGGTCGCACATGAGCGAGCGGCCATAGGCGATGATGTCGGCCGAGCCATCCTCCAGGATCTTCTCGCCGGCCTCGACCGAGACAACACGGCCCACGGTTGTCACCGGCACGGAGACCAGGGCCTTGACGCGCTCGGCCACGGGCAGCGTCCAGTTGTAGGGCATGGCACCCATGGGCGGAATGGTGTCGCCCATGTTGCCAGTGTGGTTTGCCTGCGCGACCTGGATCATGTCGATGCCGGCGCCCTCGAGCAGCTTGGCAAACTCGCAGGCCTCGTCGGGCTGCAGGCCGCCCTTGCCGCGCGGCGTGCCGTCGGGGTTCTCCATGATCACGGGGAGCTTGTACTCCACCATCAGCTGCGGCGCGGCTTCCTTGATGGCAGCGACGACCTCGAGCGCATAGCGAACGCGGTTCTCGAACGAGCCACCATACTCGTCGGTGCGCTTGTTGAGGATAGCCGAGCACAGCGAACCCACCAGACGGTCGCCGTGGACCTCGATGGCGTCGATGCCGGCCTGCTGCGCGCGGGCGGCCGAGGCGGCGATGGATTCCTTGATCTGGGTGAGCTGCTCCACGCTCGCCTCGTTCACAAAGTGCTGCATGTCGTGATGCAGCTTGGCGTAAGCCTGCTTGCGAATCTCGTTGGACTCGGCCATCTTGGCGGCAAAGGTCTCCTCGTCGCCGGCGGCCTTGGCCTCCTGCGCGGCCTTGGCGGCAGCCATGGAGCCCATGACCATGCGACCGACGCCGGGCACGTCGTACTCGGGGTGGAACAGCTGCAGCGCAACCTTGGCGCCGTACTTGTGGACGGCGTCGGCCAGCGCCTTAAACGTGGGGATTTGGGCGTCGGTCGCAAGCTTGGGCGTGGGGCTTGCGGTCATAACGGGAGCAACATCGCCGATGACGATGTAGCTCACGCCGCCACGGGCCAGGCGCTCGTAAAAAGCCAGGCTGCGCTCGCCAATGGAGCCGTCGCGCTCCTCGTAGCCGGTGGTAAGCGGCGGGAACATAATGCGGTTCTTGAGCTCAAGGGGGCCAACCGTAATGGGCTGGAGCAGCTTGGATGCAGGTGCGGTCATGGACATTCCTCTCTTGTAGGCGCGGCGGCGATGGTGCCGCGTAGTTGTCTAGAGGATATGGCATGGGAATACAACAGCGCAACGGAAATCGGCGGATAACAGGTAGCGGCAGGTGGATGGGGCGGGACGGCCCGTCGGTTTGTCTCAATCTGTAACAGTTACTCGGCAAAACCGGGTCTTACTGTTACAGATCGAGATATTCCTCTCGACCCATCCTCAACAATCTAGATCTGTAACAGCTAGGCCCACTTTTGACCCCTACCTGTTACAGATTGAGACAAACCAAACCCGCCTGCCGGAAAATCTCAATCTGTAACAACAACTCGGCAAAATCCGTCCCTCGTGTTGCAGATTTAGACAAACCGTCCGGGCGGGAACTCAACATCTCAATCTGTAACACCTAGCCGCCCAAATCGGGTCTAGATGTTACAGATCGAGATCTTGTTTGAGAGGCTGAGAATTGGACCGAAAACACGGTCCCGGAATAACAAAAAAGCTCGCCGGCTAGGCCGACGAGCTGCAAGTTCTTGGTCGCGGGGGCAGGATTTGAACCTACGACCTCCGGGTTATGAGCCCGGCGAGCTACCAGACTGCTCCACCCCGCAATGTCTGGGCGCCTCATGTGCGCAAGAAAGAATATTACGTGGGAGTTCGGTAAACGGCAAGGAAAATCTCGTAGAGCATAATTCCTTCATATTTAAACCCCTCAGCCCCTATCATCGTAAACGAATCGCAGCCGAGCGCCGTCGACGGCGCGTATACAATGGTGCGCGTCCTTTTATGCCAACACCGGGAGTAGACATGCTGCTCGCTATCGATATGGGAAACACGCAGACGGCCATGGGCCTGTTTGACGGAAACGAGCTGGTGCAGTCGTGGCGCATGCCCACCGACCGCTCCTATACCGCCGACGAGATCCACGTGCGTCTGATGGGCTTCTTTAAGATGTACGGCCTTTCGCTCGACGCGGCCGACGCGATCGCCTTTGCCGGCGTGGTGCCGCAGCTCTCGCGCGAGTGGCACGCCGTGGCCGACCGCATCGCGGCAGACGCCATCGTCATCGGCCCGCAGACCGCCGCCGTGACCAAGCTGCGTGCGGCACGCCCTCAGGCTGTGGGTGCCGACCGCATCGCCAACGCCGTTGCGGCCGAGACTTTCTACGGCGCCCCGGCGATCGTGGTGGACTTTGGCACCGCGACCAATATCGACGTCATCGATGAGGACGGCTATTACATTGGCGGAGCGATCGCGCCGGGCATCCGTATCTCCATGGACGCACTTGCCGCCCGTGCCGCCAAGCTCGCCAGCGTGCCGCTCGAGGCGCCCGAGCACGCCATCGGCCGCGACACCGAGGAATGCATCAAGGTCGGCGCCGTGATGGGCACCGCCGCCATGGCCGAAGGCCTGGTCGCTCGCATGAAGCGCGAGCTGGGCCGCGACGATGCCACCGTTATCGCCACGGGCGGTCTCGCCAGCATCGTCGCCGATTCGACCGACGCCTTCGACGTGGTCGACGGACAGCTCACCATTAAGGGCATCTGCGAAATCTACCGCCGCATGCAGAAGCTGGGATAGAGCAGGAGCTTAAGTCAAGCACGCCCGATGCCACAGTCCCCGCAAACGTTCGCCAAGCCCATTCCCCAGACAGGCGAAACCCTCCCCGGCACAGGCCGAAGAGGGCTTCGTTGTCATCGTTATCTTTGAGCGCGAGCGCCCCGCGCTACAGCCCGCGAATTCGTACAGCCTCGGGCGGAAACTCCTGCTCGCCGGCATCGGTCTTGATGGTCGCGCGACCCCAGATGTCCAGGCCCGCAAACACACCGACCGCAAGCGGCAAACCGTTGGGCGACACCGCCGCAACTTGGCGGCCCAGCAGTGGCACCATGTCAAAGTACTCGCCCAGCACGGGAGCCAGCGGCCCCGCGGCGCCTTGCGGCGTGTTGGCAACAACCGCCCAGGCGTCCACGCGGGCCAGCATGGCGGCGGCCAGCGCCTCGACCAGCGCTTCGTCAGCCACACCCACACCGAGCTCGCTCAACGCCGAACGCTCAATATCCACCGTCACGGCACCGAACATGCCCGCAGCACCGGCACCGCCGTTCACGGCAACACGCGCGAGCGACGTCTCAAACGCAGGCGCACCGCACACGATATCGCTCGGCCACTGGATACCCACCTTACCGGCAAGGCCCAACCCCGGCGTCGAAGCCGTGCCCACAAGCGCATCCATCATGCCCATCGCCGCCACAAACGGCAGGCCGTGGAAGGCATGCATGTTCACGTCCGGGCGCACGACCAGCGAAAACGTCAGCGAAGCATCGCCCGCGCTCCAAGCGCACCAGCCCGCGGACGCACCCTCGCGGCCCGCGTCGCGCGCGGCGTCAAGCTCGGTACCGGCAACAACAGCATTCATCTCGATCATCTACATACGCCCCAATTCGCCCACGATATGGCCCACGCGGTCCTCGGGCTCCTTGACCTCGACGCCGTTGTAGCGGAAGAACCGCGCCGGGTCGTGCATCAGGTCCTCGAGCGGCACCAGCACAAAGTCGCGCTCGCCAATGAGCGGATGCGGCAGGCGCAGCTTTTTGCCGCCGTGGGTCTCGCCGTCCATCCACAGCAGGTCCAGGTCGATGGTGCGCGGGCCGTTGACCTTGGCTTTCTTGGAGCGGTCACGCCCCAGCTCGGTCTCGATCTTCATAAGCTCGTCGAGCAGCACCAGCGGCGCCAGCTCGGTCTTGATCTCGATGACGGCGTTGGCAAACGCATCCTGGCGCGTCTCGTAGGCAGGCTCGCTCTCGTAAATACGCGAGCAATTGGACACGCAGGTGAGCGGGATCTCGGCGATCATGTCGCGCGCGGCGCGGATGTTGTCGCAACGATGCCCCAGGTTGGAGCCCACGGCCACAAACGCACGGCGCGGCTGCGGCTTGGCGACAGCCCAGTAACCGTTCAGGAACTGCGCAAAGCCGGTGACGTCGTGCACGCGTACGATGTTGGCACCGGCCTGGATAGCGCCCAGGCACACGCCAAACGTGGCGGCATCGCGCGCGGCGGCATCGGTCACGCCCGAGATGGCGCCCACAAAACGTTTGCGCGACACGGCGCACATGAGCGGATAGCCCAGCGACGCCATCTTGGCGGTCTCGCGCTGGATGACGATGTCCTCGTTGGCCGTCTTGCCAAAGCCCGGACCGGGATCGATGCAGATGCGGTCGCGCGACACGCCGGCATGGATGAGCGTACGAGCCTGGTCGGACAGAAAGCCCATGACACGGCGCATGATGGGCGCCGAATCGGGCAGGGTAAAGCGGCGAAGCTGAGAGGTGGGCACGTAGGCCTCCTCGCGGCGGGCGCTGCGGCGCATCATGGCGGCCAGGCGGTCATTGGACTCCGATTCGGCCTCGGTGGCTGCGGGCGCGGCCTCGGGCGCGGGCGCGACAGTCTCGGCGGCAGCAGCCTGCTCGGCGGCCGGCGTCTCCTGCTCGCTTGAAGGCTCGGGCGTGGGCTCCGGTTCGCCAAACGGCAACGAGGGCTGCACCACGCCGCCCGGAAGCTTGGCCTCCGACTTAGGCTCGCCCAGCAACTTGCCGCGACGGCGGCGAGCCGGCTTCTCGGCCTCACGCGCGGCCTCGGCAGCCGCCTCGCGCGCCTTCTCGGCAACAAACGCCGCTGCCGAGGTATCGAGCTGCACCGTTGCGTGCGTGCGGGTGGGCGCGGCGACCTCGCCGGCATGCATCACGATGACGCCGCAGATGCTCGTCTTAACAAACTCGACCATCTTGGGGTCGGTGAAGCCGGTCACGTCGTTGACGATCGAGGCGCCGCAGCGCACGGCCGCCTTGGCAACCGCCACGTGGCGCGTGTCGATCGAGACGATAGCGCCCTCTTTGGCCAGCGCACGCACCACGGGCAGCACGCGGCGAGCCTCCTCGTCGGGGTTGACCGGGGTAAAACCAGGGCGCGTGGACTCGCCGCCCACGTCGATGATGTCGGCACCGGCGTCGAGCATCGCCAGGCCGTACTCGATGGCGGCATCCGGGTCGAAGTGCTCCCCACCGTCGCTAAACGAATCGGGCGTCACGTTGAGGACGCCCATGATGCGCGGGCGGTCAAAGCTGAGCTCATACTTTCCGCACCGCCATGTCTTGCTATCGTTCGCCATGAACATCCTCCTAAAATGCCCGCGCCACCGCGCTCGGGCGCAGGCGGCGGGGTCGCTTTGCAATCAGTTTTTCTATTGTATCCGCGCACACGGGCTAGAACGCAAACGCGGCCGCGATGTCGCAAGAAATCAGCAGGTCGGCATTTGCATCCTGATCGGTGGGAGCGAGATTGCAAATGGCCAGGGTATCGCCGGTAAAGTAGCGCGTAAGGCCCGCCGCCGGATACACCACGAGCGAGGTCCCGCCCACGATGAGGACATCGGCCGCGGCAATGGCGGCGACGGCGCCGGTCAGCACGCGCTCGTCGAGCGGCTCCTCGTAGAGCACCACATCGGGCTTAATGCGCCCGCCGCACGCAGGACACACGGGCACGCCCGCGGCGTCCTCGTGCTCGCGCGAGCAAATCCACTCGGCGCTATAGACCGCGCCGCACGACTGGCAAATGTTGCGATGGACCGATCCGTGCAGCTCGAACACGCGCTGTGAGCCAGCCATCTGATGCAGACCGTCGATATTTTGCGTCACCACGGCATCAAGCTTACCGGCGCGCTCCAACTCGGCCAGCTTGGTGTGGCAGCGGTTGGGCTTAGCGTTAAGCGCGATCATCTTGGTGCGGTAAAAGTCGAAGAACTCGGCCGGATGCGCCTCGTAAAAGCTATGCGAGAGCATGGTCTCGGGCGGGTAGGCAAACTGTTGGTGATATAGGCCGTCCACGCTGCGGAAATCGGGGATGCCACTCGCCGTGGAAACGCCCGCGCCGCCAAAGAAGACCACGCGCTTGTGGGTGCCGAACAGCTCCGCCAGCGCGGCGGAGGCCTGTTTGGAGTCCGTTATCGCCTGCGTCATATGAGTCCTCCGTCCTTGTTGGTCGGGCAGCGTCGGGCGATGTCCCAGCATGCGGCCTTTGGGTCAGCACGCGCGGTGCCCACCACCGCCCCTGTTGCGCTAATCTTAAGCCTGCCAACCCCGTCGAAAGGACACCATGCCTCAGACTTACACTTTCGCCTCGTGGAACGTCAACGGCCTGCGCGCCGTGCTCAAAAAGGACCCGAGCTTTATCCAGATCGCGCAAGAACTCGACGTCGATATCCTGGCGTTGCAAGAGACCAAGTTGCAAGAAGGCCAGGTTGATATTGACCTGCCCGGCTATCGCCAAACCTGGAGCTACGCCGAGCGTAAAGGCTATTCGGGCACTGCGGTCTTTAGCCGCCAGGAACCGCTGCGCGTGCTGCACGCCGACGCGCTGTTACCCTACGCCGGCGAGGGCGAGGCGGCCGAGCTCGTCGCCCAAGCCGCAACCGAGGGCCGCGTCTGCGCGTTGGAGTTCGACAAGTTCTGGTTTGTGGATGTCTATACGCCCAACGCCCAAAACGAGCTCGCGCGCATCGATGTGCGCATGGCCTGGGACGATGCCTATCGCGGCTTTTTGAGCGCGCTTGAGCGCGAGACCGGCAAGCCCGTGGTGACCTGCGGCGACTTTAACGTAGCGCACGAAGAGATCGACCTTAA
Organism: Collinsella aerofaciens; assembly: GCF_015558785.1. Taxonomy (GTDB): domain Bacteria; phylum Actinomycetota; class Coriobacteriia; order Coriobacteriales; family Coriobacteriaceae; genus Collinsella; species Collinsella aerofaciens_P. The sequence goes on from NZ_JADMOP010000003.1 coordinate 86,856, forward strand.
GAACCCCAAGTCCAACCGCGGCAACGCAGGCTTTTCGGACGAAGAGCGTGGTAAGTTTACCGAGCTGCTCGACGCCGGTTTTACCGATACCTGGCGCGCGGCAAACCCCGACGTCGAGGGTGTCTACAGCTGGTGGAGCTATCGCTTTAATGCCCGCAAGAACAACGCCGGCTGGCGCATCGATTACTTCCTGGTGAGCGACGCAATCGCCGGCAACGTGCGCGACGCCGGCATCCGCGGCGATATCTTCGGCAGCGACCACTGCCCCGTCACCCTCACGCTAGAGCTCTAGCGCCAAGCAATTCCTGGGGGACAGAGGAAAACAGATCATGTGACCCCTCTCCCCCTATAAGTTGCGGTGGAGTAGTTCCTGTTTGGGCAGCAAATAGCCAAAAACGAGAACTATTCCACCGCAAGTTCGTGTGGGAACGCGAAATGCCCTACAGTCCGTATTTCACGACGACACGGTTAATGCGACGGCACCAAGGCTTGTACAAGGCGGCCAAAAACACGCAGGTCGCAAGGCCGTGCGTGATATCGAACGGCACCGCCGTGGCAAGACGTGCCATGGCACCCGCCCACGTGAGCGGTTGAACAAAACCGATAATGTCGTAGGCGTTGATCACAACGCCGTACAGCAAACCCGAAGCAAAGCCGTAGGTCAGCAGCGCCGGCATACGCACGGTGCCATCGGCGCGATCAAAAGCGCCGGCATGCGCCAGCGCACCGCCAACGTATCCCACGAGCCCCCAGGCATACATCTGCCACGGCGTCCACATGCCCTGCCCAAAAAAGAAATTGCTGGTCAGCGCCGCCAACGCACCGACCATAAAACCATTGCGGCGACCAAGCGTCGCCCCCGCGATAATGGCGATGGCACTCACGGGTTTAAAGTCGGGAATGGGGCCAAACAAGATGCGCCCCGCCGCGGCCAATGCTGCCAGAACCAGCGTGGGCATAATCTGGCGCAAACCCGGACGAGATGCCTCGTAACCCGCAAAGAACAGCGCGAGCACCAGCGCCACCACAACCAGCATGGCCAATGCTGCCTGCTCAACACCCGACAGCAACGCGGCAGCCATCACCGCCGGCACCGCCAACAACAGCGGGACCTCCAGTTTTGCAAGCAAGCGCGCGACGCGATAATCCGTCATCCCATCACGCCCTATAAAACACGTTATCGGCAAAGAAGTCGGCCGGCGGCTCCATGCAGGCAATCTCGCCGTCAAACATCATGACGACGTCGTCGGCTACCTGCTCGGCAAAGTCCAAATCGTGCGTAGCCATGATGACGGTGCCGCCAGCCTTCGCATGGTCACGCAGGGCGCGGGCAATGATGCGGCGGCTGAACAGGTCTAGACCCTTGGTGGGCTCATCGAGCAATAGCAGTTCGGGGCCGATTAGCAGCAGTTTTGCCAATGCAAGCAGTTGACGCTGCCCGCCCGAAAGATCGTACGGATGGCGTCCATCCAGACCCGACAACCCCAAGCTCGCCGCACGCTCCCGCGCCAAGTTCTCGTCATATCCGCAGGTCGAAGCCCATTCCATCAGCTCGTCGCGAACCGTATCGGCAACCAGCAATGCTTTGGGATTCTGAGGCAGCAGCGCCGCCGAGGCCGCTCCGCGCACCATGCGGCCGCGCTGCAGCTTGGCGGTCTTCGCCAGCACCGAGAGTATCGTCGACTTACCGCATCCGTTGCCGCCCACGATCGCATGCACCGCACCGGCCGAAAACGTCACGTCGAGCCCGCGCAGCACCCAACCGCCCGCGCGATCGTAGCGAAACCAGCCTTCCGACAGGGTGGTAGCCGACCCGCCGTGCATTTTTTGGAGTATTCTGCTTCCATCCGTGCGCGGGAAGGCTTCCGAGCCATTCTCGAGCGACGTTTGCGCCACAAATTCGGACGATTTGTCCAATTCTGAACTTTTTTTCGCGCTCGATACGTCCCCGGGCGGCTCCAGAGAGCCCAAATTGTCCTCACGCCTGCTGAATACTCCGTTTTTTGCACATCGGATGGCACCCCACCCCAACATGTCATCGGAAAACAGCGATTCTCGGCGTCCCAAAGAAGACATATCCGCCACCTCGCGCACGCGACCGCCCTCAATCCGGTACGTACACGTCGCATACTCGAGCATCGGCCGCGGCTGATGCGTCGCCACAACAACCGTGCAGCCCAGCTCGCGATTCACACGAAACAGCGCGTGCAGGAAATTCTTCTCCGCAACCGGATCAAGCTGAGACGTGGGCTCGTCGAGCAGCAGCACGCGCGGGCGCAACGCCAGAACGGCCGCCAACGACAGCAACTGTTTGCGACCACCCGAAAGCGTGTCAGTATCGCGGTGAAGCCAATCTTCCAGCCCAAAGAAATAGCTGGTCTCAGCTACGCGACGGCGCATCTCGTCGCGCGACACACCCAGATTCTCTAGGCCAAACGCCATCTCGTGCCACACGGTCTCGCACACAATCTGGTTCTCGGGATCCTGAAACACATAACCCACGCGCTCTGCCGATGCCCGCACGTCCATGTCGGCAACGTTCTCGCCCAGCACGCGCGCATCGCCAGTGCGCTCGCCCGCCGGCGCGATCTCGGGCTTGAGCAGCGACAGCAGCGTCGACTTGCCCGAACCGGTACCGCCAACAAGCAGTGCAAACGCACCTTGGGAAACACGCCAATCAAGCCCCTCGAGCACCGGTGCCTCGGCCCCGGGATAGGCAAAACTAAGGCCTCGCACCTCAATCGCCGGCGCGGCCGAGCCATATGCCACACCCGCCGCCGAGCTCCTATCCAACCGAGCCATCAGCCAAACCTCTTCTCATCAATCGCGTGCGACGCGCAAGGCAGCATCATCCAGGCAGCGTACACGACATAGCCCAGCCACGGCGCCGGCACCGATAGTTGCGGGTAAAACGAATACTGCATCGTCGCAGTCCACGCCACTGCCGTCGTGGCCATGCCAAACAGCGCAAGTCCAACCAGCGCGGCAACATCGCCGCGCCCCAGCCGATACCGCGCATACGTCGTTCGACGCGTCGCGGCGCCCCACCCACGGGAGCGCATGGCGTCCGCGCGCTCCAGCGAATCTTCCATGCCCCAGCCCATCAACACGCTCGACGCCCGCAGGCGCGATCGCACGGGATCGGTGGGCACGCGGCCCGGCACATCAATCGCATCCTGCACCGCCAGCACCGTACGACCGCGGCGTAAAAACTGCGGGATAAGCCTCATGCACATCGAGATCATGAGCGCAATCACCGGTGCGGCATTGCCCAGCAGCGCGAGCACCTTGTCGTATTCGAGCATCGACGCCGCGGCCTCAAACCACAGCATGCTCGCCACAAACAGCCCGCCCATGCACAGGCCGTATACCATGCTTTCCAGATACACCGCGCGCATGCCAATACGGAACAGCTCCGTCGAGCCCGAGGCGCTAAACAGCGGATTGACCAGCGCGATAATCAAAATCACCGGCAGCTGCCAGCGGAGTGCGCCCAGCGTGCGGGCAGCCCCGCGCGTCGCAAATCCATACGCCAGCCCGCCCGCAAGTGACAGCGCAATCAGCACCGGCTGCATCGAGAACATGGTGAGCCCCAGCGTCAGCACCATGTAGAGGGCCGGCACAGCCGGATGCGACATCGAGAATGCCGCGACGGGCTCGCCGCCAAACTCCTCTTGTATGTTGTCCACGGGCACCCCCGTCCCCTCGCTCAAACGACAGCTCCGCAGCACCGCCAACGCCGCACGCAAGCAGCGCAAACGCCACGCCGGCGGCACCGACATCGGCCGCCATGAGCCAATCGCTACGCGCTCAACATATGCCTGCGGTATCATATTGCGCCGTGTATCGTTTCCAAACACACGTCTCTATAACGTAACAGGAGATCACATGGACGCAACCGCAATTATCCTCGCTGCCGGCGAGGGCACCCGCATGAAGTCGAACCACTGCAAGGTTTCGCACAAGATCCTGGGCAAGCCCATGGTCCAGTGGATCGTCGACGCCACCATCAAGGCCGGCTGCAGCCGCGTCGTGGTCGTCATCGGCAGCCACGCCGACGAGATGCGCGCCCTCATCGACGGCGCCTATGCCAACAGCGCCACCAAGGTCGAGTGCGTTGAGCAGACCGAGCGCCTGGGCACCGGTCACGCCGTGAAGGTCGCGCTCGAGGCCTGCGGCATCACGCAAGGCCCCGTCGTCGTGCTCAACGGCGACCTGCCGCTCATCACCGCCGACACCGTCGCCAAGTTCGCGCAGACCGTCGCCACCGGCGAGCTCGCCTGCACCGTCATGACCATGACCCCGCCCGACCCCTTCGGCTACGGCCGCATCAAGCTGGGTGCCGACGGCCAGATCGAACGCATCATCGAGCAGAAGGACTGCACACCCGAGCAGGCCGCCACGCTGCTCGAGTGCAACGCCGGCTGCTACGCCTTCGACGGCGCGCAGCTCGCCGCGCACATTGACGAGATCGGCAACGACAACGCGCAGTCCGAGTACTATCTGCCCGACATGCTCGAGATCCTCAAGGGCCACGGCCAGGCAGTCTCCATCTTCCACTGCGATGACTACCGCGACGGCCTGGGCGTCAACAGCCGCATCCAGCTCGCGCAGCTCACCGCCATCGCGCGCGACCGCATCAACGAGCACTGGATGGCCGAGGGCGTTACCTTCATCGACCCCACGCAGGCCTGGATCGGCCCCGACGCCACCATCGGCCGCGACACCGTCGTGTGGCCGCAGACGCACCTGATCGGCCACGTCACCGTGGGCGAGGAGTGCCAGCTCGGCCCCAACAGCCGTCTCACCGACACCACCGTCGGCAGCGGCTGCATCATCGATGAGACCATCGCCATCGAGGCCGTCATCGAGAACGGCGTCGACTGCGGCCCGCGCGCCTACCTGCGCCCGGGTACCCACATGCTCGACGGCTCCAAGGCCGGCACGCACGTGGAGATCAAGAAGTCCACGATCGGCGAGGGCTCCAAGGTGCCGCACCTGTCCTACATCGGCGACACGACCATGGGCTCCGGCGTCAACGTGGGCGCCGGCTCCATCACCTGCAACTACGACGGCGTACACAAGCACAAAACCGTCATCGGCAAGGATGCCTTCATCGGTTCCGATACCATGATGGTCGCGCCCGCCCAGATTGGCGACGGCGCGCTCGTGGCCGCCGGCTCCGTCATCACTGAGCCGGTCCCGGCAGACGCACTCGGTCTGGGCCGCGCCCGTCAGGTAAATATTGAGGGCTGGGCCGCCGATTATCGCCGCCGCCTGCACGAGGACGACGAGGTATAACGTTTTACCAAGCATCTAAGGAGCTGTTCCCATGGGGGCGGCTCCTTTTTTCTATCGTGACCTGCGCGACAGGATGAGTGGTCGGTTCGTGTCCGTTGACGGTAAAGACGTTATCAAGACCCGATTAACCCCGTCGCGCGGTTACAATGCAACAAGGCATCTATATGGCATTCGATATAAAGGAGAAGGGTAATGCCGATTAATGATCCCGAGAAGTCGGAGAATATGCGCAAGTCCATCCGCGTGTATTCCGGTTCCTCCAACCGTCCCCTCGCTCAGAAGATCGCTGAGTACCTTGGGGTCGAGCTTTCGGGCCTTACGCTAAAGCAGTTCGCCAACGGTGAGATTTACGCCCGCTACGACGAGACCGTCCGCGGCGCCGACGTCTTCCTGATTCAGTCCGTGGCCGGCGGCAACGTCAACGACATGCTCATGGAGCTGCTCATCGCCACCGACGCTGCCAAGCGCGCATCCGCCCGCTCCATCACCGCCGTTATCACCCACTACGGCTATGCCCGTCAGGACCGCAAGGCCGGCCCGCGTGAGCCCATCACCGCCCGCCTCGTCGCCAACCTGCTCGAGCGCGCCGGCGTCAACCGCATCATCACCCTCGACCTGCACCAGGGCCAGATTCAGGGCTTCTTCGATATCCCGGTTAACCACCTGTCCGCGCTGCCGCTGTTTGGCCAGTACTACAACGACATGCACTTCGACACCGACAACCTGGTTGTCGTCTCCCCCGATGTGGGCCGCGCCAAGGCCGCCAAGAAGCTGTCCGACATGCTCGGCTGCGACCTGGCCATCGCCCACAAGGGCCGTCCGCGCCACAACGCCGCCGAGGTCATGGGCATCATCGGTGACATCAAGGGCAAGACCTGCATCATCAACGACGACATGATCGACACCGCAGGCACCCTGTGCGCCAACGTCAAGGAGCTCAAGGCTATGGGCGCCGGCGACATCTACGTATGCGCCACCCACGGCATCTTCTCCGGTCCGGCCATCGAGCGTCTGAACGACGCCCCGATCGTCGAGTGCCTCGTCACCGACGCCATTCCCGTCGAGGTCGGCGGCAAGATCAAGACCATCTCGGTCGCCGAGGAGTTCGCTCAGGCCATCTCCGCCGTTTACCACGAGGAGCCCGTCTCCACGCTCGTCGGCGGCGACTTCGCGCTATAGTCGCTCGACCCTCGCATCCCTCCGGAAGCCCCGGACACGCCTGCGGGGTTATCACGCGAACGTCCTCGCCGCTTTGCGGCTGCGGGATGTTCGCTTTGATAACCCCTCCCGGCGTGTCCGGGGCTTCCTGCTGTCTCGGGGCAGCTGTTTTCTGAAATGACTTTGCTGCAACCTTTCCTCGCCTTCGGCGGGCGTGGTAGCCTTTGTCGTTGATTGAACTTTTGTGTAACGAAAGGATGAACATGGCAGCTGCACAGCCGCTTAAGATTCGCATGGTTGCCGGACTTGGCAACCCTGGCGATGAGTATGCCGAGACCCGCCACAACGCCGGTTTTAAGGCGATCGACGAGCTGGCCCGTCAGGCCGGCGTCACGTACTGGAAAAACCAAGCAGGCGCCGAGGTCGCGCTCATCAACATCAACGATGCCGAGGAAGAGAACGGCAAGCGCCAGATTGTACTGGTCAAGCCGCAGTCGTACATGAACACCTCGGGCGGGCCCATCTCCAAGCTCTGCCGCGAGTACAAGATCAAGGCCGAGGAGCTGCTCGTCATCCACGACGAGCTCGATATTCCCGCCGGCGACGTGCGTGTTAAGGTGGGCGGAGGCCATGCCGGTCACAACGGCCTGCGCTCCATCATCGACAAGATGGGCAGCCGCGACTTTAGCCGTATCCGCACCGGCATCGGCAACCCTCCCGGCAAGATGGCCGTGGCAGACTACGTGCTCAAGCAGCTGCGCGCCCGCGAAGCCGAGGATTTCCAGGACACCTGCGCCCGCGCCGCAGATGCCGCCGGTCTGGCCATCGTCCACGGCGTAATCTACGCCCGCGATCACGTAAACGGCGCCGCTTCCGCCAACGGCAAGCACTAAAACCTACCATTTAGGGATGTTTATTTTGGCAGGTTTCATCTGCGGAAACGCCGCGGCGGCTGCGTCGCAATAAACCCTGTGCCGCTATACATATGCAACGCTCCAAAGGGGGCCGGCCTCACCGAAGCGCGAGGCCGGCCTCCTTTGCCGTTTTGCCTGATAAAACCCGCCAAAATAAACCTCTCCCCCTTTGGCAGGTCGAAGCGGATAAACCCTGCTCCCAACCGCCGAAGATACACGTAAGCGACATGTCCATGAGGGTATAATTTGCACCGTATGTCTGCACAACGCCTGTGCGCGTACGGTTTTATTCGGGCTACCGTCCATTTCCGTGGAGGCACGGTTCGGCGGCCCTAACAAGAGAGGGGTTCTATGTATAAGATCCTGGAGAAGACGCAGTTCTCGGAGAAGGTGTTCAAGTTCCGCATCGAGGCGCCTGCAATCGCCAAGCATGCGCACGCTGGACAGTTCCTCATGGTTCGCGCCAACGAGACGGGCGAGCGCGTCCCGTTTACCCTAGCTGGCTGGAACGGTGACGAGGGCTGGGTCGAGTTCATCTTCATGGTGATCGGCAAGACCACCGAGATGCTTTCCACTTACGAGGCCGGCGAGTCGCTGCGCGACGTCGTGGGCCCGCTGGGCGTTCCCACCGAGATGGCCGAGGGCCCCTGCGCCGTCATTGGCGGCGGCGTCGGCCTGGCAATTGCCTTCCCGGTCGCTAAGCACCTGGTCGAGACCGGCCACGAGGTCCACGCCATCATGGGCGCCCGCACCAAGGACCTCCTGCTCATGGAGGACCAGTTCCGCGAGCTCCTCGACGAGGACCACATCCATATCACCACCGATGACGGCTCCTACGGCGAGCAGGGCGTTGTCACCGCTCCGCTGGAGCGCCTGCTGCAGGACAAGGCCGTGAGCCAGGTCTTCTGCGTCGGTCCCGTTCCGATGATGAAGTTCTCGACCCTCACCGCCCAGAAGTACGACACCCCCATCACCGCGTCGCTCAACCCCATCATGGTTGACGGCACCGGTATGTGCGGCTGCTGCCGCGTCGAGGTGGGCGGCGTGACCAAGTTCGCTTGCGTCGACGGCCCCGACTTCGATGCCACCCTGGTCGACTGGGATGACCTTCGTGCCCGCCAGGCCGCTTACCGTTCCGAAGAGGGCGAGTCCCTCAAGGCCTATGAGGAAAAGAGCTGCGCATGCCACTAGTTAACGGTCGTTTCGTTGCCGATATGAAGTCGCCCCGCACCCCCGATAACGAGGAGCCGGCTGCCGAGCGCGCCTGCGACTTCCGCCCCGTCGACAAGGGCTTCACCGAGGAGATGGCGCTGGCCGAGGCCGAGCGCTGCCTCAACTGCAAGAAGCCGTTCTGTGTTGAGGGCTGCCCTGTCAACATCAACATCCCCCGCTTTATCGAGCAGATCCGCGAGAAGGACTTCGGCGGCGCTCTCGATACCATCCGCGAGGACTCCATGCTTCCCGCCATCTGCGGCCGCGTCTGCCCGCAGGAGAACCAGTGCGAGGGCAAGTGCATCCGTGGCAAGAAGTCCGAGCCCGTGGCCATCGGCCAGCTCGAGCGCTTCCTGGGTGATCGCCCCGAGCTCGCCTCCACGCCCAAGATGGCTCCCAAGAACGGCAAGAAGGTCGCCGTCGTCGGCTCCGGCCCGTCCGGCATCACCTGCGCCGGCGAGCTCGCCCGTAACGGCTTTGACGTTACCGTCTTTGAGGCCTTCTTCACCGGCGGCGGCGTGCTGGTCTACGGCATCCCCGAGTTCCGTCTGCCCAAGGCGGTCGTCAAGCGCGAGATTGACGGCCTGGAGGACATGGGCGTCAAGTTTGAGTACAACTCCGTCGTGGGCAACATGGCCACGGCCGAGGAGCTGTTCGAGCAGGGCTTCGACGCCATCTACGTGGCGACCGGCGCTGGCCTGCCCAAGTTCCTCAACGTCCCCGGCGAGAACCTGCCCAACGTCTTCTTCGCTAACGAGTACCTCACCCGCGTGAACCTGATGAAGGCCAACAAGTTCCCCGAGTACGACACCCCCACCAAGCACGGCAAGAACGTCGTCGTCTTTGGTGGCGGCAACGTGGCTATGGACGCCGTCCGTACCGCCAAGCGCCTGGGCGCCGAGCACGCCATCATCGCCTACCGTCGTACCGAGGACGAGATGCCCTGCCGTCGCGCCGAGCTGCACCATGCTAAGGCCGAGGGCGTCGAGGTTCTGCCGCTCGTCTCCCCGCTCGAGTTTGTCGCTGGCGAGGACGGCTCCGTGTGCGCCGTCAAGGTCCAGAAGATGGAGCTCGGCGAGCCTGACGAGTCCGGCCGTCGTCGCCCGGTGCCCATCGAGGGCGCCATCGAGGAGATCCCCTGCGACGTCGCGATCTCGGCTATCGGCACCAACGCCAACCCCTTCGCAAAGAAGATCGGCGGCAAGATGGAGCTCAACAAGTGGGGCTACATCGTCGCCGACGAGGAGACCGGCCAGACCACCGATCCCCGCATCTGGGCTGGCGGCGACATCGTCACCGGTGCCGCTACGGTCATTCTGGCGATGGGCGCCGGCAAGAAGGCCGCCGCTTCCATCACCAAGAGCCTGCTGGGCGAGTAATCACCCGCAGCGCTAGCCACCAAACGGCAAAGTCCCCGTCGAGCACACGCCCGGCGGGGACTTTTTCTATGCCGGCCGCCCAAACCACCACAAAGGTGCCTGTCCCCTTTGTGGTGGTTTCAACTGGTTAGCCTTCGAGTTGGGCCACCTTGTAGCGGTAGGCTGCGGCGATGACGTCCTTGCAGCCTTCGCGGCCCAGCTTGGCGCGGTTGACGACGATGTCTTTACCGCTCGTCATCTTCCACTTGCCGGCGCTATAGCGCTTATAGAACGCCTCGCGCGCCTTCTGCTGCTGTTTGACCAGCTTGGCGCCCTTCTTTTTGTTAAGGCCACGCTTCTTGCGCACAATCTCGACGCGGTCCTCAAAGGGTGCGGTCACCAACACGGCAATGTGGTTGGGGTTGTTGCGCAGCAGGTAATCGGACAGACGGCCTTCGATAATGCAGCTCTCGGTCTCGCCCAGATCCAAAATCACCTGGCTCATCTTTTGGAACAACTTATCCGAGTACGAACGCGCATCGTAGCGGTCGGGCAGAAACGCCATGTTCTCCACGGCCAGACGCTCATCATAGGCGGCCATCTTATCAAGCGACTCGCCCGCGCGCAGCGACGCACGTACCAGCAGCTCGTTATCGTACAGCGGAATCCCCAACTCGTCGGCAAGCATGCGGCCAATCTCGTGACCCTCGGCGCCAAAGTCGCGCGCGATGGTAATGACCACAGGATTCTTCTTATTCTCCAGATCGCTCATCGCGATTCCTTTCTCTATGTGACAAAGGGGCTGTCCCTTTGCCACATTCTACGCTGCCACCATTCGCCTCTGATATGCGCGAACCAGCAACGAGATGCCAAAGTTGAGCACAAAGTACATCGCAAACACCAGGCCGTAGAGCATGAGCACCTGCGACAGGTCGATCGCGTGGGCCATCACGACATTTGCCGCGTACATGAGCTCGGCCACGTTAATGCCCGAAAGATACGAGCTGTCCTTGATGACGGTCGTGCACTGGCTAAACAGCGCCGGAATGATCGTCTTAAATGTCTGCGGCAGAATAATGTAGCGCATGGTGGCAAAGAAGCCGAAGCCCTGGCTCTGCGCTGCCTCAAACTGGCCGCGCGGAATCGAGTTGAGGCCGCCGCGCACAATCTCGGCCATAACAGCGCTGGTAAACAGCGTAAAGGCGATGGTCGAAATCACAATGTCCAAACCCTGCACTGTAAAGTAGATAAACAGGATCCACAGCAGGTTCGGCGTGCAACGGAACAGCTCGATATAGGCGCTCACCAAAATACGGAATGGGCGGGGCGCATAGCTCTTAACGAGCGCCAGCACCGTGCCAAAGATGAGCGAGAAAAAGATCGACAGCGCCGAGATCTCGATCGTCTTAACAAAGCCGCCCCAAATGTAGAGCAGGTTGGTCGCGTTGAAGATTTCCATGCGCTAGGCCTCCTCTACGTTGTCGAGCCCCAGCTCGGCCAGGCTCACGCCGTGCGGACGCTCCTTGGAGCGGCGCTCGAGCCACTGCACCAGCATGGCGAGCGGAAAGCAGATGATGAAGTACATAAGGCAGCAGACGATGTATCCCTGCAGGTAACCGTACAGACTCACAAAGTTGTCGGAACGGTACATAAGGTCGCCGCCGGCCACAAGCGCCAGCACCGACGTGTTCTTGACCAGGTTGAGCGCCTGGTTACACAGCGGCGGCAGAATGATCTTAAACGTCTGGGGCAGCACGATGTACCAGTACGCCTGCGCACGGGTGAAGCCCTGGCTCTGGGCCGCCTCCATCTGACCGCGCGGCACCGCTTCGATACCAGTGCGGATGACCTCCGAAATGTAGGCCGCGTGATACAGGCCCACGCCCAAGAAGCCCAGCACGAACGGTGCGATGCGCACCGGCTGGTCGGCACCGGTTATGGCCTGCAAAAACTGCGGACCGGCCATGTACATAAAGAGCACCTGCACGGGCAACGGGGTGTTCTGGTAAAACTCCACGTACACGCGGCTTATGACGCGCAGCACGCGCGAGCGAGTGGTAGAGAACACGCCCAGCAGCGTGCCCAGCACCAGCGACAGCAGCAGACCGGCAACGACTACCTGTAGCGTCACGCCAAAGCCCTCCCAGAAGGGCCCCATGTTTTGAAATGTCGTCGACCAACGGTCGGCGTCAAATAATCCTTCGAGCATTTGATTCCTTCCTTGGACGATGTGCCTATACAAGACCCCAGGTCTTGACCTCTTGGTCGAGCCAGCCGTCGGCCAGGCGATCGCAAATCACCTGATCGACCACGGCCGAAAGGTCGCAGCCCTTCTTGGTCGCCACGCCGTAGCCCTGCTCGCCAAACTTGACCTCGGGCTGCAACAACTCAACGGTCTCGTTCATGTAGCCGGCCAGCGTGGAGCGGTCCATGGCAAAGACGTCGATATTGCCGGCGTCGAGCGAACTCTTGATGATGGGGTAGCCGCTAAATGCCCTAAACTCGGGCTTACAGCTAAAGCCGTTGTCCTTGATCATCTGCTCGATCAGGCCCTGCGTGGTGGCACCCTGGCTCACACCAATGACCTTGCCGTCCAGGTCCTCAATCGAGGTAAAGCCCGAACGCTTCTTGACCATGAGTCCCACGTAGTCGGTGCGGTACGGCGTCGAGAAATCCCAGCTCTTCTTGCGCTCGTCGGTGATGGTGTAGGTCGCCGCGACCACGTCGAGTTGGCCGTTATCGATCAGCGGGCCGCGTGTCTTGGGCGTTACGTCGGTAAACTCGACAAGCTCCTGGGCGCGGGCCTCCTTGTAGCTCACGCCAAAGACGGCAGCGGCGATCTGGTAGCACAAATCGACCTCCATGCCCTCAAAGCGGCCCTTGGCGGTGTCGTAATAGCCGTAGCCGGGAACGTCCTTCTTAACGCCGGCATTCAGATGGCCACGCGACTTAATGGCCGCAAGCTTAGACCCCTTGTCGGAGTCCTCGCCGCTGGTGGAGTTGCCGCAACCGGCAAGCGCGATCCCCGTCAGCGCAAGCATACCGGCGCCCGCCAGCTGCAAAAAGTGACGGCGCGACACGGCCGTCCTCGTCATATCCGTCATGTCCATCACCGCGCCTAGTGCAGAATCTTGGACAGGAACTCGCGGCAGCGCGGGTTCTCGGGGTTATCGAAGAAGTGCTCGGGCGTGCCCTCCTCCAGAATGCGGCCGTCCTCCATAAAGATGACGCGGTCGGCCACCTGACGCGCAAAACCCATCTCGTGCGTCACGCAGATCATGGTGATGTCCTCCTGCGCGAGCTCAATCATAACGTCCAGAACCTCCTGGACCATCTCGGGGTCGAGCGCCGAGGTCGGTTCGTCAAACAGGATGATGGGCTGCTTGGTGCACAGGGCGCGGGCGATGGCGATGCGCTGCTGCTGACCGCCCGAGAGATTCTGCGGATACTCGCCGGCCTTATGCGCCATGCCAACGCGCTTGAGCGCGGCGATGGCGATCTCGGTCGCCTCCTCCTTGCTCTTCTTTTGCAGCTTGATGGGCGCGAGCGTCAGGTTGCCGAGCACCGTCATGTTGGGATACAGGTTGAACTGCTGAAACACCATGGAACTATACTTGCGAGCCATCTCCAGGTGATTCTTTTTGGTGAGCGGCGTACCGTCGATGACGACCTCGCCCGACGTGGGCTCCTCCAGATAATCGACGCAACGGATGAGTGTCGACTTACCCGAGCCGGAAGGCCCGATCATTACGAGCTTCTCGCCGCGCTTGACGGTGAGATTGATATCTTTGAGCACATGCAGGTCGCCAAAGTACTTGTTGAGATGCTTGATCTCGATCATGTCTGCCATGAATGTCCCTTCCCTGCGTTTACACGAGTTGAACTATTGTACGGAAAGAACCGCGTTTCCGCAGCCCACACTACATTCCCGTAAAGAACCCGCAACCTTCCACTCACTCATTGGGGACGGACTTAAATGAGTGCCTACTCATTGGGCACTCATTTAAGTCCGTCCCCAATGAGTGCCCAGCCAGCAAAAAGGGGCGCGACCATGACGGCCACGCCCCCTCAACATCAACTATGTACCGCTAGGCCCCTATGCGAGTTTGGCGCCGACGATCTTTGCTGCTGCCGGCTTATCGAAGTTGCCGCCAGTGGCCTTACCCAGAGCGCCCATGACCTGGCCCATCTGCTTCTTGGACGTGGCACCCAGCTCGGCGATAACCTGCTCGATCAGGGCCTCGAGCTCCTCGCCCGAAACCTGCGCGGGCAGCAGGCTCTCCAGAATCTTGACCTGCTCGGTCAGGTTGTCGGTACGCTCCTGGTCGGTACCGGCCTTAATGGACATCTCCAGTGTCTCACTCGTCTGCTTAATCAGACGCTTGATCATGTTGTTGACGTCTTCCTCGGTCACATCGCGACGCTCGTTGACCTCGATATTCTTCACCTCGGCCTTAACCTGGCGAATGATAGACAGGCGAACCTTGTCCTTGGCCTTCATGGCCGCAATCATTTCCTTCTGCAGCTCTTCGTTGGTCATCTGCATATCCTCCTCAATAGCGTGGGCGGTACTCACGCGTGCACCGCCCCATGATTACTTAGTCGTCGACGAATCGTCGGTCGAACTCTTGGTGACGCCCTTCAGGCTGACGTTGTACGGCACGTCCTTGGGCATGGGGTTAACGGTGATGTCGGCGTCCTTCTTGTACTGCTCCAGCCACTCGCTGTACGCAGTGCTTGCCGCCTGCGTCTTCACCACGTTGGAGACGTACTTCTTGATGTCCTTGGGCACCTGCTTAATGTCATCGACCTGATTATCGACATGGAAGTAGTCGGTGCACTTGATGATGTGATAACCATAGGTCGACTCGACGACGTCGCTCACATCGCCCTTGTTGAGCCCCTCGAGCGCCGCCTGGTAGCTGTCGACGAAGGTGGTGAGCTTATCCCAGCCCACATCGCCCTTCTTCTCCTTGGAACCGGTGTCCTCGGAGTACTGCTCAACGGCGTCCTCAAAGCTCAGCTCACCGGAGTTGATCTTGTCCAGGCACTCCTGCGCCTTGGCCTTGGCGGCAGCCTTGTCCTC
Source organism: Collinsella aerofaciens (assembly GCF_015558785.1). GTDB lineage: Bacteria > Actinomycetota > Coriobacteriia > Coriobacteriales > Coriobacteriaceae > Collinsella > Collinsella aerofaciens_P. Next base: position 101,885 of record NZ_JADMOP010000003.1, read on the forward strand.
GTCGGAAGCATCGGAATCAGCCTTGATCAGGATGTTCGACGAGCGGCGAGCATCGTTGTAGTTAGACAGGTTCTCGTTGATGTAATCGACGATCTCGCTGTCCTTGGGCTTGCTTGTGGGCGCTACCGCATCCTTGAGTTTCTGCTGCGCCAGACTCTCCTTGAGCGAATCCTTGTAGGTGTCCTCGGTATAGCCGTAGGTCTTGAGGGTCTTCTTAAAGGCCTTGGCACCGCCCGCGCTCTTGCACGCGTCCTTCCAAGCCTTCTCGACCTCCTCATCCGACACCGTCACGCCGTTCTCCTTCTGTGCCTGTTGAAGCAGAATCTGCTGCGTGTAGGAGTCGATGAGTTGCTTGCGGTACTTCTTGGGCGTGAGGTCGTTGTCGACCAGATACTGCGCCCAGTCCTTGTCCTTGGTGTAGCCGTAGGACGTGCGCATGCTCATGATCTGCTTGGTCACGGTGTCCTCGGTGAGGTTGGTGCCGTTGATAGTAGCAGCAACACCGCCGGTCAGCTTGTAGCCCGAGGTGTCCTCAGCCCGCGACATAAGGCCGGAGCACGCCATCGCCGAGACGGAAAGCAGCATCGCCAGCACGCCGATGACCACCAGGACGATCTTGACGGTCTTAGACACGTACGTCTTGCGCTGCTTCTTGCGAGAGCTGGAGGCAGCGCGAGCCTGCTGCTCGGGCGTCGGCGCGGCCTCGGAGTTCTTTTTCTTATTTGCCATAGTCGGCCTTTCGCATAACGAATCGAACAAACGCCATTGTGTCACAACGCGGCCCCCGCGGCACGCTTGGTACATTGGGGGCAGGTTAATCTGCACCATTTTGGTGCAAAGGGGGCAGATGCGGCACTTGGCAGTTGGGGACGTTCTTTATGTGCCGGCAGTTAGGGACAGTCCCCCAAGTGCCGACAGAAAAGGAACGTCCCCCAAGTGCCGACTCAGCCCCACCTTAGAAGTGGCGGCGGATGGCGTCGACCATACCCTGGGGCGTGGTCTGGCCGAGCACGTCGGCTGCGGCATCGGCGCCCATAAAGATGTTCATGAGCGCTTGCAGGGCCTCGACTTGGCCGCCCGGCTCGGCAATGCCCAGATTGATGACGATCTGCGCCGGCACCGGAGCGCCCATGCCAGCCATAGCGTTAAATGTCACGGGCGCGGCGGGCTTCACCACCGCGATATAGGGCTTGGCCACAAACCCCGGATCGGTATGCGGAATGGCAATGTTTGCCGCCGGCATAGCGAGACCCGTGGGATAGGCATCCTCGCGCGTGCGGACGGCATCGAGCCAACCGGATGCAATGTAGCCATGTGGTGCAAGCTCGCCCTCAAGCCGCGCGAACACCTCATCCGGCGTCGCACACTCCCAATCAAAAAACACCAACTCAGGCGTAAACAGCGCTTCGTTATTACCAGACATAAGCCGCCTCCTTCTTTTCATTCCCTGTCTTTAGGCCCAATACGGAATATACCTTTTGTATTTGGAACCCGCGTCCTCGTCCTCTTCCTTTATCAATGCCTCTTCCAGGCACTCTTTGATTAGACGAGACATCGCCACCGTGTTTTTCTTTTCATCGGAAAGTCCAAAACGCTCTCGCAGCGACTGATTGCTCATCGACTCACCTTGGGCATACAAAAGACAGGCATGCCAGTACACGGCGTTTTTTCGCTCACTTTTTTTCATTCGAGTATACGGACAGTCGCAATAGAGCGTCACGAGCGTTCCCAGCCCGCCCTCACTCTTGATAACCGGTGAAGGCATGCCGGCTTTTTCGAGCGAATCTACGATTAAATCCCAGCCTGTACCGCCTTCTTCGCAAAGATCCATTTGGCGCATGAGGGACGCTATCATCGAATTTCGCGTTTTCGGCTGGGCGTTGAGCACTCGTTCTGCCGGAATAAGCGTTGTCCCGGGATTAGAGAACTCAATGCGATTGTCGTAAATCGCAACAAGAGGCCCCGCCGTATTGTCAGCAATGTCTTGATGAATCACGGCGTTTGATAGTAACTCGCGAATCGCCCTTTGAGGATAAGCCGTCTGAATACGTCGAAATGCGCCATCCAGTGCCTCAACAGCCGGAATCATCGACATGACCAGCTGTTCAGCCTGTGGAAGCGCCAAAGCGTAGCCCTTGTCGATTTCAGTATCCCCGACAATGTCAAAACTGCCTTTTCCCGCATATCGCACGATTCGCAGCATGCGTTTCCTGAGCTCCGGGTAGCGAGAGAGCTTTTTTCCCACCAGAAGCATTCCCAAGCGCGTCACACTATATCGGCCGTTATCTTGACGACGAATCAGCTCTTGTTCACAAAGAGCAAGCATCACTCCGTCCAAATCGACAGGTCTTCTCAATCTGCACAACTCAAAATACGCATCAACATCTAGTATTTCGGCGACCTCTCGAGATGTCAGATCTCTCTCAACTACAGCGAGCTCCGCGTTCCCTGACTGTAAGCGACGCCACAGCTCCGCCTCTCGTGCACTACCGGGAACCAGTTCTGCCGTCGAAGAGCCCTCTCGAATGTAGGCTGTCTTATCAAAATAGACCGCCTGAGCGCTCGCGGCGTGCACTTTCAACACCACAAAGTGCTTTGTCTCATGATCAATAACCGCAAACTCGTAATTCGCATTGTTTGAGAGCGCAAGCTTGAGCCACATCAAAAGCTCTTGGTTTCCCTTACCCTTTGCGTGATATGGGTTGAACTGGGTGCCCACAAGCTCATGCGTACCGTCGCTCACGCCCCAGATCTTATAGGCATATGCGCGGCCGCAGTAAGCGGCAGCATTGGCAAGCGCCGAGATGTCACGCCCCGTTCTAACGGGATCGCTATTGCCTTCTTTAAATTCAAGCCACTCGGTTTCATCAGGATAACCGACGAGTGAATAAATCAGCTCCATGCCATCTGCTTCACCCATTGAGCCAGCCTCCTTGCGCTCATTTTTGATAACAAAATGTTAAATAGATGATAAATAGAATTATGCGCAATTTGAAGCCGAATGCCAAGTTTTCTGGTCGTTTTCCCAGATAATCTCATGCCGGAAGCTCGGCATTCCACATGAGAGTCGACTACTGTAATTGACAGGCAAGAAGAGCAGCCTATTCAATTCCAGCTAAATCAAGCAGCATAAAGCGCAATAAAAAAGGCGGTTAGGCGTCTTCGATATGCCTAACCGCCTTTACAAGCGGGTAATTATTTCACAGGATCCACGGCGACCTTGCCGCTCTCCAGCACGTGGACGCGGCCGTCGGCGAGCATTTGCACGACCTCGGGATACAGCACGTGCTCAATCGCGTGGATGTGCTCCTCGAGCGTGTCGACATCCCAACCTTCCTCGACAGCCAGCGCGCGCTGGGCGATGATGGGGCCGTTGTCGTAGATCTCGTTGGCAAAGTGCACGGTCACACCGGTTACCTTGACGCCGCGCGCAAAGGCATCGTCGATCGCATGCGCGCCGGTAAAGCTCGGCAGCAGTGCCGGATGCAAGTTGACCACGCGGTTGGGAAACGCCGCCAGCAGCGGCGTGTGCACCATGCGCATGTAACCGGCCATGACCACATATTCGCAGCCGCGCTCGAGCAGCTCGTGCGCGATGATCTCGTCGGCGGCGATGGGGTCGGCATAGACATCCTTGGACAGCGTGAGCGTCTGGATGCCCGCGCGCTCAGCGCGCTGCAAACCCTTAGCCGAAGGACGGCTCGACACCACAAGCTCAATCGAAGCGTTGAGCTTGCCGGCGGCGATCAGATCGATCAGCGCCTGCAGGTTGGTACCCGAACCGCTGATGAGCACACCGATCTTGAGCGGCTCGGCCGTATCGGTGCCGGTCGGACGGGTGTAGGGCACAAAGCCCAGGCTCGCGGCAGCAGCCATCTGCTCGTTAGCGCTCATCGGAGTACACGACCTTACCGGAGCCCTCGACGCACTCGCCCACGCGGAACGGCTTCTCGCCCAGCGCGACCAGGGCCTCGGTCACGGCAGCCTCGTCCTCGGGGGCGACGATCAGGCACAGGCCAACGCCCATGTTGAAGGTCTTGCATGCCTCGTTGGGCGCGAGCTCGGCCTGGCGCGACACGTAGGTGATGACGGGCGGAACGTCCCAACCCATCTCGGCGCCGTTGCGGGTGACCACGGCGTCGACGTCGTCGGCGAGCGCGCGGTTGAGGTTCTCGGTGATGCCGCCGCCGGTGATGTGGGCGATGGCGTGCACCGGAGCGCCACCGCGCAGCAGCTCCAGAATCGGCTTGACATAGATGCGCGTGGGGGCCAACAGGGCGTCTGCCAGCGATGCGCCGCCGAGTTCCTCGAGCGGACGGCTCAGCTCCTCGGCCTTAGCGGCGGCCTCGGGCGTGCCCGGCTTAATACCGTCGACGCCAATGACCTTACGCACGAGCGAGTAGCCGTTGGAGTGCACGCCGGTGGAAGGCAGGCCCAGGATCACGTCGCCGGGGCGGACGTTCGCAGGGTCGAGCATCTTGGGACGGTCGACGACGCCCACGGTAAATCCGGCAAGGTCGTAGTCGGCAGGAGCCATGACGCCGGGGTGCTCGGCCATCTCGCCGCCCACGAGCGCGCAGCCCGCGAGCTTGCAGCCGTCGGCCACACCCTTGATGATCTTTGCCATGTGCTCGGCCTCGATGTGGCCGATGGCAACGTAGTCCAGGAAGAACAGCGGCTCGGCACCCGAAGCCAGAATGTCGTTGACGCACATAGCAACCAGGTCCTGGCCCACCGTCTCGTGACGGTCCATGATCTGGGCGAGCACGAGCTTGGTGCCCACGCCGTCGGTACCGCTAATCAGAATCGGGTCTTCCATATCCTTAAGCGCGGCAGCCGAGAACAGGCCACCAAAGCCACCGATGCCGCCGATGACCTCGGGACGGTTGGTGTCCTTAACCATCTGCTTAATAGCGTCAACGGCGCGGCCGCCCTCGGCGGTATCGACGCCGGCATCCTCATACGTCACATGCTTGCTGTCGCTCATCTGAGCCTTCCTCTCCCACTACCGTCCGCCGCCCGGGCGCCAAACGGTGCTCATAGTTGCGTTCATTTCGGCGCGCGCCATAACAACGCGCGCCGTCATATCAACAAAACAGCGGGTAAAACCTACCAAAATAAACCTGTCCCTTTTTGGCAGGTTTTAGGCCTCGCCGTGTTCCTCTTCCCAGCTGCGATCGTCGTATTTCTCGACCACGGCGTCGTCATCAAAGTGCAGCGGCTTGTCCAGGTTGCGGGGCTTAAAGCCCTCCATGAACTTGTCGCGGCCAAAGCTCTCGGGAATCGCCACGGGGTAGCGGCCGGTAAAGCACGCATCGCAGTAACCGCCCTTGGGCATGACCTTAAGCAGGCCCTCGACCGAAAGGAAGGCCAGCGAATCGGCGCCGATATACTCGCAAATCTCGTCGACCGTCTTGTTGGCGCTGATAAGCTGCGACTGCACGTCGGTATCGATACCGTAGAAGCACGGCCAGATGACCTCGGGCGAGTTGATGCGGATATGAATCTCCTTGGCGCCGGCGTTGCGCAGCATCTTGACGAGCTGCACCATGGTGGTGCCGCGCACGATGGAGTCGTCGATGACGACCAGGCGCTTGCCCTCGATGTTGTCACGCAGCGGGTTGAGCTTCATACGCACGCCCATGGCACGCAGCTCCTGCGTAGGCTCGATAAACGTACGGCCCACATAGCGGTTCTTGATGAGGCCCTCGCCAAAGGGAATGCCACTCTCGTGCGAATAGCCCTCCGCGGGCGGCAGGCCGGAGTCGGGCACGCCGATGACCAGGTCGGCCTCGACGGGCTCCTCATGTGCCAGCTGACGACCCATGTCATAACGGCAGGCGTAGACGCTCTTGCCGTTCATGATGGAATCGGGGCGAGCAAAGTAGACCTGCTCAAAAATGCAGTTAGCAGGCTCTTCGGCGGCAGGCACGCCCTGCTCGGACACAAGGCCCTCGGCGCTGATGCGCAAAATCTCACCGGGACGGACGTCGCGGACGTACTCGGCGCCCACGATATCGAGCGCGCAGGTCTCGGAGGCAACGACCCAGCCGCCGGCGCGCGTGACATGGGTGGTGGCGTCGACCGTCGCGGCGCCGTCCTGCGACGGCAGCTGCGAAACGGATGCGGCATCGGCCTGGTCCAGGCCCTCATCCACCAGCTTGCCCAGCACGAGCGGGCGAATGCCGTGCGGATCGCGGAATGCGTAGAGCGCCTGCTCGTTGATGAGCGTCATGGCGTAGCCGCCGCGCACGAGCTCCATGGTCTTGCGAATGCCCTCGCGCAGATGGCCAGTACGCTGAGTAAAGTAGCCGATGAGTTTGGTCGCGACCTCGGAATCCGAGTTGGAGAGGAACGGTACGCCCAGCTCGATCAGCTGGCGACGCAGCTCGTCGGTGTTGACGAGGGTGCCGTTGTGCGCGAGCGCGATAATGACGCTATTGATGGTAGAGAGGTGCGGCTGAGAGGCTTCCCAGCTCTTGGCGCCGGCGGTGCCGTAGCGCACATGACCCACGGCCAGCTGACCGGAGAGCGTCGACAAGTCGGCATTGGAGAACACGCGGTCGAGCAGGCCCAGATCCTTGCGGACCATAACCGTACCGCCGTCACCAACGGCGATTCCCGCCGATTCTTGGCCGCGATGCTGCAGTGCACGCAGGCCAAAGTACGTCAGTCGAGCCACGTCGCGATCGGGCGCCCAGACACCAAAAACGCCGCATTCCTCATGCAGCTGGTCAGAGTCCGGATCATACGTCGACATGGCGTTCACCTGTCCCGCGGCACGCTCGGCCGCGCGGATGGTTTCTTGAGACATGGCATCCCCTCAGAGCCTCGTATTTTGGCGTTACCCGCCTTATTATACGCACGGCGCGACGCGCTCCCCCGCGCATGAGCAGCGCTTTTTAAAAGCCCACCGAGCTTATTATCCGTTTTGCGACCAAACATTTTATTGGGTAGTCCACTCTCAGGGGCAACGGCCTCGAAGACTTCCCGTGCGCCGTGTCTCGCCCGCGCTAGGGGCTACATTGTTGCAATTGGGACGTTCGTCCTGTCTTTTAGCTGGTCGTCGGCGTATCCTTGTAGGCTACTACAAGACGAGAAAGGTAGCGTATGGATCGAAATCAACTCGACCCCAGTGTCCCCAGCACCACGGAGGCCAAGAAGATCCCCCTTATCATCAAGGTCTACGCAGTCCTGTGCACCCTATCTGGCGTGGGCACGCTCCCGTCAGTCGCCGTCTTTATGTGGCAGGTCATCACCGCACTCATTAACGGCAACGTCGCCGCTAAGCTCGGTGATAACACCCTGGTCGCGGTTGGCCTTATCGTCGCCGGCATTATGCTCTCGGCGGCAAGCGCGATCATCTTGATCGTCTTTGGCCTGGACCTCATCAAGGACCAGCGGCGCAATGCCGCCCGCCTGTCTTACGTCCTCATCGCATTTACCGTCGTGGAGCTTTTAGTTGACGTGATGCTCCAGGGCATCGGACCCTTCCTGCTGCGCCCCGCCGTCCAGCTTGTCATCCTCATTGTGCTGTCGGCCGCCGTCGACCCCACGCTACGCCAGGAGCGCGAACTGCAGCGCCGTCTGCAAGAGGTGCTCGACCGCGATGCCGCCGCCGAGGGGATGCTCGGCCGCGACGAAACCGGCGAGGGCTACATCAAGCTCAACTACTTCAACCTGTTCTGGGTATTCTTCGTCTGCAGCGTGTTAGGTCTCATTCTCGAGGAAGTCTGGCATATGGTCGTCGTCGATCCCGGCGTCTATCAGGACCGTGCCGGTATGCTATTTGGCCCCTTTAGCCCCATCTACGGATTTGGCGCGGTGCTCATGACCATGGCGCTCAACCGCTTCTATAAAAAGAATCCTCTGATCATTTTCCTGGTAAGTGCCCTGATCGGCGGCGCTTTCGAGGTGTTTGTAGGCTGGTTTATGCAGACCTCATTTGGCGTGGTGTCGTGGAGCTATTCACACATTAGGCTATTCGGCATGCCCGATCCCATCGCGGTATTGACCGGGGGACGCACATGCACGCCGTTTGCCTGCATGTGGGGCCTGGGTGGCCTCATCTGGATCAAGGTCTTGCTGCCGCGCCTGCTTAAGCTCATCAATATGATTCCATGGAAACGCCGCTACTCTGCTACCGTCATCCTGACCGCCGTCATGCTGATCGACGGCGTCATGACGTTGCAATCGCTCGACTATTGGTATCAGCGCGTCAACGGAACCGTTCGAAATATTCCCGTCGCACAGTTCTATGACAAGCATTTCGATAACGAATATATGGAGAACCGTTTTCAGAGTATGACCATGAGCCCCAAGGACGCCACACGCGTGTAGCAAACGCCAGAGCAAAATAGCTCCAACACATCAAAGCCCGCTGGCAGATCTACATGAACTGCCGGCGGGCTTTCGCTATAGACAGACTCGGATTGCCGACGAGGCCTTACACCTCGCGCTCGACCTCGCTCACGCACTCGTTCTTGATGGTGCCGACGAGCGACTGCAGCGCATCGACCACATGCGGGCGAATGTCCCCGCCAATGAGCACGAGCATGATGTCGTCACCTACGGCAAGCTCGCCGCTTGCCAGCCACACGCGCACATAGCCGATACCCGGCATCGCGCGCGTGGCCTCGATAGCAGCCTGCACTTTCTGAGCATCGAAGCCGAACACCATGCCGCCCACCCTGCGCCCGGGAGCTACGCCATCGGTTTCGATCCCGCGGACCTCGGACTTGGGCGTCGCGCGCACCACACCGTTATGTGTCAGATACATACCGCACGCAGGTGCCGACGAATCGGCCTTGGCCTCGCGCAGCCAAGCATCAACCGAAGGCATCGTTTTGCCATTCTCAAGCATCATTTCTCCCTTACCGTCATCGAGTAGCCAATTTGGAACGGGGCTTTTTTAGCTACTCTCGAACAACTTATTCCTCGACCGGCGTGAGCACCATGACGGCACGCGTGTTGCTCAGCGATAACGAACGACAGGTCACAAGCGTTGCCACCTTGGTTGCCGAAGCGGCACGATCGATGGCATCGCTCGCCACGGCAGAGGCACCGTCGAGCATCTCGGACAGGTAGTTCTTGAGCCCGTCGTCGCCCTCAAAATTGGGCGTGCGCGCCTTGGCATACGTGTCCTCGACAACTTTGGTCGCCAGTGGTCGCAGTTTATAGGTGGCGTCGCGCGTGATGTAATACACGTACTCTATGCTGTCGAACGTCGCCTGATCGGTCGTATCCGAGATCACATTGAACATCGATCCGTCGTTCATGTGGTGGCCGTAGATCGTGGTCTGCTGGTCAACCATTCCCGGCGCGGTATCGTCACTGTCCAAGAAAATCGCACCCGATGCATTGGACGTACCGTCAAACAGCGTGTTGAGGTATTTGGAGTTGTTATTGGACTGCACCACGGGATAGTTGATGTTGGTTCCCGGCGCGTAAATCCAACCCACAATCTCGGGGTTTGTCTGAGCAAGCGCATCGAAGTCGATAATCGGCACGCCGCTGGCGTCCTTATCGCTTACATATTGCTTCTCGATTTTCTGATACGACTCGCTCGCCTGCTTATAGCCAATCTGAGCATTAATAAAGATAGCGGCGGCGGCGACAATCAGACCGATGCCGATGATGATGAGCAGAATGGGAATAATGGAGCGGCGCTTTTTGCGCGGCGGCTCGGTGTAATCCGACGGCGCGGCATGCGATGAAGACCGGGGCGGCTTCTTAGCGTTGCTATAAGATGAAGGTCGATATGCGGCTGGCGCGTCCTGTCGACGATGCGTCGCCGGTGTCACGGGGCGCGGCGCGCGCGGCTGCTGAGGAGAGGATGCCCGACCCTGCTGCGCCGCATGGGCAGCACCCGGCTTCGACGGATCGGGAATCTGAGAAGCCTTGAATCGTTTTCCCTGATAGTCGGACATGGCTCTCCTTATACTGCGGTGAAACGGCAGAACGCCTAGGCGTCGGCCATCTCCTGCTTCATCTTCTCGATAACCTTGCGGTACTCGGGGTCGCAAGCGCCTAGAATCTGCGTGGCGTAGATGGCGGCGTTCTTGGCGCCGTTGATGGCAACGCAGGCCACGGGCACGCCCGAAGGCATCTGCACCATCGACAGCAGCGAATCCATACCGCCCAGGTCACTCGTCTTCATAGGCACGCCGATGACCGGCAGCGGCGTAAAGGCAGCCACGACACCACCCAGGTGAGCGGCCTTGCCGGCGGCGGCGATAATCACTTTGATACCGCGATCGGCAGCAGTCGAAGCCCACTCGTGGACCTTCGCCGGCGTGCGGTGTGCGCTCGCAATGACGAGCTCATAGGGCACGCCCAGCGCCTCGAGCTCGGCGGTGCAGCCTTCCATAACGCCCAGATCGGACTTGGAACCCATGATGATCCCGACAACCGGCTTTTGATCTGCCATAAACAAAGACCTCCTGTTGAGAGCGGTGACGCGGCGGATCCGCGACCCTTAACTACTGAGAGTAGTATAGCCGCTCCCGTCCCTGCGGTCTTTGTGGTGGCGGCTGAGCCTTTCCCTCGGGAACTGGGCTTCGCGAAGTTTCCCGAGGGAAAGGCTCAGCCGCCACCCTGCGACCTACCGGGGATTGCCATGACGTACGTTGGCTGATGAATTGGAAAGAAAGGTTAACGGAGGCTGAAAGGCAATTGGTCCAGAAAAAACCCTGACGAATCTAATTCGTCAGGGCCCTACCAACGCTCACTCGTCGTTCATCGTTAAAGCTAGATATTCTCTTCCGCCCATTTCTCGAAATCGAGTGTTCGTCTCTGAGCAGTTCGGTAGACTTCCATGTCTTCGCGAGCGCCTACCACTACGATGGCCATTTTTTCTTTAATTCTGATGAGACGGTACACGATTCGAATGCCACTTCCCCTGAGCTTGATTTTCATAAAGCCAGTCAAATCCGTACCCGCCTTGTTTCCAAGAGGCTTGCCAAATCCACCCTCGTTCTGCGGCAATGGGTTCGTTCTGATTTTTTCTATAGCCTTAAGGACAATCTTTCGTTGGGAGCCGTCCAGACGCTTAATATCCTTGAGAGCATCTGGGTAGAAAGCGACTTCGTACCCACTCATTCAAACTCGACCTCATCCATCTGATCGAGTTCGTCCTGGCTCACACCCAGCTCTTCCATAACATCAGACAGGGAAACAAGCGCATCGTCACCTGTCGCAGCCACTCTCTTAAGCGCCAACGTTAACAAGGCGAGGTCCTCCTCCGCTTGCTTCGCTTCCCTGTATTCATCGGGTGTCACAATCACAAATGCTGGCTTGTTGTGTTTGAGGACCACAACAGGATTGTCGTCCCCAACCTTCGAAAAGGCAGCCGAGCCCTTACCGTGGCTGAAATCGCTAATTGGAACAAGGTTGTCGAGCATCTGCAAGGCAGGCATACATACCTCCTAAAAATGAATTCTTTTTCGAATTCATTTTATCATTCTTTTTTGCTATATTGTGCCGCGCAACAGAAACAACCTTTTAGGATACGAATCCGAGCTTAGAATGACTGTTGGCCCTCGCACCGCCCTTGCCTCTTTTATTACGTCAAGTGGTATACAGCGAAGCAAAATGGCAATCTAAAGCACGCGGCATTCGCCTCGCATCGCTACAAAAAACAAACTGCTCCCCACCCACTCGGGCAAGGAGCAAGCCTCATTTTTATAATCAGACCGAGAACCACAAACGCAGAAACACAGGCGACTTCAGTCCCTTATCGCCGAGAGACGTTATTGTGCAGCCATTTCTTTAAGCTTCTCGGCCATCAACAAACACACGTCTTCCGATTGCGGGTACACGCCAAAATGATCGAAAAAACCATGGTCACACCCGGCATATTCGATGACCTCAACATCGATTCCTGAAGACCGTAATTTTGTAGCCCATTTTTCATCGGGGATACGAAGCGGATCGTATTCGGATGTCACGATAGTCACCGGGGAGAAATCAGTGCAGTCCTCAAGCATTAGCGCAGAAATCAACGGGTCATGAGGAGACATTTTTCCGTGTGCGCAAAGTTCGACCATCGGACCGTCCGAATCGCGAAGATGGTCGATGCGAAAACGCGCAACGTCCTCCTGATCGGCTATCGCAGGAAAATCCTCATATCCCTCGCCCTGTTCGCCCGCAAGGTCGACTTCAGGATAGATTTCGAAGGCATGGGCTACAGCTCCAGCACCCCTGAGCTGAACACACGCATTAGTAAGGCTTCCTCCCGCGGAGTCGCCGGCGACCATTATTTTATGAGGATCGATTCCGAGATCCGCGGCATGCTCGCGCACATAATCAAGAGCAAGAACGCAATCCTCGATCTGCCCCGGAAATGCCGTCTCCGGCGCCAAGCGGTATTCCGGATAAACCACCACTGCACCAGACTTTTCGGCGATGAACTCGAGCTGATGTTCAAATTGCAGAACATTCCCCGCCATAAACGCGCCGCCGTGCAGGTAAACAAGCGCCGGACTTGCCTCCTTATGATTTGGTGGCGTCCAGACGAATAAATCTATGTAGCGATCGGCCGCCTCCATGAGGATCTCATCGCGCTGAACCTCACCATCGAGTAGGCGGTATGTCGGCTTATCCGGGCGATGACGCATTCCAATAAGGCTCGTCCAGCTCGGAGACATGCTAACATTCCGCATCTTCTTGCGGGATACCTCGAGAATTCGTGGGTCAAGCACATGCTCTCTTTCATCATCAGGAACCGGACGAATTTGAACCTCGAGCCCTCTCTTCTCGGTTATAAACGAGCGACTGGAAATGGCACCAATCAACGCCTCGTCGTATTGTCTACCCATCTTAAATCCCCTCTCGGCAATAACGCCAAATCGATATTTCCATAACTTTTGAGATAACGGCTTATGATGTCCTCAGTTGTCGTATATCTATGTACTAAAGAAACTGAAAACCAAGGGGTCCACCATGCCTGCAGCAAAAGACGAGTTCACTCAGCCAGAACTTCTCTATCAGACCGTTGAAAACGACATCCTCAAGAAAATAGTTTCTGGCGAACTCCCCGGCGGCAGTCAGATTCCCACCGAAACCGAGCTTTGCAAGCAATACAAAGTAAGCAGGATCACCGTAAGACGCGCCGTACAGAATCTCATTGACCAAAGCTTGCTCTACCGCCTGCGAGGCAAGGGAACATTCGTAAACCCATCGAAGCTCACCCTGAAACGAGGAACAAGCACCATTTTCAATTTGAGCGCCGACCCCCAATACGGCGATAAAACAACCAAGTCCATCTTGGAAACAGGCTTAATCAAGGCTGATGCCCACATTGCACGGGAGCTCAAAATTGACAACGGAACCGTAGTGCAACGAGTTGCGCGCTTGGTTTATATCGAAAATGCCCCCTGCGCCATCGACACCGTTTATGCAACGCAGAGCACTCTACCCGGACTGCTGGAGCTTCTCACAGACAATGCCAGTCTTTTCGACCTGATCGCCAACCATTACAGCATCGCAACCGGTATTGAGAAGCTCAAAATCACCGCAGGAATAGCGGGGCTCCAAGAAGCAAGCCTTCTCGGTTATATCGTTGGAGCCCCCGTGAGCGTTGTCGAGCACGTCACATATGCCTGCGATGAGATGCCGCTCCACTATTCAAAAACCGTTTGGCGAGCAGACGCATCGTCCTTCGAGTTCAGCATCTCAAAAGATGGACGCCTTCTCTAGCCCAAAATCCCCAGGACGCCGAGCACAATACCAGCAGCGAGAATGCCCACAATCTGCCAAATTATTTTGACCTGTTTCTTATTGCAAAGACACATGATTCCGAACGCGCAGAGCGGCAAAAGAGCCGGGAATATCCCGTCGAGCGTTTCCTGCAACTTAAACGCGGTGTCGCCGAAGTTAAGAGCGAGCGGAGTGGTAACTGCAACGGTGGTCGCTACCATTCCACCAACTACCATTAGTCCCACAATCGCCAGGCCGGACGTAACTTTGCGCATTACATCAGAATCGTTCAGCTTTGAAATCATGCCACTGCCAAGCGAATAACCATACTGAAGCCCAAACCAGCGGATCAGGATCGTTGGGACATTATAAAGAAGCAGGAACAGGATTGGGCCGAGCAGACTGCCCGAAAGGCAAAGTCCCGTCACAACGCCCGTCGCAATCATGCGAAGCGTACTGGCGATCAGCGAATCTCCAATACCGGAAAGCGGAGCCATAAGCGATGCTTTCATGGCGTTAATTGAGGCGGCGTCAAAGTCCTGATTGTTGGCGTTCTCCTCCTCCATGGAGGCCACAATGCCGGCGACCAGAGGATTAAACGTAACTTGAATATTGTAGAACTCAAGATGACGCTTATATGCCTCGATCCGATCTTCGGGCTTATCGTATAACCGCTTGATTACCGGAATCATGTCGTAGCAGAAACCAACGTTCATTTGTCGGTCAAAGCTCCACATGATGTTGAGTGGAAAGCTACGCCAAAATAACGCCTTTAAGTCTTTCTTGGTTATTCTCTTATCGGTCGATTTATTTGACTCCGGCGAGAGCTCAAGAACATCATTAGAATTCGTTGTCATCGTCAACCTCCTTAGCGACCGCCGCACTGGCAGGCATAAAAATGTGAGCCATATTGAGGATCCCAATCAGGATCAGCGAAAACGCCACGATACCGATCGTCGGAATATTTAGATAGGCACTCAGCAAGAAGCCTCCAAAGAATAGGAAGCTCAGCTCCTTGGTGGACAGGATTGACATAAGCTGCGCAAATCCAAGCGCGGGCAGAATACCCGTTGCGATCGTAAGCCCATTCGTAAGCCAATCAGGGATGGCGTCAATCAGCGCCTGAACAGCATCATTTCCAACGTAAAAAGCCACGCCGCAAATCAAGCCAAGCGCAATGATGTAGAGAATTCCATTGGTCCACATAGCGGCTGTAATCGTTTTGGGGTCGTCCTTTTCGGCACCACGATCAGCCCAGACAGCCATAGGAGGCGTAACAACGCTATACATAAGGCTGTCAAACATGCCGGCAAGCACCGCAGTGGGCATAGCAATAGTCAGAGCGGTCTCGGGACCCGCACCCATAGTAATCGCAAAGGCTGTTCCCAAAACTGAACCAACAATTACGTTGGGCGGCACGGCAGCACCAACCTGCCAGACCCCCATAAACGCGAGTTCGAGCTGGAAACCAACAATAACGCCAGTCGGAATATCACCCAAAAAAATACCGACAATCGCTCCGAGGACAATCGGACGCTCGACCATCGCGGTACCGAGCAAATAATCCGATTGACCTATAGCAGCAGCAAGACCAACCAGAAAAGCCTGAAGCAGCATATTTCTTTCTCTTCCTACAAATCAAAACTTGTTACGATGCGTTTTTTCTCACTAGCAACCTGCCTTACCTCGAACTCGATTCCATCAGCCATGGCTTTCTTAATTTCATTAATATCGGATTGGGAAAGGCGCACAGCAGGGCCAAGCTCCTTTACGCTATCCCCCAACGGTCGAGCGCCGCCTAAATTCACAGACGTTATTTTTGGACACGCACGCGCAACTTCACAGGCGTCATGTACATTTCCCGTAACAACAATTAGCTCGTATTTATCCACCGCGCTTCCGTTAAGGGCCACGATGGAATCTTCTACACTTTTGACAACCAATTTGGCATCAGCGGGTTTTGCAATTCGCAGCGCTTGAATTCGCTCTTTGCTTGCGGCGTACTCATCTGAAACCACAAGAATAGCGTTTGCTTTAAGCGCTGGATACCAAGAGAACACGGTCTGCCCATGCACTAACCGGCTATCGACGCGGCACAGTTTAATCATTTTGCCCCTTTCTCGACTTGAACGCAGACAATCATCCTTGACTGCTTATGGCATATTACGTCATATGACGTAATATGCCATTACACAATATCTTGAACGGTTGAATATCACCGCTAAATGGTATTTATCTCTAGAAACAGGGGAAGGTGCAATCCGTCTAGACACAGTGCGTCGGGGGCGGGCTGGGTTTTTATCTTCGCTCCCCTTGCTTCGCAAAGTCGCTCAGCTAAATAACCCAGCCCGACGCGGGACACCCTGCGACCTACCGGATATTGCCATGACGTACGTTGGCTGATTTGGTTTGGAATGGGAGGTTGACGAGGCTGAAAGTCCCTCCTATATAACGTGGGCGCCGTCGTTCGAATGAACGACGGCGCCCGCACTCATTTTCTATTCAGCCCTAGTCATCGCGCAAAGCCCCTTCGGCAGCACACGGTGCTATTGAATCACCGCAGGCCGGGGCGGGAGGCGGTCCTTTCTCTCGGAAAACTTCGCGAAGCCCAGTTTCCGAGAGAAAGTGTCCGGCTGCCGCCCCGGCCGGCCAGGTCAACTACACCGTGTGCTGCGGCAGGTCCTGCAGGGCGATGACGTCCATGCCCATGTCGTTGGCGCTGCCGTGACCCTGCTGGTCCTCGCGCACGGCCTCGATGGCACTCACGTACGTGTTGGCGGCAGACATCGCGGTCACGCAGGTCACGCCGCGGCGCACGGCCTCGGTGCGCAGCAGATAACCGTCGCCACGCGAGCCCGGGCCGTATGGCGTATTAATGATCACCGCAATCTTGCCATCGGCGATGAGGTCGCCGATGTTGGGACGCTCGCCGTCGTGCGGGCCGCTGATCTTCTCCACAACCTCGCAGGTCACGTTGCCGCCGCGCAGCACGCGCGCCGTGCCCTCGGTGGAGCAGATGTCAAAGCCCAGGTAACGCAGGATACGCGCGACCGAAAGGATATGACGCTTGTCGCGGTCGCACACGCTAATGAACACCTTGCCGGCGCTCGGGTCGGGCAGCTTGTAGTCAATCGCCAGCTGCGTCTTGGCATATGCCTCGGGATAGCTCTTGGCGATACCCATGACCTCGCCCGTAGACTTCATCTCGGGCCCCAGGATAACGTCGGCGCCCGGGAAACGGCCCCAGGGCATAACGGCTTCCTTCATGCAGAACCAGTCCAGCTGACGCTCGTCGCTCGGCAGGCCCAGGCTCGCGATGGAATCGCCTGCCATGATACGCGCCGCGCACTTGGCCAGCGGCACGCCGGTGGCCTTGGAGATAAACGGCACGGTACGGCTGGCACGCGGGTTGGCCTCGATCACATAGACGGTCTCGCCCTTAATGGCGTACTGCACGTTGACCAGGCCGCGTACGCCCAGCGCCATCGCGATGCGGCGCGTAGTCTCGCGAAGCTTTGCCTGCAGGCTCTCGCTAAAGCTGAACGGCGGAATGCAGGTCGCAGAGTCGCCGGAGTGAATACCGGCCTCCTCGATATGCTCCAGAATGCCGCCGATGTAGACCTCTTCGCCATCGCACAGGGCGTCGACATCGGACTCGATCGCGCCCTCCAAGAAGCGGTCCAGATACACCGGGTAGTCGGGGCTAATGCGCGCAGCCTCGGCCATGTAATCGCGCAGATGCTCGGCATCGTAGGCGATCATCATGCCGCGGCCGCCCAGCACGTAGCTCGGACGCACCAGCAGCGGGTAGCCAATATGCGCGGCCACGGCCTCGGCCTCCTCAAACGAGGTTGCCTGGCCCGCCGGCGGATACATAATGCCCAGCTTGTCGAGCAGGGCGGCAAAGCGCTCGCGGTCCTCGGCAAAGTCGATGGCATCGGGCTTGGTGCCCATGATGTTCACGCCGCTCTCCTCGAGCATGCGCGCCAGCTTAAGCGGAGTCTGGCCGCCGAGCGTCACCACGACGCCGTCGGGTCGCTCAACATCGATGACATCCATGACGTCCTCGTAGGTGAGCGGCTCAAAGTACAGACGGTCGGACGTGTCGTAGTCGGTCGAAACGGTCTCGGGATTGCAGTTGACCATGATGGTCTCGAAGCCGCGGGCCGCCAGCGCATAGCTCGCGTGCACGCAGCAGTAATCGAACTCGATACCCTGGCCAATGCGGTTGGGGCCGGCGCCCAGGATCATCGCCTTGGGCTTGTCCGCCGGCGTGGTCTCGTCGGGAGCCACGCACTTCTTGGCATCCGGGCTCGTGCGGTAGATGTTCTCGTACGTCTTGTAGTGGTACTCCGTGGCGCTCGAGAACTCCGCAGCGCAGGTATCGACCGTCTTCATGCTGGGAACCACGCCCAGACCCTTGCGATAGGCGCGCACAAAGCGCTCGTCCGAGCCGGTCAGCGCAGCGATCTCGGCATCGCTCGTGCCGTACTGCTTGAGCAGGCGCATCGCGTCGGCGTCGATATCCTCCACACGCAGGTCGCGGATGCTCTCCTGGACCTGCACCATATCGTTGATACGGTTGAGGTACCACGGATCGATACCGCAGATGGCATGGATGCGAGCGATGTCCCAGCCACGACGCAGGGCCTCGACCACAAAGAAGATGCGATGCTCGGTCGGGGTTGCCACGGCCTGAGCAAGCTCGTCGTCGCTCAGCTTATCGGCACCCTCTTTGCCACCGGCGCAAATGCCCTGGTGGCCATCCTCCAGCGAGCGCATAGCCTTGCCAAAGGCCTCCTCAAAGGTGCGGCCGATCGCCATGATCTCGCCCACGGCCTTCATGCGCGTGGTGAGCGTGGGGTCGGTACCCTTGAACTTCTCGAAGGCAAAGCGCGGCACCTTGACCACACAGTAGTCGATCGTGGGCTCAAAGCAGGCGGGTGTAGCCTTGGTGATGTCGTTGACGATCTCGTCGAGCGTGTAGCCCACGGCAAGGCGCGCGGCGGCCTTGGCGATGGGGAAACCCGTGGCCTTGGAGGCCAGCGCGGACGAACGGCTCACGCGCGGGTTCATCTCGATGACGATCAGGCGGCCGGTGTTGGGGTTCACGGCAAACTGCACGTTGGAGCCGCCGGTCTCGACGCCGATCTTCTCCAGAATGGCGAGCGAGGCCACGCGCATGCGCTGATACTCAAGGTCGGAGAGGGTCTGCGCCGGCGCCACGGTGATGGAGTCGCCGGTATGCACGCCCATGGGGTCGAGGTTCTCGATGGAGCACACGATGATGCCGTTGCCGGCGTGATCACGCATGACCTCCATCTCATACTCTTTCCAGCCCTCGATGGACTCCTCGACCAGCACCTCGTGGGCGGGCGAGAGCTCCAGGCCCTGGCTCACGATGGAGACGAGCTCCTCGTGGGTATGCGCGATGCCGCCGCCGGCGCCACCGAGGGTAAAGCTCGGGCGCAGTACGCAGGGATAACCCACGCGCTCGGCGATGGCCTCGGCGTCGGCCACGCTGTAGGCATAGCCCGAGCGCGCGACCTCCAGGCCAATCTCGGCCATGGCCTCGTTAAAGAGCTTGCGGTCCTCGCCGCGCTCGATGGCGGCCAGGTCGCAGCCGATCATTTCGACGCCGTACTTGTCGAGCGTACCGTCCTTTGCCAGCTCGACGGCGGCGTTCAGACCGGTCTGGCCGCCCAGCGTGGGCAGCAGCGCGTCCGGGCGCTCTTTCTTGATTACGCGCTCGATAAATTCGGCGGTGATGGGCTCGACATAGGTGCGGTCGGCAAGACCCGGGTCGGTCATGATGGTCGCCGGGTTGGAGTTGACCAGGATGACCTCAAAGCCATCCTCCTTGAGCACCTTGCAGGCCTGGGCGCCGGAGTAGTCAAACTCGCAGGCCTGGCCGATAACGATGGGGCCCGAGCCAATGACGAGGATGCGCTTGATGTCAGTACGTTTAGGCATGTTAGTTCTCCTCGGTCTCAGTCTCGGCGAAATTCCAGCCAGCCAGGCGGTCCTTCGCGGTGTCGATGTCCAGGTAGTTCTCCTCGCCGTCCATGAGTCGCGTAAAGGCGGTAAAGAGATAGTGAGCATCGGTGGGGCCAGGCGAGGCCTCGGGGTGGTACTGGACCGAGAAGCACGGGGCGTCGAGCAGCTGGATGCCCTCGGCGGTGCCGTCGTTGAGGTTCACGTGCGTCAGGCGAATGCGGCCAAAGCGCTCGTTCATCACGACCGGCGCGATTCCGCGGCGCACCCAGACGCGCAGATCTCCATCGGCCGCATGCTCGGTCTCGCCGCCGGAAAGCTCGGGGACAAGCTTGCCCAAGCTGGGGAACAGCAGGCCAAAGCCATGGTTTTGTGCGGTGATCTCCACGCGACGGCTTACCAGGTTCATGACCGGCTGGTTGCCACCGCGGTGACCGAACTTAAGCTTTTCCATCTGGGCGCCGCAGGCCAGGCTGATCATCTGGTGACCAAGGCAAATACCAAAGACCGGCACCTTGCCGATCAGCTGCTGCACCTGCTCGTAGGTCTCCACCACGGCGTCGGGGTCGCCGGGGCCATTGGACAAAAAGACGCCGTCGGGATTCATGTCGAGCACCTCGCTCGCGGGCGTATTCCACGGCACGACGGTAAGGTCGCAGCCGGCGCGGACCAGCCCTTCCAGAATGCCGCGCTTCACACCGCAGTCGTAGGCGACCACTTTGTGACGGGCAGGAGCGGCAGCCGAAAGCGCAAAGCCATGCGTGGCAGGCAGGTCGGCGGCCACAAACTCATGAGGCGCGGGGCAACTTACGGTCTTGACCAGGTTCTCGCCTACCAGCGTAGGCGCTGCGGCCAGACGCTCGGCAAGCTCGTCGACGTCGAAGATCTCGGTCGAGATAATGCCCATCTTGGAACCATTGTCGCGCAGATGGCGCACCAGAGCGCGGGTGTCGACACCCTCGATAGCAACGATGCCGTGTGCGCGCAGGTACTCCGGCACGCTGACGGCCGAGCGCCAGTTAGAAGGCGTGGCGCACATGTCGCGAACGATCATGCCGCGCATGGCCGGAGCGCTCGCAGAGCGCACGGCGTCGCCGGGGAAGGCCGACTGGACGTCGGTCTCGTCGATACCGTAGTTGCCGATCTGCGGATAGGTCATGGTTACGATTTGGCCGGCATAACTCGGGTCGGTCATGACCTCAAAGTAGCCCTCGAGCGAGGTGTTGAAGCAGACTTCGCCGGTCGCGGTGCCCTCGGCGCCGCATGCACGTCCATAAAAAATGGTCCCATCCTCAAGATACAGGATGCAGGGACCACAGGTGCCCTTGCTGGTTTTGGCCAGCATACGCTGGCAAAGCTCGCTGGGCGCGAAGGTGCGGGCGGCAGCGCCCGCGGTATGGTTGTTCGCCATAGTTCTCCTTCCCGGTCTCACAGGACCGGCTTAAAGGTGTGTAGTTAGGCCTCGCGGTATTGTAACCGTAAGCATGCCTCATGGCGTTAATTTCATCGAAATGTTTACGAAATGATAATTATGACTTTCTATGCATAATGATTTTTCTAGGACGGGGATTAAAAATCATCCCGCGAGGCTTGTGGCTCACGCGGGATGATGACGTCTTACTTTTTCTTATCCTGCTCCAGCAGTTTGGACGGTGTGCGATCGGGCTTGCCGCCGCGGAAAATCTCGCGGCCATGCAGACGATGCTCCAGATCGCGCTCGGCCTTTTCCTCGTCAATCTTGGTCTGGCTCACCACCGGGTCCTCAATCAACGACGACACCGAGTTCACCTGCTTCTGAATGCGCTCGGCGATGGTGTCATCCATACTCACGATGCGCATCTTCCAGTCGATACTCGTGGCGTTGGATGAGCTCTTGGTCCACACGAACGTCAAAATGGCGCTCTGGTGGCCGCGCGCGGGGAACATGCCAAAGAAGGAATCGTGCTGAATGTTGCTATCCTCGTCGATATAGGCGTGAACGTTATACACCACGCGGTCGATCTTATCGTTGAGCAACGCGTTGGTCGCAAGCGCCGCGGCCTGAATCTGCCCGTTGGACAGCAGCTCGAGCTCGTTGGCAGACGATGTGTCCAACACCGTCACCTCGACCGTGCCCGTACGCTCATCGGCTTCATCGACGGTAAAGTCGAGCGGGAACTGCGTAAAGCCGTTGCCCCATTCAAGTCCACCCTTGAGCGCGGTCGAAACGGTATCGACCGAAACGCTCTCGGACAGGTTGGCGGTGTTCAGACGACGCATCACGCCGTAGCCAATCTGCATGCCCACGATCAGCACCACAATACCGATGACCACGGCCATCGCGGTCTTCGTAATGGTATGGCTCACCTGCGAGCCCGAAGGATCGTCCTCGGACAGCGGGTCGATATGTTTTGCCTGGCTCGCGCGGTCCTCGCTGCGCAGCTGCGCTAGCGCCGCTTTGTCACCGCGCTTGGCCGCAGCCTCCTTCTCACGCATGCGCTCGGTACGCTTTTTGGCGAGCGTGGGATCCAAGACGCCGGATGCATCGATTTCGGAGAATAACTCCGTCACTTCTTCCGGAGTCAAAGGGTTCTTGTCAGCCATAAACTTCCTGTCATATCAATCAGTCGAGCTCGTGCGCACGCGCACCTTCGAACTGCATTCGATAGTAACGGGCATAGGTGCCGCCACGGGCGAGAAGCTCCTCGTGCGTGCCACGCTCCACAACGCGACCATGCTCAACGGTCGCAATCTCATCGGCATGCTTAATGGTCGAAAGACGGTGGGCGATAATAATCGTGGTGCGGCCGCGTGCCAGCTCTTCGAGTGACTCCTGCACCGCCTCCTCGCTCTCGTTATCCAAAGCACTCGTCGCCTCGTCCAAAATCAGGATCTTGGGGTTCTTGAGAAACACGCGCGCGATGGCAACGCGCTGCTTCTGTCCGCCCGAAAGACGGCTGCCGCGCTCGCCCACCACGGTGTCGTAGCCCTGCGGAAGCGATTCGATAAAGGTATCGATATTGGCGCGGCGGGCCGCCTCGGCGATCTCTTCTGCCGTAGCACCCGGCTTGCCGTAGGCGATGTTCTCGCCAATCGTACCGTCAAACAGGTAGACATCCTGCTGCACCAGGCCGATGGCGCGGCGCAGGCTCTGCTGCGTCACATCGCGCACGTCCTGACCGTCGATGCTAATGGATCCGGTAGCCACGTCATAAAAGCGCGGCAGCAGCGAACAGGTCGTGGACTTGCCGCCGCCCGAAGGGCCAACCAAAGCGATGGTCTGCCCGGGCTTGATGGACAGGTCCATATGGTCGATAACGGGTCGCTCGTCGGCATAGCCCTCGCCCAGCTCAACGTCCTCGTAGTTAAAGCACACGTCGTGATACTCCACGGCGCCGGCAGTCACCTGCAGATCAGTGGCGCCCGGCTTGTCCTGGATATCCGGCGCCGTCGAGAGCACCTCGTCCATACGCTTAAAGCCGGCGATAGCCTTCTGATACGTTTCGGCCGAATTGACGAGCGTCTCAAGCGGCGTGCAGAACAGCGAAATATAGAGTGCAAAGGTCGCCATATCGACCGCCTGCAGCTGTCCCTGGGCGACCAGCCAGCCGCCCAGCAGCACCACGATCACATAGAGCACGCCCGAGAGCAGGCCATACGTCGCGGTATAGACGCCCATGGCGTGATACATGTTCTCCTTGGACGAAAGATAGCGATTGTTGGAGGCGCGGAACTTGAAGCGTTCGGTCTCCTCGTTGGCAAAGCTCTTGACCACGCGCATGCCCGCCAGCGAATCCTGCAGCTGCGCATTGATGCCGCTGATCTTTTTGCGGTTGTCGCTAAAGACCTCGCGCATACGCATGTTTTGCCAAAACATGATGACCGCAAACGCCGCCGTCACCACGGCCATGGCGAGCGCCAGCACCGGGGCGATGGTAAAGAGGATCACAAACGAGCCGATAATCTCGATGCCGCAGATGATGATCCACTCGGGCACGTGGTGCGCCGCCTCGCAGATATCGAACAGGTCGTTGACCACGCGGCTCATCATGTCGCCCGAGCTGTTGCGGTCGAAGTACGCAAAGCTAAAGCGCTCATACTGGTCGAACAGGTCCTCGCGCATTTTGGACTCCATGCGCGCACCCATCACGTGACCCCAATAGCTCACAAAGTAGCGGCAGGCGCAGCGGACGGCATACATCAGCACCAAGCCCACCGCGATCATGCCGAGCGCCTGCATAATGGCAGCCTGACCCTGAGCAAATAGCCCACCGGTCAAATTGCGCAGGATAATGGGGAACGCCAGGTCAATGGCGGCAAGCACCAGAGCACAAACAGTATCAGCAACAAAAAGCCCCATCTGGGGCTTGTAATAGGACAAAAACCTCTTCAGCATGTGATCCTCAAAGAAATATCAGCAACGTAAGGCCCTGGGACAAAGCAATCAGTAGTACTTGTCCCAGGGCTATCCCCACTCGTTAAAGCTCCGTGCCCCCAAGGCGGTGCGCGATGCTGTCACAGGCCAAGGCGCCTACGACGGTCTTGGCGTCTTCGATCTTGCCGTCGAGCACGGCGTCGATCAGCTCGTGCAGCGGCACCAGGTCCACGTTGACAAACTCGTCATCATCGGGGTTGGGCGCATCAAACTCGAGCTTGGTGGCCAAGTAGATGTGGATGATCTCATCGCAAAAACCGCAGGACGTGACAATCGACGTCAAAAAGCGAATACGACCAGCCCTAAAGCCCGTCTCCTCGTGCAGTTCGCGCTTGGCGCAATCGAGCGGGTCCTCGCCTGGATCGAGCTTGCCGGCGGGAATCTCGACCGTCACGCGGTCGATGGCGGTGCGGTACTGACGCACCAGTACGATCTTGCCGCTCTCGGTCAGTGCCACAACGGCCGCCGCACCCGGATGGCGAACGATATCGCGGGCGCTGCGGTGACCGTTGGGCAGCTCAACCTCAAGACGGTGGACGTCGAGGATCTTGCCCTTCCAGGCGCACTCCTCCGAAAGAATCTTCTCGTGCAGCTCGGCATCGTGCGGGTCGTCGTCGCCCAGCACCAGCGCCGGCTCGTCAGCGACCTCGCCACCAGGCTCGCCCTCGGCGTGCCCATACATGCGGCTGTCCTCTTCGACGATCTGCGCGTCCACGAGCTCTTCGTTCTTCTCGTCCATCCGTCTCATTCCTCTCGGATTTTAGGCATCCCAGGCGTCGCGGCCGCGCAGCGCGCGCAGGCCGATATCGTGACGCAGGGTCTTGCCCTCAAAATCAATCTTCTCGCAGGCCTCGTAGGCAAGGTTGCGAGCGTTCTCGAACGTGTCGCCCAGAGCGGTCACGGCAAGCACGCGGCCACCATTGGTCACGAGCTGGCCGTCCACCACGGCAGTGCCCGCGTGGTACACGGTCACGTTCTCCATGGCCTCGGCATCGGCGATACCGGTAATGACCTTGCCTTTCTCGTAGCTGCCGGGATAACCCGCACTCGTCAGGACAACGGCCACGGCCCACTCGTCACGCCAGTCGAGTTCAATCTGGTCGAGCTCGCAGTTGGCACAAGCCAACATGACCTCGACCAGGTCGTTCTTAAGGCGCGGCAGAACGACCTGCGTCTCGGGGTCGCCAAAGCGGGCATTGAACTCCAGCACCTTGGGGCCGGCAGGCGTGAGCATAAAGCCGCCGTACAGGCAGCCGCGGTAGTCGATACCCTCGGCAGCGAGCTCGGCCACGGTCTGCTCCATGACCTTCACCATGGTGGCGTGCTCCTCATCGGTCACGATGGGCACCGGGCTGTAGACGCCCATGCCACCGGTGTTGGGGCCCTTGTCGCCCTCGAGCGCACGCTTGTGGTCCTGCGAGGTGGCCATGGGGCGCACGGTCTTGCCGTCGGTAAAGGCCAGCAGCGAGCACTCGGGACCAACGAGCATCTCCTCGATGACCACGGTATTGCCGGCATCGCCAAAGGTGCCGCCAAAGCACTCGCGCACGGCCTCCTCGGCCTGATCAAGTTCGGTCGCCACGATAACGCCCTTGCCCGCGGCAAGGCCGTCGGCCTTCACGACCAGCGGGGCGCCCTGCTCGCGCACGTAGGCGAGAGCCGAAGCCTCGTCGGTAAACGAACCATAGGCTGCCGTCGGAATGCCCGCACGCTCCATGAGCTGCTTGGAGAACAGCTTGGAGCCCTCCATCTGGGCGCCCTCGGCACCCGGGCCAAAGCAGGGAATACCCGCCGCGCGCACGGCGTCGGCCACGCCCGCCACGAGCGGAGCCTCGGGGCCAATTACCACGAGTCCGCATCCGTGGCTCTGCGCAAACGCCGCCACGGCCGCAGGATCGCAGTCGTCGAGAACAACGTTCTCGCCGCAGCTCGCGGTGCCGCCGTTACCCGGCGCGATGTAGAGCTTGCCGGCGCGCGGTGATGCTGCGAGCTTAGCTGCCAAAGCATGCTCACGGCCGCCGCTGCCCAACAACAGGATGTCGATGGTTTGAGTGTCCGCCTTCAAGGGTGCCTCCTCTATGGATGAACGGCCCGCTCCGCGCGAGCCCTTTGCAAGCAAATATACCCCTCGGCCGCCCGTCCGGGCTGCAAAGGGGTATATCGCAATAACCAAATAGTCCCGATTACTTCCAGAATCGGTTGATGATCTGCTCGCGACCAGCGCCAACGCCAATGAACGTCACGCGGGTGTGTGCCAGATCCTCGATAAACGCCACGTAGTCCTGAGCCTCCTGCGGCAGCTCCTCAAAGCTGCGGCAGCCGGTGATATCGCACTTCCAGCCAGGAAGCTCCTCGTAGATGGGCTTGGCGTGCTCAAAGCGAACCTGATGCTCGGGCACGCTGGTATAGCGCTCACCATCGACGTCGTAGGCCACGCACACCTTGATGGTGTCGAAAGCCGAAAGCACGTCGAGCTTGGTCATGGCGATATCGGTGAGGCCGTTGACGCGCGAGGCGTAGTTGGCGATGGGGCCGTCGAACCAGCCGCAGCGACGACGGCGACCGGTGGTCACGCCGTACTCGTAGCCCTCCTCGGTCAGCGTGTGACCGGCCTCGGACTCATAGGAAAGCTCGGTGGGCATGGGGCCCGAACCGACGCGGGTGATATAGGCCTTCATGACGCCCAGTACGCGGTCGACGTTCTTCATACCGACGCCGGAGCCGGTGATGGCGCCGCCGGCGGTGCAGTTGGAAGACGTCACGTACGGATAGGTACCGTGGTCGATGTCGAGCAGCGTCGCCTGGGCGCCCTCAAACAGCAGGTCCTTGCCCTCGTCAATCATGTTGTTGAGCAGCAGACTCGTCTCGGTGATGTAGGGACGCAGGCGCTCGGCCATCGGCAGGTACTCGTCGCAAATCTGGTCCACGGTGTAGGTGGGCAGATTGTAGATGAGCTCGAGCTCGGGGTTCACGCGGGCGAGAGCGGTCTCCAGCTTGTCGCGGAACAGCGTCTCGTCCAGCATGTCCTGCATGCGCAGACCAATGCGGGCCATCTTGTCCTGATAGCACGGACCGATACCGCGCTTGGTGGTACCGATGTTCTTCTTGCCGAGCTTCTGCTCAAAGGCGCCATCCAGATCAATGTGGTACGGCATGATGACATGCGCGTTTCCGCTAATCTTGAGGTTCTTGGTGGTGATGCCGTCGGCCTCGAACATGTCGATCTCCTCAAGGACAACCTTGGGGTTGACGACGCAGCCGTTACCGATCACCGACACGTGGTCGGAATACATGATGCCGGAGGGCACCTGGTGCAGGCCGTACTTCTTGCCGTTGACGACGATGGTGTGACCGGCGTTGTTGCCGCCCGAGTAGCGCACGACGGCATCGAAGTCGCCGGCGACCAGATCGCAAATCTTACCCTTGCCCTCATCGCCCCACTGGGCACCGACCAAAACGGTTGACGGCATGTTTACTCCTTACATTCATGGACTGTCTACGCACCACGCCGGCACGCAGAAGCACAAAACATTCCCAGTATACCCGTGCAACGGGCGCCTGTCCTACTCCTCGGCATGCGCCCCATCAAGCTCATAGAACTTGGTGGATGCCGGCAGGAACATCAGGTCGACGTCGCCGATCGGGCCCGAACGGTTCTTGGCCACGACGATACGCGTAACGCCCTCGTCGGGTCGATCGTCGCGCGAGGCCTCGGCCTCGTCGGCGGAACGGTCCAAGAACATAACGATATCGGCGTCCTGCTCGATGGAGCCCGATTCACGAAGGTCGGAAAGCTGCGGGCGCTTGCCGGTACGGGATTCGACCTGACGTGAGAGCTGCGACAGCGCGATGAGCGGGATCTTGAGCTCCTTGGCCATGATCTTCAAACCACGCGACATCTCCGAGACCTCGACGGTACGGCTCTCGGAGCGGCGTCCCGGCGGAGGACTCACCAGCTGCAGGTAGTCCAGGATGATAATTGCCTTCTCCTTGTTATGGAGCATACGGCGGCTCTTGGCGCGAATCTCGGTCACTGTGGTGCCGGGCGTATCGTCAATCAGAATATCGAGCTTGGACAAGGTCTGCGTGGCCTCGTTGATATTGGCCCACTGCTCGGGGCTAATGCGGCCCATGCGGAAGTCACTGATCGAGATCATGGCATAGGCGCAAATCAGACGCTGGGCAATTTCCTTGCCCGACATCTCCAGAGAGAAGAAGCCGACAGTATAACCGGCAGCGGCAGCGTTGAGTGCCAGATTCAGAGCGAACGACGTCTTACCCACGGCAGGACGGGCACCGATGATGATGAGCTGGCCTTCGCGAAAACCCATGAGCATGCGGTCGAGCGACGGGAAGCCCGTGGGCACGCCCGCAGCCTGGCCACCGGCCTGGCACACTTCCTCGGCCTCGTTATAGGCCTCGACCATAAACTCGGTCAGCGTCTTGTAGCTCGACTTGACCTCGCGTGCCGTGACCTTGAGCAGCTTGCTCTCGGCCAGCTCGACAACCTCTTTGGTGTCGGTGGGGGCGTTATATGCCAGCGCGTTGATCTCGTTGGTGGCGCCGATCAGCTCGCGCAGCATCGAATCGCGGCGAACGATGGCGGCATGGTGCTGCCAGTTGACGAGCGACAGGGTCTGACCCATCAGCTCCAAAATGTACGCCTCGCCGCCCACGGCATCGAGCTTGTTGATGCTTCGCAGGTAATCGATCAGCGAGATGGAGTCGATGGGAATGCGGCTGTTGTACATATCGACCATCGCAGTATAGATGGTCTTATGAATGGGCCGGTAGAAGTCATCGGGCTGCAGCTCGACCTGGGCCTCTTCGACCACCTCGGGCGATAGCAGCATAGCGGCCAGTACATTGGCCTCTGCATCTTGGTTTTGGGGAAGACCCAACTTTGAGCCGCGGTCCTCGACCGTCAGCCCGGTCTCCCTATCGTCATATGCCATGAGCATCCTCATTCATATCGCTTGCGAGCATCCATAGTATCAGCCACGGTCCCAAAACGCGCCGCACGCCGACAATCATCACCGAACCAAACGGATGAACGGTCCTGTGTATAGGACTTCGACGCAACGTTCGCCATGACACTCACTCAGCGCAAAAAACAAAAGGGCGCCCAGGTTTCCCAGAGCGCCCTTCTTAGAACAAGATTGTTGCGTTGCAGCAAATGCTACTCGGCAGCAGCCTCAGTCTCGACCTCGGCGGTCTCGGCCTCGGCGACCTCAGCGGCCTCCTCGACCTCAGCCTCGGCAGCGAGCTCCTCGGCGGTAACGCCGACGAGAACGACAACCTCGGCCTTGATCTCGCGGTACAGCGAGATGGCAACGGTGTGGGCACCGGCAACCTTGATGGGCTTACCGAGCTCGACGCGCTTGCGGTCGATGTCCATACCGAGCTGAGCCTTGATGGCATCAGCGATCATAGCGGCGGTAACGGAGCCAAAGAGGATGCCCTCGTCGCCGACCTTGACGTCAACGGTGACCGTCTTGCCCTCGAAGGCAGCCTTGGTCTCGTTGGCGGTAGCCAGACGGACGGCCTCGCGCTTGGCGATGTTGTTGCGACGCTCGTCAAGCTGCTTGAGGTTGCCCTTGGTGGCGGCAACAGCGAGCTTCTTGGGGAACAGGAAGTTCTCAGCGTAACCCTGAGCGACCTCTACGACGTCACCCTCGCCGCCCTTGCCCTTGATCTCATCGAGAAGAATAACCTTCATGATGCGCCTCCCTTCTTAGCCGCGGTCGCGGTTGCCACGAGAGGAAACCACGGGGACGGTGTACGGCAGGAGAGCCATCTCGCGGGCGCGCTTGATGGCGTTGGCGATGTCATGCTGATGCTGCGTGCAAGCGCCAGTGACGCGACGGGGCTTGATCTTGCCACGGTCGGTCATGTACTTACGGAGAAGCTGAGTGTCCTTATAGTCGATGAACTCAGTGTTCTCCTTGCAGAACTGGCAGTACTTACGACGCGGCTGACGTGCAGAAAAATCATTAGCCATGTCAAAATACCTTTCATTTGGCAACTTCGGCGAACCGAAGCCGCCTCTCACTCAAAAATAGGTGAACAACCCTTAGAACGGGATGTCCTCATCGTAGACGTCGACCGCGGGCGGCGTAGCCACCGGCGCGGCAGGACGTGCTGCGGGCGCGGGAGCTGCGGGGGCGTAACCGCCCTGGTCGTAGCCACCCTGGCCACCACGGGAGCTCATAAACTCGATCTCATCGACGATGACCTCAAGTTTGCTCCGGCGCTGGCCGTCGCGCTCCCAAGAGCTGTAGCGCAGCTTGCCCTCGATCGCGACCTTGTTTCCCTTTGCCAGGAAACGGCTCACGGCCTCGGCGCGGGTGCCGAACATGGTGCAGTCGACAAAGTTGGGATAGTCCTCCCACTCGCCAGTCTGCGCGTTGCGGCGACGATCGTTCACGGCGACGCCAAAGGACAGAACCTGGGTTCCGCCGGCTGTGGCGCGCAGCTCGGGATCGCGGGTGAGGTTACCGGTGATGTTCACTCGATTGATGCTCATAACTCACTACTTCCTCTTGGGGCACAAGCCCAGTCCAAAACGACAGTCTTACTCCTGGTCGTCGCGACGGACGATCATGTGGCGGACCACAGCGTCGGTGATGCGCAGGACGCGATCAAGCTCGGCGATCTGGGTAGGATCTGCGTGGAAGTTGATGAGGGTGTAGTCACCATCGGTGAGGTCGTTGATCTCGTAGGCGAGCTTGCGCTTGCCCCACTCGTCAACGGAGTCGACCTTGCCAGCGCCCTCAGCGATCGTGGTATCGATACGCTTCATAACAGCGAGACGAGTCTCGGGGTCGAGCGACGGGTCAACAAAGAACAGCAGTTCATAAGCCTTCATATTGTCACCTCCTCTGGGCAAATGTGGCTTCAGGTCGTGAAGGTGCGCCTGAAGCAGGAAAAGACTTGGTAATAATATCTTTCAACCTCCTAGGCTGCAAGAATATGCAGCTACAACCTCATGACCTCCACATATGCCCATACTCGCACGACGTTTCATGCGCATTCCAACCAAATGCTGACCAAAAGCTTGACGGATCTGTGGACAAGATACGGTGCCGTGAGGACAAGCTGAGCCAAGTCGCAGGTCAACGGGCGCATGGTTGTGGTCACAAAATGCATACCAGTGGCCCACAGCACCACCCAAAGATTTTTAAATTCATTGCCAAATCGCTTATAAATACCCCTTTTGAACAATTGAGTTGATCAACTACGCTGGTCGGAAGCCGTTTTTTGGCATCCCAAACCCCGCTGCAACGCCAAACGCGGCCAAGCGTTTTAAAAAATGCCAACTTTTCTGTTTGCACTTTGCGATTCCTCGTGTATACTGACTTTCGCATTTAACGGAGAGTTGTCCGAGTGGCCGAAGGAGCACGATTGGAAATCGTGTAGGCGTCAAAAGCGTCTCCAGGGTTCAAATCCCTGACTCTCCGCCAGTTAATTCCAAAGCAGGCCTTCGAGCCTGCTTTGTTTTTACCCCACGCGGAGGGGTGGCAGAGTGGTTGAATGCGGCGGTCTCGAAAACCGTTTGGCCTGTATAAGGTCACGAGGGTTCGAATCCCTCCTCCTCCGCCATTTTGGTTGAGAAAGCTCCCGAGAATGGGAGCTTTTTTGTTATCGAAATACATCTCGATCCCGCGCTTCCCCAAACATGTACGTCAGCCTCCAAAAACGACATTTTTCGACATCTTTGGAGGCTGACGTACACGTTTGGATTGAGCTCACGGGAGCAGCACTATTCGGAAGGTGCCTCCTCGTCTCGCATGCTTTTCCAGTTGCGGATAAGTGCCTTGCGTAGTTCGTTTTGTTTTCTCTGGTACCCGGTGTCGGTACAGCGAGGCATGCCGAGTGCTTCGCGAATGTTGTTCATGGCGCGGTGAAAGGCGAGCTGGCTGCCGAGCTGAGCCGAAGTGAGCGTAACGATTCGATATCCCATTTGGGAGAGAACGGCCTCTCGCTCCGCATCTGCTCCCTTGCGCTCGAGCTCATCGTGAAAACCGCCCTTATATTCGATACCGAGCTCCCTGCGCTTATAGGTCACGAGCGCATCGATTTTGAGTGTTCGAGCTTTGGCGCAATGCCAGAGACGTTGAGGGATCTCGAGCGGTTTGTTGAGTTCGATACCTCGGATGCCAACGCCGCCTTCGCTTGTTGGGAGCGAGAGGGCGATTGCCGAAGCGGTCTCCATAGGCGAGGCCGAGTGATCGTAGATGTGCCTGAGCGCGAGCCGTGCACGTGTGGCACCGGGTTTGCCGGGGTGCCGATCGAGCAGTTCGGTTATTTCATCCTTGGAGGTGGTGGCTGGTTGCTCGGTATAAGGGTCGGCGGGATTGAGCCTCATGCGATAATCGCCGCAAACTTCATAGCCATATTCGAGATATTCGATCCTATCCATCCACTCGGCAGCGAGCACGAAGGCGAAGGCTTCGTCGGTGATGAAGATTCCGGGCGTCAACTCGTTAATATGCTCGTAGGGAAGATTTTGTCCAAGAATGTGGCAAACGACGCCCTTGGTACGAATTCGCTCAAATTCGAATACAACCGCGATATCGATAGTCTTAAGCATATCGGACGGAATGCCGCAGTCGGTAAGGGCCTGTCGTATGCGCGCAACACGTTGCTGGGTGGAGATGCCTTGTGCGCCTATCTGGTAGTCGTGCCGCGCAAGAGACTGAACCAAATTCTGGGGTGCATGATGGACAAGCCATGCGGTTTTATGCGAAATGAGAACAGGGGTATCCATTGAGGGCCTCTCGCTCTGAACCGGTATCCAACTCTTATGTCCGTTGAAGTGGGGAAATATACCGGATGTGAGTAAATCAACTCACTCATGCTGTGAGCTCAATCCGAACATGTACGTCAGCCTCCAAAGATGTCGGAAAATGTCGTTTTTGGAGGGTGACGTACATGTTTTGGACCCCCGACATTCCAGCAACGCCACGTCCGCATCCAGTCCCGACCGTTTACCGAGCAATAGGGTCGCCACGCCCGCCAACCATGTACTATGTACGGGCATTGTCTAAACCCGTAACTCAAAGGACCCCATCTTGCCCGTCGTCGCCGCTATAACCGTTACCTCACATGCCTCGGATGCCATGGTCGCTATCCCCTTTTGGCTCGAGATGTTCGCTGTTGTCGCGGCATCGATCTCGGGTGTGCTGGTTGCGCGCGAGCACAAGCTCGACCTGGTGGGCGCGGTCGCGCTCGCGGTGGTCTGCGGTCTGGGCGGCGGTCTCTTGCGCGACATGACGCTGCAGGTGGGCAACGTCTACATCCTCAACCAGCCGATGGCGCTGCCGCTTTCCATTGCCACGGCAGCCATCATCTATATTTTCCCGGCAATCGTCGACAAACCCGAAAAACTCATTCCCCTGCTCGACATCATCTCGGTCGGTATCTACGCCGCCACTGGAGCAGACAAGGCGCTGGTCTACGGCTTTGCGCCGGCGGTGTGCATCATGATGGGCTTTTTTACCGCGGTGGGCGGCGGCATGCTGCGCGACGGTTTTATGGGTGTGGTGCCGGGTATTTTCCAGCGCACCAACTTCTATGCCATCGCGGCTATCGCCGGATCGGCAAGCTATGTTTGCCTTGTCATGAGCGGCTTGGTCAGCAATGTCGTCGCACTGGTCGTTTGCGTCGTGGTGACCATGGGGCTGCGCTGGCTATCGCTACGCTTTGATATCAAAAGCCCCACCGAGGACGACATCGCACGCTTTTTGCACCGCAAAAAGTAGGTGGCGCGGCACGACCCTTCGAAATGCAACCGAGAGGCTCTTTTAGAGCGCCCGCGCGTTGGGTACCCTGTTAGGTATATGCCAAACACCTAACAAAAGGATCAACCATGGCTTTCAATCAAACCGCGGCGGCGCCGTCACACAAGATGCGTCGCTGCCTGCTTATGGCATTCGCGCTCATCGCGCTCGCGCTCACCGCTCTTCCCACGGCGTCATTTGCCGGCACGGACACGGCAGGCAACGTACTTGCAACCGACAACGACTCTAATCCGTCCGGCGTCGAGGGTGACCTGTACTGGGCCGGTCAGGCCCTCAACTTGGACGACGCTTCCATCGACCGCGACATAATTGCGGCAGGCGAGAGCCTCTCCATCCGCGACTGCACGGTGGGCGGCGCCGTCCGTCTGGCGGCACGCACCATCGACATTGCCAAGACCACAGTTGATGGCAGCGTGACCGTTGCTGGCCAGCATGTCGTTCTCAATTCCGACAGCACCGCTAACTGTTTCTACGCGATAGGCGAGACGGTTGCCTTGCGAGGCTCCACCAAGTCGGCAGCGCTCGCGGGCGATACGGTAACCATCGACGGCACCGTCGATGGCGATGTCGAGGTTTGGGCCGACAAGCTCATCCTGGGCAAGAACGCCCACATCACCGGCACCGTGAACGCGCACGTCTCAGAGGACCCCGAGCGCGCCGCGGGAGCCGAGGTCGGCGCACTCAAGATCGACCGCACCGAGAACGAGGATACTTCCACCGTTAACGATGTCATCGGCGGTATCGTCGCCGCGGCACTCTCGACCTGCTTTGTCGCCCTGCTGCTCGAGCTCGTCTTTCCGCGTGCGACTGCCAGCGCCGCCGGTATGCTCCACCAGCGCCCCATGCCCCTGTGGGTGAGCGGTCTTCTGGGCACGATTGCTATCGTCCCCGCCGTCCTACTGCTAATTATCTCTATCGCTGGCCTGTCGCTTGCCGGAGCCCTCATGTGCGGTGTTATCGGCATCGCATTGGTGTCGAGTGCCTTTTCGGGGTGCGCGCTCGCCCGCATGGTCGGACACAACCAGAACCGCTACGCCATGGCAGCCGTGGGCGGCATAATCGCAGGCGCCCTCACGGGGCTTCCCCTCGTAGGTGACTTCATCAGCGGCGTGGCCTTTGTCTTTATGCTCGGCTACGTTATCCAGATCATCTGGCGAAACGCCCGCCTCAAGCCGCAGCAGCCGGCTAACACGCCAGGACTCCCCACCGCTTAGCCACCAACCACCACAAAGGGGACAGGTACCTTTGTGGTGATACACAAACAAAGCGGGGCACCCGATCGCATTCGACCGGGTGCCCCGCTTTTCTTGGAGGGTTCTCTAGTAACTTTTTCAAAACCAATGATCATCAGGTCGATAGACCTGCGCGTCACTCGCTACGGAGGCAGTACACCATTGAGCAAGGGGGGCAACTATTTTTCACGGCGACCTCCTCCCCGCTTGATGACGAGCGCGACAACAATAGCTGCCACTCCGATGGCAGCCAAAACCGCCACCAGCACCAACGTTCTATCTCCCGTCGAGGGCATAAAGCCTCGACTTGCTTCTTTACTTGGGGCGTTGAGCAACGACAGCACGATCGAACCCGTCCCGGCATCGGCAGCATCAACCCGCAGGGGGCTTTCGGCCGATACGGTCACCTTGGGTTTAGCCGCCGCCACCTGCTTAACGTCCAGTCCCTCGGCCGTAACCGTCACCGTTCGTTTGCCCTCGAACGTCGCATATCCCTTGGGAGGCGCGACCTCCTCGGCGGTATAGACGCCCGCGTCTATACCACTCAATTCCACATGGCCATCCTCGCCCGTAGTGACGCACGCGTCGGCATTTGTCGACCACGTGCCGTCGGCCGTCAGGATGCGTCCGCGGTCATCGACGATGCGCAATTTGGCGCCCGCGAGCGGCTTGTCGCCCACGCTTGAGCGTTTGATGATGCTGAGCCCCCAGGTGTAGGCGGTCGCGTCATCGCTGGGCGTGCGGGTGAAGCCAGCGTCGCCGGACTGGTCGGCGAGGGGAGAGCGCGGGTAGCGCAGGTAGACCTCGTTGGGGTTGCCCTTGGTAGCGCCCCGATTGCAGTTGGCCCCCAACGGCGCATTGTAGACAGCAACCACGCGGGCGCCGGCGGCGAAGGCGTCGGCGCCGCCGAGCGCGGCGACCAGGTCGCCGGTGCGCACGGTGAAGGTGCTCCCCTCGACAGAGACCTTGCACTGTGAAGTTATGTCTGTCCACCCTTTAGCCGGCGTCGAGCTGACGTTGCCGTCCTCACATGCGACCGCATCGAAACCGCCCTCGGCGCCCGCCGCCACGTACACATGCATGCTCGCGGCGACCTTGGAGGGGTCGAGTCCCGCGCTCATGGTGTCGACGAACTGCACCGCATAGGTGTCGTAGGCGGTGAGGCCCGCCGGGACCGTAGCAGAGAGGCGCCAGTACAGGCCGTCGGCGACCGTGGCGTCGGCGGCCTTCTGCCAGGCGGCGGTGCTGTCCTCCAGCACGTGCTTGGCGACCTTGGGGGTCGCCGCCTTGGGCTTGACGGTGACGGCGCTGCCGCCGACCAGGGCCATGATCGGCGCGGTGCCGGCCTCGTTCTGGGCGATGGCGTCGTCGTCGGCGACGATGAACCAGTAGCCGCAGGGCAGCTCGGCCGCCGTGCCGGCGTTAAGGACCACAGACACGGCACCGGTGTTGCATATCGCTCTGGCGAGTTTTGTCGCCAGCGCGGTCGTCATGTGTCCGTCGGCATTCATCCATTCGGCAGCCACTTGTGCCGTCGAGACCGTGCTGTCGAGCCCCGCATCATGAAGCACGGGGAGAACGGCCTGGCGAACGCCATCATTCGCCCACGTTACGTCAGTTGCAATTTTTTGGTCAGTATCGGCGTCGTCGACAACGGTCGCCGAAAAGAGCTGGTACGCGTCATACCGCGTCGCAACCGTACCGTCCACCGTAATGGCTCCGGTGTCGGCAGCACGGGCCGTCCCAGGGGCAATCGCGAAAGAGAAGATGGCAGCCATGGCCATCGCCATGACGGCCAACATGTGACGGAGCGGCTTACTCATGGCGATTGCCTCGATCCAAATCTCGGTGGCGGCGAGCATGCATCCACGTCGCGGCAAAGCACAGCATCGAAGCGCCGGCAAGATATGTCATAGTCAAGCCGGCTCCGCCCGCCTCAGGAAGCGTGGTCGAGTACTTGTTGGTAAAGGTCGGCGGAGTCTTGGAGTCACTGTCATAGGTGACTTCGGTTTCGAGTTTGTTCGTGCCATTAGTTACCTTAACCGTGACGTCGCGCGGGGTCGCGTCATAGGTGATGTGGTCCTTGACATTGTTCTCGGCGCCTTCGGGGACGACCTCGGAGATGGTGTAGGTATAGGTTCCTGCTTTGTTGTACTCTACGCTGAAGGAGACATTGCCCTCGGCGTCATTGGTCTTCGTCTGGAGTACTTTGCCCTCGGCGTCCTTGAGCTCGAACGAGAACTGTCCTTTCTTGAAGGTTCCGCCTTCAAGCACCTTCCTTGCCCTTATCGTCGCTTTACCTTCAAGGGGCGAATCGTACACCCAAATCTCTGCATCTGACGTTATCTCTGTATTGGCACCAAGCAAAGATTTCGCCGCATTCATGGCTTGTTCGTATTGCTCGTCGTCCGCGCCGCCCTTGAGCAGAATCCATGTTGGTTGGGCGGCGCGATATCCAGCAGGAGCCGCCGTCTCCTCAAGGCAGTAAAGCTTGCAGGAAGCCATGGCGTTCGAACTTGTTCCGAAAGTCACACTCCCGTCAGAGCCAGTCGTTTCGGTGGAAAATAACGTCTTTGCGCCATCAACACCGGCACCGCCCCGCGCCTCGTCCGTGTCAATCTCATAGAGCTTGAACGTAGCCCCAGCCAACGGCGCGGTAACGTCCTTTTCATCCACTTTGTGGACCACAATGCCGTACCCCGTTCCGCCTCCGGATGCGCCGGCATCTATATCATATTCACGCTCGTGTTTTTTATAACCGTCCGCAACACCTTCGAGCCGAGCCTCATTGGAAAGGGAAACCTTACCAGACTCACCGGACAGAACGTCATATTCGATTTTCAGGTACTTCTTGTCGGGAAGCTTCAACGTCAATCGCTGTTGCTTTCCGGCGCCCTCATCAACCAAATCGAGAGCTGTCTTGTATTGTTCTTTCGCCAACTCGCGCCAAGTGCCATTGTCACACTCAGACACGCTAAGCGACGAAGGCACAAACGTGCATTTGGAGTCCATCACATCGAACAGATCAAGATAGTCGGTTCCACTTTTTAGGTCCAATGCCGATTCGTTAACAAAAATGGTGTAGTGAATTCGCTTGCTATTACTTACCGACGCACCGGTCTTTGACAATACATTGTTCTTGATCTGTACGGTATCAGAGCCCGCCTTAAAGTCTTTACCATCCGAGCTTGCGCTTGCCGAGTTCGTGAGCTCGCCGAGATTCTTTGACGTATCGACTACCGACCTTTTAACAGCAGTCGAATACGTCAGCTTTGCATACCCTGTATTATTGCCCAGCCTTTCCGTTGGAATTGAAAACGTAACCATCTGGCGATCGACGACAGGCGTCAGCAAGGCATCCGGAACCTCGGTTTTTTCTCTCTCATGTTCCCATTCGCGGCCGGGCACCGCCGTCTCGTAGGGATTTGAATACAAAGAATATTTTGCCGAACCGGGGATATAGCTCATTCCATCAGGAAGCTCATCTTTAACAACGACATCTTTACCATTAAGCTTGCCCGCACCATAACAGTCACCGGCCGACGTCTTAACTCGATTGGCATAGACCGTCCAGTCGACAATCCACGCACCTTTGTCGTTCGAGCCATCAACTGGTTTCCAATCAAACGCCTCATCCCACCGCGCCTGCGAACCATCTTCATTTATTTTTACGTTCTTCTCTACCGAAGGCTTCGTTTCGCTTTCAACATAGTAAAAAACGTAATCAGAATAGCCGCTAAACCCATCAACAGAGGCAAAGTTAGAGTACCAACCAGGAAGTGCGTCGGTCACCGTTTTATACGTAATAACGACTTCGGGGGACTTATCAAGCTCTTCTTTGACTTTTTTCGTAATAGTTATTCGTATATCGCAGTTATGTTGGTTGCTTTTCCGCGAAAGATCTGCGCCGCGCTCAAAATTCCAGTCGACACCTTCGACCAGTTCGGTATTCCCAATAGTAATTACATGTGAAGGACCATCGGAGGTATCCGGCCCCATGGTCTGCTTCCAAGCCGCCAGCATGGAATCTCTGATAAGAACGAATTCTGGGTTTTTCGCATTTACGTAATCACGGAGCTCTACGCGTAATTGCCAAGTTGCTTTTCCGGTCCGCTCCGCCTCATCTTTATTAAGCAGTGTTTTGCTTATGGTCTTGCCCGTCCAAGGGCGAGTATAGTATTCGGTACTTTCTCCAAAGGGCTGATCTGAATCTTCTTTTTTCACACTTGCCGTGTTGCTAACTTTTTCGTAGGAATTCTCATCTCTCAACTTAGTTTGATAGGTGATGCAATAGGTCGCAAACCGGTCACCCTCTTTTGGATTAAACGTATAGCTGAATGAATTCCCTGACTCATTCAGTGTTCCTCCATCAATCTTTTGATTTTCATCGGCAGCCTCTCCCTTGTAGACCGCGTAGCTGCCAATATAATCCTGCTTGTCATCGAGCTTGTCAGTAAAGGTGTAGCCAAACATATCGGCCTTGAGAGACCCCTTGTTGAGCACAACCTTCCAAGTAATGGCCGACGGCGCTCCGGAGCCGGCCTCTTTTTTAATCATGTCATACTGAAATGAATCAGAGGTGCCTTCAATCCAAGGAGATTGTTGAGGATTTACCGTTCCCCAGGTTGCCTGCACACCGTTCTTGCCTTGCATGGGCGTGCCGTTAGAGAGTGGCAGGTCCACACCAACTGTCGTTTCGTACGTAACGGTATGGTCGCCCTGAGAAAGGCTACCCAGCGACAACGTTGCCGTTCCCGTTTGCCCCTCAATACTCACGGAAGAACCAATCGGATTTCCATCAAGCTTGAAGCTGTTCTGGTCAAATTCCAGATAGTCGCCGAGTTTATCAACCAGCTTTACATCCGTTGCATACGACTTAACACTCAGATTGATAGTCCAAGTTATCTTGGCAATTCCAGTAGTGCCATCTTGAGAAAAGACACCCGATTTACTTCCCTCGACCGCGCCGTCTTGAATCTCGATAGGCACAGCTTCGCCAACGCCCGGAAATCTCAGTTCGACTTTTGACCCATCATCCAGATTTTTGTCTTTGAGCTCAAATTCGAATTTAACCTTTACGTAGAGTAAAGATGGATTGGCGTTGAGATAGCTGGGGTCGTAGTTAAAAATGACCTTGTTCTTTTCGATGCGCCAAGTTCCCATCTTTTGCGCATTCTCGGTATCATCAGTCATCAAGTCGCCGCCCGCGTTGTCCTTCACGACAATCGACTCAGGAAAGGTATAAATCGCCTCAGGCCTCTCAGACGTAAGTCCAGAATTTTCTTTAAAGTAGGCCGCCATAAAACCGTAAATTGTATCGGCTGTCGTAATCGAGGGTGAGCCCTCTTTACCGAGAGGCTGCTGACGATCCTTATCGGCATACAGCCCGACCGTAACGTCCGCCGTATTCTCATCAATCTCAATCGGCGTCGGCGTCGTCACATCCTCGGCGCGCACGGGGGCTGCGCCGTGAAATACTGCGGCGGTGAGGCTAATCAAAATGAAAATCAGAGCCGCCATACCCAGCGACCGTGAGCGGTGTACGTCCATAGTTGTCCCCTAATTCCTACAACACAGTGTGGAATACGGCGAATCGTCGGATCGAGCACAAGCCCCAACATCAACGAGAACCTACCTAGCGCATTGCAAGAACCCATTGGGGAGCACCTTCTAAGACGGTTCGTCTATGCCACAATGCATAAAATAATATATAGATACCAATCATGTAAACCGCAGGTCAATAGGTCTTTTAATTTAATACCAGTTGATATTTATCTGTTAACAGTTTTGCATCATACCGGCTATATTCAGTGGAATTATGTATATGTTTAAACAACTTTACTTTGACTGGGAAGCCAATCGGAGGGATAGTCGCCCCAGCTGTGGTGCAAACTAACCCGTCCCCCTTGCACCAAAAAGGGCGCCGACCATCGCGGTCGACGCCCTTTCTTGTTAGTCGCTATAAAGCCCAGCGCTTATTTGTTGACCTGGCCGGCGCGGACGGCAGCCTTCTTGCGGTCGGTGGCGTTGAGCAGACGCTTGCGCAGGCGGATGTTCTTGGGAGTGATCTCGACCAGCTCGTCGTCGGCGATGTACTCCAGCGCCTCCTCCAGCGAGAAGGTGCGGGGCGGCACCAGCTGAACGGAGATATCGGAGGTCGAGGAGCGCTGGTTGCCCAGGTTCTTGGTACGGGCGATATTGACGACCATGTCGCCAGCCTTGCTGCGCTCGCCCACGATCATGCCCTCGTAGCACTCGGTGCCTGGCTCAACAAACAGCTGACCGCGCTCCTGCAGCGTACCCAGGGCATAGGCAACGGCCTTCTCGGTGGTCATAGAGATCATTGCGCCGTTCTGGCGGTTGCCGATCTCGCCGGCATAGGGGCCGTACTCCAGGAAGGTGTGGTAGAACACGCCCTCGCCGTGGGTGACGTTCATGATGCGGTTCTTAAGACCCATGATGCCGCGGGTCGGAATCTTAAACTCGAGGTGCGTCACGATGCCCGAGGTATCCATGCTCGTCATGATGCCGCCGGAGGTGCCGAAGACCTCAACGACCTTGCCCGAGTACTCGTCCGGGCACTCGACGACGGCCTGCTCGACGGGCTCCATCTTGTTGCCGTTCTCGTCCTTCTTAAACAGAACGCGGGGACGGCCGACCTGGAACTCAAAGCCCTCGCGGCGCATGGACTCCATCAGAACGGACAGGTGCAGAATGCCGCGGCCCGAGACCTCGACGCCGCTCTTGTCCTCGAGTTCCTCGATCTTCATGGTCACGTTGTTCTCGGCCTCGTTGAACAGGCGCTCCTTGAGCTGACGGGCGCCCACGATGTCGCCGTCGCGGCCGACAAGCGGGGAGGTCGAAGCCTCAAAGACGATGGACAGGGTCGGCGGGTCGATCTCGATGGGCTCGAGCTCGACAGGGTTCTCGGGATCGGTGTAGACATCGCCGATATCGGTGCGGTCGATACCCACGACAGCGGCGATGTCGCCGGCGCCGACTTCCTGGCACTCGGTACGGCCCAGGTAGTCGAAGGTAAAGAGCTGCTTGACGGTGGCGGTAGCGCTGGAGCCGTCGTTCTTGACAACCAGGATCTGGTCGCCCTGGTGGATGGCGCCAGAGTACACGCGGCCGATACCGATGCGGCCGACGAAGTTGGAGTGGTCGATGGTCACGCACTGCATGGCCAGCGGGGCGTTCTCGTCAACCTCGGGCGCGGGCATGTCGTCGATGATCATATCGAGCAGCGGATACATGTCCATGTTGCCGTCGTTGGGATCAAGGCGGGCAAAGCCATTCATAGCGCTGGCGTAGACCACGTGCTCCATGGCGAACTCAAGCTGGTCGTCGGTGGCGCCCAGGTCGGCCATGAGGTCCAGGCAGTCGTTGTAGGCCTTCTCGGGGTTGGCGCCCGGACGGTCGATCTTGTTGATGACGATCATGATCTTAAGGCCGGTGTCGATAGCGTGACGCAGCACGAAGCGGGTCTGGGGCATGGGGCCCTCAAAGGCGTCGACCAGCAGCAGGGCGCCGTCGGCCATACGCAGCACGCGCTCGACCTCGCCGCCAAAGTCGGCGTGGCCCGGGGTGTCGATGACGTTGATCTTGACGTCCTTGTACTCGATAGAGATGTTCTTGGCGAGAATCGTAATGCCGCGCTCGCGCTCCTGGTCGTTGGAATCCAGGACGCGGTCCTCGACCTGCTGGTTGGCACGGAAGGCGTCCGTGGCACGCAGGAGCTTGTCGACCATCGTCGTCTTGCCGTGGTCGACGTGAGCGATGATGGCGATGTTCCTCAGATTGTCTACGCGCATGTAGTTCCCCTATCTTCTATCTATATACAACCGGCACGCGTATGCGACCCACCCAGCAATGCAACGCTCGGCGGGAATATTGAGCCTTTTACCGAAAACTCGTTTATTTTAGCGATTTTAGATGAGAGGGGTTTCCTCACCTGCAGGTTCAGGGTCGCTCCACATAAAACCATCGCCGGCACCCATGCCCTCATACAGCACATATGCCGAAAAACCGCTCTCGAGCGTGGTTTCGAAGAAGCTCACGAGCAGAGCATCGTGATAGCCGCCGTCAATCTCGACGCAGCCGGTGTAGCCGATGGCATAGCGAGCGATACGGCCCAGGCCCTCGTCCTTAAGACCCATCTTGTGCTCGGAGATAAAGTTGGTGGCCGCCTCGAGGC
Source organism: Collinsella aerofaciens (assembly GCF_015558785.1). Taxonomy (GTDB): domain Bacteria; phylum Actinomycetota; class Coriobacteriia; order Coriobacteriales; family Coriobacteriaceae; genus Collinsella; species Collinsella aerofaciens_P. The sequence goes on from NZ_JADMOP010000003.1 coordinate 145,223, forward strand.
ACGCCTCTTCGCCGTCCTCGTCGAGCGCCGCCAGATAACGGTTGGAAGCGGCGTCCTCAATTGCCACGACCACGCCAGGGTTTTCACCGGCGGCAAGGTCGTCCAAGAACGCGCCGATCAGATCGCACACCATGGCGTCGAGCTCGGCGGAGACGTTACCGGCGTCCTGCATATCCTGTGCCATCTTTAGACCTTCCCATCGAGTCTGGCGTCGTTACAGTTCTTGTGCCTCAGCAGCGATCTTAGCGGCAGCGTCGCGGGCGCGCATCATATCCATCGCGCGCTTGTCGAGCACCTTGATCTGACTGGTCAGCATGACCGCATCGACCACGCCCCAGATCATAAGGCCCGTAGAGATCGAAAACCCAAGCGCACCAACTGTACCACGAAGGCGCGAACAGATTGCCGCGACAAGGGCGGAGACGACAACCATCTTGATAAACGAGCCGCGGCGTTCGCGAAGCGTGCGGGCCTGCGTCACATAGGCAATGCGAGCCGCCTCAGAAGCCTCCGAGCGCATCTGGGCCTCGCGCGCAATGGTCGCCGCCTCAGCCGACATACCGCCGGCCATCAGCGAACGCTCCGCAGCCTGGACGCCCCGCATTTAGAAGTCATCGGGGGAGAGCGTATGGACGAACTCATCGAACTTTTCGAACTCTTGCTCGTCGTCGACTTCCTCGGCGTGTGGCGAGACGGTGCCCAAGCGATTCATGATGTCGTCTTCAACGAACATGGGGGCATTGCTGCGTACGGCGAGGGCGATGGCGTCGCTCGGACGCGCATCGATCCTATGCTCGTTGCCATCGGCCAACACGACAACCGTCGCGTAAAACACGGGCGGCTCGGCGCGGACGATTTCGACGCGTTCGAGCTTGGCACCCAAGGCGTCGACGGTGTCGAGCAGCAGGTCGTGCGTGATTGGGCGCTCGGCGCGGCCGCTATCGATGCCACGGCTAATGGCAGCAGCTTCAAACGAACCAGTTTGAATGGAAAGGGAACGCAGTGGCGCGGGCGAGTCCGATTTGCTGCAGCGCTCGCGAAGCACGATAAGCGATGGCACGGGACCGGCGGCCATGACGATGGTCTCTATGTCGACACGAACCATGGAACACCTCCGGTACGTAGCGGTTAACACGCGGCAAGGTCGCCGCATTGAATAGCTATACTACCCAATCTTTCGCACAGCACACAAAACCAAAATGAGATTTATCGCAGACAAGAAAAAAGCCCCGAGGCAACGCCCCAGGGCTCTTCACAGTTTTGATGGTGGACCTGACAAGATTCGAACTTGTGACCTCCCGGTTATCAGCCGGACGCTCTAACCAACTGAGCTACAGGTCCATCATGGTGGAGGTTAGGGGGATCGAACCCCTGACCTCAGGCTTGCAAAGCCCGCGCTCTCCCAGCTGAGCTAAACCCCCACGGAGACAGTAATAAACACCCCAGCGGCGACTCGGCTCTCGCTGGGGTGTTTATTGCGAAAGAAAGTGGTGGACCTGACAAGATTCGAACTTGTGACCTCCCGGTTATCAGCCGGACGCTCTAACCAACTGAGCTACAGGTCCATCGCGCAAGGGATATATTAGACGAGTCGTTACGCGCGCGTCAACAACTTTTTTGAAAATCTTTGAGGGGTGTCGGCCCCGGCTGCCCGGCGGCATGCGAAGTCGCCTGCTCGGACAGTCCTGCTCGCACGGAGAGCACATTAAGTGCTCTCCGGCTCGTGCGGAACTCGCGATCGACTTCGCATGCCGCCGGGCAGCCGGGGCCGACGCGGGGTTCAAAGGTTTTCAAAAAAGCGGTCGGCGCGCAGTGCGCCGACCGCCGATATATGGGGTCTGATATTTTCTAACAGTTAGGGCCTCTTACTCGTCAAGGAGATCTTCCGGCATGTCGTTGCCGTCGCCTAGATCGACAGGGGTTTCTTCGGGGGCGGAGCCGTTTTCTGTGGCTTCGCCTTCGGGCTTCTCTTTGGCGGCTGTCATGCGGGCTACGGCGCAGATGCGGTCGTTGTCGTCGACGGTCATCATCTTGACTCCCTGGGTGGCGCGGCCAGTCTGGCTGATCTCGTCGGTCTTGACGCGAATGACCGTCGCACCCTCCGTCACGATGAACAGCTCGTGCTGCGGGCCCACTGTCTTCATGGCCGCGAGGTTACCCTTACGCTCGGTCATTTGGATGGTGTAGACGCCCTGGCCGCCGCGATTCTGCTCCGGGTAGTCCGCAACCGGCGTGCGCTTGCCGTAGCCGCGCTCGGTGATGACGAACAGATCGCCGTTGCCGTTAGTGACTTCCATGCCCAGAACGCTCACGCCGTCCTTCATACCGATGCCGCGAACGCCGCTGGTATCGCGGCCGGTAGCGCGTACCTGCTCCTCGGAGAACATGATCGCCTTGCCCGCGGTGGTGGCCAGGATAATCTTGTCGCCCTCGCGCACGCGGCGCACGTTCAGCAGCGCGTCGTCGTCACGCAGGTTGATAGCGATCAGGCCGTCGCGACGGCTGCGGTCATATGCGCTCATCACGGTCTTTTTGACCATGCCGCTCTTGGTGGCAAACATCAGGTACTCGTCGGCCGGGAACTCGCGGCAGCTGATGACGCTCGCGATCTTCTCGCCTTCCTCGAAGGGCAGCAGGTTGACGATCGCGGTACCGCGCGCCTGGCGCGTACCCACCGGCAGCTCGTGCACCTTCAGGCGATAGACCTTGCCCTTGCTCGAGAAGAACAGCACGTACTCGTGCGTGGACGCGATGAACATCTCATCGATAACGTCGTCCTCTTTGAGGTTGACGCCCGACACGCCCTTGCCACCGCGCTTCTGGGCACGGTAGGCAGCCACTGGGATACGCTTAACGTAGCCGGTGTGGGTGATGGTCACGACCATATCCTCGTCGGCGATGAGGTCCTCGACATCCAGGTCCTTCTCAACCTGGCTGATTTCGGTACGGCGCTTGTCGCCAAACTTCTTGGAGATCTCGCGCATCTCTTCCTTGATGACGCCCAGAATCTTCTCCTCGTGCGCCAGCAGGTCCTCGTAGTAGGCGATGGCGCGGCGCAGGCCGTCCAACTCTTCTTGGATCTTGTCGCGCTCCAGGCCGGTCAGGCGGCGCAGCTTCATCTCGAGGATGGCCGTGGTCTGCTCGGGCGTAAAGCCAAAGCGTTCGATCAGTCGGCTGCTGGCCTCGGAGTCGGTCTGCGAGGAGCGGATGATGCTGATGACCTCGTCGATATGGTCAAGGGCCATCAGGTAGCCCTCGAGGATATGCGCGCGGGCCTGGGCCTTCTTAAGGTCGAAGCGGGTGCGGCGGGTGACGACGTCGACCTGGTGGTCGATGTAGTGCTGCAGCATCTCGCGCAGGCTCAGGCATTTGGGAACGCCGTTGACGAGTGCCAGGTTGTTGGCGCCAAAGGTCGTCTGCAGCGAGGTGTACTTATACAGGTTGTTGAGCACGACCTGCGGAATGACGCCCTTCTTGAGCTCGATGACCAGACGGATGCCCTTCTGGTTGGACTCATCGCGCATATCCGAGATGCCCTCAATGCGCTTGTCGTTGACGAGTTGGGCGATCTTCTCCTGCAGGGTGCCCTTGTTGACCATGTAGGGAATCTCGGTAAAGACCAGGCGGCTGCGGCCGGTCTTGGTGGACTCCACATGTGCCTTGGCACGCACGGTAATGGAGCCGCGGCCGGTCTCGTAGCTCTGCTTAATGCCGGCGCTGCCCATGATGATGGCGCCGGTGGGGAAGTCCGGACCGGGCATGATCTGCATGAGCTCGTCGACGGTGGCGTCGGGGTTGTCGATCAGGTAGCAGGTGGCCTCGATCGCCTCGGTGAGGTTATGCGGGGCGATGTTGGTGGCCATGCCGACGGCGATGCCCTGGCTGCCGTTGACCAGCAGGTTGGGGAAGCGCGCAGGCAGTGCCACGGGCTCGGCGAGCGATTCGTCGTAGTTGGGCTGCCAGTCGACGGTATCCTTCTGCAAGTCACGCAGCAGTTCCATGGCGGGCTTGGCCAGGCGGCTCTCGGTGTAACGCATGGCCGCCGCGCCGTCGCCATCGATGTTGCCGAAGTTGCCGTGACCGTCGATGAGCGGCGTGCGCATGGAGAACCACTGCGCCAGGCGGACCATGGCCTCGTAGACCGCAAAGTCACCGTGCGGGTGGTACTTACCGATAACTTCGCCGACCGTCCAGGCCGACTTTTTGTGTGGGCGGTTGGGGTAGATGCCGCTCTCGTTCATCGCGTACAGGATGCGGCGGTGTACCGGCTTTAAGCCGTCGCGCACGTCCGGCAGGGCACGCGCTGTGATAACCGACATCGAATACTCGATGAACGACTGCTTCATCTCGCGACCGAACTCCGAAATCTGGAGCTGGCCGCCGTTGATGTCCTCGCCGGCCGAGGCGCCACGATCGACTTCGCCAAAGCTCTCCTCGAGCTCACCGTCGTCGTCCTCTTCCTCATCATCATCGGCATCGGGGTTATAGGCGTCCGGATCGCCGTCCTCGCCCTGCTCAGCACGGGCAAGCAGGCGCTTCAGATCATCGGGCATACCGGCATCGCCGGCCTCGTCCATACCCTCGTTATTGTTGATATCGTCTGCCACGTTACCTCCTCATGGTTTGCGTGGTCCATTAGTTCCCAACCACGGAGACGGCTTTTCCAGGTGCCGCAGATTCGCCCGAAAGAGGAGGGAAGCGTACTTGGGTACGCGACCGACGATTGAGGGCGAAGGTGCGGTGGCTGGGAAAGCCGCAGGGATTAGGCGTCTAAGAATCGTGCGTCATGTGCATGCTTCTCGATGTACTCGCGGCGATAGCCGACCTCGGAACCCATCAGCTCGCGCACGGCGCGGTCCGCCACCACGGCGTCCTCGATCGACACACGCTGCAGAATGCGGGTCTTTGGGTCCATCGTCGTCGAGGCAAGCTGTTTGGGGTCCATCTCGCCCAGGCCCTTGTAGCGCTGGACGGTATAGCCCTTGCGCTTTTTGGTGATCTTGCCGTCCTTGGCCTTGCCGTCCTCGTCGTTATCATCGGGGTTCAGGCCCAGACTCTGGATGGTATCGCGCAGGATCTCGTCTTCGGGCTGGCGGCCGTTGGGATACACGTAGTGGATCTTGTTGCGCACCTTAATGCCAAAGATGGGCGGGCAGGCAACATAGACGTAGCCGGCATCGATCAGCGGACGCATGTACTTGTAGAAGAACGTCAGCAGCAGGATGCGGATATGCGCGCCGTCGACGTCTGCATCGGTCATGATGATGATCTTGTGGTAGCGCGCCTTGGTGATATCGAAGTCGCCGCCGTCGCCGGCACTCGTCGTGACGCCGCAACCGATCGCGGTAATCAGCGACTGGATGGTGTCACTCGAGAACGCGCGATGGTCACCAACGCGTTCGACGTTCAAAATCTTGCCGCGCAGGGGCAGAATCGCCTGGATGTCTCGGCGACGGCCGTCCTTGGCCGAACCGCCTGCCGAGTCGCCCTCTACGATGAAGAGCTCGGTCAGCTCGGCATCGCGCACCGAGCAGTCAGCGAGCTTACCGGGCAGGGACGCCGTCTCGAGCAGGCTCTTGCGGCGGGTCGCCTCGCGCGCCTTGCGGGCGGCATTGCGCGCCTTGCAGGCCTGTTGCGCCTTCTTGACGATCTCGCGAGCGGGCTTGGGATGCTCCTCGAGGTAATCGACAAGGCCGTCGGTCACAATCTTGAGCGTCAGCGCGCGCATATAGGAGCTGCCGAGCTTTGCCTTGGTCTGGCCCTCAAACTGCGGATCGGGCAGCTTGACCGAGATAACGGCCGAAAGGCCCTCGCGCACATCGTCGCCGGTCAGGTTGGCGTCTTTTTCCTTGAGCAGGTTCTGCTTGCGCGCATAGTCGTTGATCACGCGGGTGAGCGCGGTGCGGAAGCCCTCAAGGTGCATGCCGCCCTCGGGGGTGTAGATGTCGTTGGCAAACGACATGACGTTCTCGCCGTAGCCGCTATTCCACTGCAGGGAAACCTCAACCTCGCCCATCTTGGCCACAGGTGCGTCCGGGTCCGATTTACCCTCGATGTAGATAGGCTCCTTAAAGGCCTCGGGGACGTCCTTGCCCTCGTTAAGGAACTTGACGAAGTCGATGATGCCGCCCTCGTAGCAAAACTCCTCCACGTGGGGAGTAGACTCGCGCTCGTCAGTCAGCACGATTTTGAGGTTCTTATTGAGGAACGCCGTCTCCTGCAGACGGTTGTGCAGCGTATCGAAATCGTAAATGCAGGTCTCGAAGATCTCGTCGTCGGGCCAGAAGGTGACGGTGGTGCCCGTCGAATCCGAGGTGCCCACGACCTCCATCTTCTTGACGGTCTTGCCGCGCGAGAACTCCATCTCGTAGGTGTTGCCGTCGCGACGAACCTGAACGACCACGCGTTTGGACAGTGCGTTGACGACGGAGATGCCAACGCCGTGCAGGCCGCCCGAGACCTTATAGGCCGAGTTATCGAACTTACCGCCGGCGTGCAAGATCGTCATGACGACCTCGAGCGTCGGGATCTTTTTAACAGGATGCTCGTCGACGGGGATGCCACGCCCGTTGTCGACGACCGTGATGGAGTTGTCGGCGTGGACCGTCACCTGGATCTCGGTGCAGAAACCGGCCATGGCCTCGTCGACGGAGTTGTCAACGATCTCCCACACCAGGTGATGCAGACCGCTGGCGCTCGTCGAGCCGATATACATGCCCGGGCGCTTACGAACGGCCTCGAGACCTTCGAGAATCTTAATCTCGCCGCCATCGTAATCGTTTTCGTTTGCCACACGTCCTCCTTCAGTCAAGAAAATGTGTACAGCCTTACTAGTTTATCGTAAAAAAATACCCTCGGGAACGAGGGTATTTGGCTCTACAAGGCCACCAGATGCGATTTAAGGCTCTTTTTTGCTTTGCACGCCCTTGGCCCACTCGGCGCTGGCTCTCATGGCGTTCTCGAGGGCCTCGCGCAGTTTTTGGTCTTCGACGGGCGCCACTTGGCGCTCAATCTCGGTGCGCTCGGCCTCACTGAGGTCGGCGTGCGGAGCCGGCGGGCGCTCGGTCGTCGCCGGACGCAGGCGCTCCTTGGCGGCGGGCGGCGTGTGACCGGGCGCGGTGGTTTTGAACACCAGGCCATCCACATGTGCACCGGCGCGCTCCATGCGCGCGCGGATGATCTCGCGCAACAGCGTCATTTCCTGCGTCCACGAGGGCGAATCGAGATATACCAGCAGCTCATTGGACTCGGGCAGGTAGCGCAGGCCCGTCACATGCCGCCCCTCGCGCGTGCCCGAGCACACCGCATTCCAGGCGCGATAGACCGCACGAGATTCCTCTGCAGCCTCCATCTGCGCGCGGCGCTCAGGCGTCGCGGCCGCCAGGATGCGCTGACGCTCTGCGTTCAAAAATCCACTGAAGGCGACCGTTTCGCTCTCGCGCTCGTAATTAGCACGTCTCACCCATGCTCACCACCTTGGCTCGATCAAGCAGGTCATCGGTAAAATACCCCAGGTTGGTCGTGGTTATGACCGTCTGGATATCATCGCCGATCAACCGCAGAAAAGCACCGCGGCGCTCGCCGTCGAGTTCGCTCATCACGTCATCCAAAAGCAGCAACGGAGCGGTGCCCAGGACATCGCGAGCCACGGCCACCTCCGCCACCTTCCAGGCCAGAACCAACGTTCGCTGCTGACCTTGGCTGGCAAATGAACGGGCGGAGCGACCCGCCACGGTAAACTCAATCTCGTCGCGATGCGGTCCCACCAACGTCACGCCGCGGCGAATTTCCTCGTCGGCGTGCTCATCAAGGGCAGTCAGCATGCGCTCGTACGCCCAGCCCTTCAGCTCTTCGCGATCATCGACCTGGGGCAAATCCCCCAGCGTGGACGTATAGGTCACGTTGGCAGCCTCACCGGATGCCACTTGCCCGTAGGCAGTGTGCACATGGCCCGCCAGCCGGTCGAGCAGGGCCAACCGGTGCACAAGCAGGGCCGAGCCCGCGCGGGCAATCGAATCGTTCCACGCGCCGAGCATCTCGCGACAGCACCAGGTCTCCTTGAGCAGGGCGTTACGCTGGGTCACGCAGCGTCCATAGGTATTCGCAAGATCGGCATAGCGTGCGCTCAGTTGCATGCCAAAGTCATCGAGGGCGGCGCGGCGCACACTGGCGCCTCGCTTAACCATGTCCAGATGGTCGGGGCAAAACAGCACGCTCGGCAGAACCCCGCGCACACCGGCGGCAGAACATCTCTTGCCGTTGCGGCTAAACGAGCGCTTACCGTCCCCCACGCTCAATCCCATATCAAGCACGCGGCCGTCGCCCTCGAGCCTCAGCTCGACCTTGCACGAGCCCACGCCGTCATGGACGAGCTCGGCTGCGGTCGGATGCCTAAACGAGGCGCCGCTCGTCAGCAGCTGCAGCGCCTCTATGAGATTGGTCTTTCCCGCTGCGTTGGGTCCCGCAAGTATCGTCACGCCCTCGTCCAGGGCAAGGCGATAGCTATCGAAGCTGCGGTAGTGCGCGACGGAAAGATCGCGGGCGAACATGGTCATGGGGCGGTTGCTAGATGCGGACCGGCATGACCAGGTACAGGTAGTTGATCTTGTCGTAGGACTTGAAGATGCCCGCCTGCGAGTAGCTCTTGAGCTCCAGCGTGATCTCCTTCTCCTTGGACAGGGCATTGAGGCAGCCGAAGATGTAGTGGTAGTTGAAGGCGATGGTGCCCGACTCGCCCTCGGCCTCGACATCGATCGTCTCCTGCGCAAGGTCCTGGTCATTGGAAATGGAGGACAGGCCCATCTGCCCGTTCTCGACATCGATCTCGAACTTGACGGCGGGGTTGGCGCTCGCGATAACGGCCACGCGCTTGAGGGCGGCGTTAAAGGCGGCGACGTCGATCTTGACGCTCGTCACGCACGAATCGGGGATGAGCTGCTTGTAGTTGGGGTACACGCCCTCGATGCGGCGCGACACGTAGGTGGTGTTGCCGGCCTCAAAGACGACCTGGGTGTCGGTAGCTCCGATCATGATGGTCGCCTGGCTGGCCATGATGTTCAGCGCGTCGTTAAAGGCGTCGGCCGGAACGTTAAGCTCAAAGGAGCCCTCGAGGGTCGAGGTCTCGACCTGCGTATCGCACACGGCCAAGCGGAAGGAATCGGTCGCCACCAGGCGCACGGTGTTGTTCTCGACCTTCATGTGCACGCCGCCCAGGATGGGGCGGGCCTTGTCGGTCGAGGTGACGCGCCACACGCGGCCGACCATTTCGGACAAGATATCGGTCGGCAGCTCCACGGCACTCTCGATGGCATAGGCCGGAAACTCGGGGAAGTCATTGGCATCGAGCGTGTTCAGGCGGAATGAGCTCTTCTCGCAACTAATCAACACCTGGCGCTCGGACAGCTCAAAGGCGACCGGGGCATCGGGGAGGGTCTTGGTGATATTGGAGAGCATCTTACAGGGGATGACCATCTCGCCCTCTTCTTCGACATGCGCCGCAATGCGATGACGGATCGAGATGGTGTAGTTAGAGGTCTGGAATTCCAAGATGCCGTCTTGCGCCTTGACGAGCACGCCCGACAGGATGGGGAGGGTGGATGCCGAAGCGACACCCTTCATAACGACGCCGATGGCTTGTGTAAGCGAGCTCTGGCTGACGGTGAACTTCATCTTTTAATACCTTTCTATAGATATAAATATCTTAATAATAGTAATAGCACTGACGAAACTGTTGATTACTCCCAAAGACGCAGGTCAGACCCAGAAAGAGAATCGACAGCAGCCTGTGTGCAACAAGGGTGGTTTTCCACGTTCAAAACCTGCGCAAAACTTTTCATCACCGCGGGTTGGGTTTTAAACACCTTATGCCCGTGGTTTCGACAAGTTTTCAACAGGTGTCTCTATTTCCCTACGAGCGCAGTGTAATTTTATCGCGCAGCGACTTGAGGTCTTCGGTGACGGTGCGGTCTTCCTGGATCATCTTCTGGACCTTTTTGTAGCTCGTGCTGACGGTCGAGTGGTTGCGGTTGCCAAATTCGGCGCCCACCGCCGTGGTCGTCATCTCGCACATCTCGATGGCCAGGTAGATGGCGATATGGCGTGCTTTGGCGATATTGGCGTTGCGACGCGGGCCGATGAGCTCCTCGTGCGTCACGCCGTACTGCTCTTCGATGACGGACTGAACCGTCTGGACGTTGATCTTTTTGGCCGATGTGTCGAAGTACTGGCTGGCGATGGCGTCGATATCGTCAAAGGTGAGCTCCCTGCCCTCGCGCTCGCGGTCGCCCGCCTCGCCGGCGCAGCGCTCGCAAAAGCTCTCGAGTTCGCGGATGTTGGTGCCCGAGACCTCGGCCATGTGTTTAAAGTGCTCGTCGGTCAGGTGCCCGCCGTCGCCCCCATAGGCCGCCAGCAGCGAGTCGTCGCCTGCCTCGGGAGCGGCGACGATGGTGTTCTCGTAATAGCGCTGCAAGATCTTGTATTTCATCTCGTAGCTGGGCTCTGCGACCAGGCAGAGCATGCCGGCGTTGAAGCGGCTGGTCAGACGCTCGTCCATGCTCAGGTCCTTGGGGGCGCGGTCTGCCGCGATGACGACCTTCTTGTTGTTGCGGATGAACTCGTCCATGAGCTGGAAAAAGTAGTCCACGCTCGCGCGCTTGCCGATGATGTTCTGGATGTCATCGATGATGAGCACATCCACGCCGTGGTACGCCTGCATAATGGGGGCGTTGCTCTTCTTTTGGCGGTCGAACTCGGTCATCAGGTCGTCCAGATATGCCTGGGAGTTGGCATACTTGACCTTGATCTCGGGCGACTTTTCGGCGAGCTCGTTTTTGATGGCAAGCAGCAGGTGCGTCTTGCCCAGGCCCGATTTGCCGTAGATGAACAGTGATGTGCACGTGCCGCGCTCGTCCGCGAGGGCGGCAAACTTGAGTGCCGAGCGATAGGCATGGCTGTTCTCTGGGCCGTAGACAAAGTTCTCAAAGGTAAATTTTGAGTTCGCGGCGAGCGGGGCTCCATCCGTATTCTGCTCGGCCGGCGCGGTCGGTGCTGGCATGGGTGAAGCGGGGGTCGCAGCTTGCGTGGATTTAGTCGGCGCTCCGCCCTTCATCTGGTTCATCATGCGACGAAAATCATCGGCCGAGAGCGTGTTCTTGATTGCAATGCCCGAATCCGCGCCCGCCGCCGCGTCGTGAGCGATGGGCATGTGCGTGACGGGTGCGTTCGTTGACGTCGCCGCCGCGGTCGGCAACGGTGCCATGGTTTCACGGGAAACATCGCTGTGCTGGTGCTCGATTGTCGGCACGTCGCCTGCGGAGGCCGGCACCGCCGGGGAAGCAGCGAGAGCCGTGGCGGGCGCCGTCGCGGCAGCGGATTCCGTCGCGGCGCCTTGCGGTGCCACGATGTCGAGCGCAATCGGTGCAAAGGCGATTTCTTCCAGATAGGCCTCAATAGTCGACTGATGCTTTTTGAGCTGCGCGATGGCAAAGCGCGAGGGGGCCTCGATCGTGAGCGTATCTTCGGTCAGGCTTATGGCGCGCGATTGCCCCAGCATGTTGATGAGGCGTGCATCTTGGCCGTCGCGCTGGCAAAAGGCGATAGCATCCCCCAGGATGATGCTTGCTTCCTCGTCCACTGTCTCTCCCGTTCTTTAGCTCTGAGCTCGCACGCGAGCGGCGCCGAGTTCGGTCAGATGGTATTTCTGGCCATGCTTGATGACCAAGCCGGCCTGCGCCAAGTCATTGAGCGTGCGTGACCAAGTGGGGGCCGAGTTTCCAAACGACCTCGCCAGATCGGTTGCGCCGCACGCTTGATTTTGCGCTAGATAGCCCAGCGCGGCGTTGCCGCGATCGCTTACGAACACGTCCGGTTGTGGCTGCGCATACTGATTTGCTGCATTAGGATACATCATTTGAGCTGCTGGTTGTTGAGAACTCTGTATCGGCGGCATTTGCTGTTGAAAACTTTGAGGCCACTGTTGGTAAGGCTGCGGAGGCATCTGCTGGACCCAGGGGTTGTACTGCTGCTGCGGCATCTGCTGGTATGGCTGCTGATATCCCTGCTGGTACTGCTGCGGGAACTGCTGGCCATACCCCAGTGGAGGCATCTGCTGATATGGATATCCCTGTTGGTACGGCTGATGGCCCATTTGCTGGCCACCCAGTGCCCCCGTCGCCTGCTGCATTGCTGCTGTATCCTGATCCGCCAGCGGCATGGCCTCTGGCATGCTTGGCGGCATCGACATCGATGCCGCCTGGGGCTCTTGTGTGGGAAGCATTCCGGACTGCCGCATCTGCCCCACGGGGGGCTGCATCTGCTGCGTTGCCATGGGCTGCTGCGCAAAAGCTCCCGGCAGGGGATATGTGGGCTGCTCCGTCTCGGGCCGCACGGCAGCACCGCGTCCGCCGGCACGCTCGATTTCCTGCACGCGTTTAGGGTTCAGGCTTACCGTAACCACGGTGCCGTTGCCCATGTTGTCCTCGATGGATACGGCACCGCCGGCGTTTTCCAAATACTCCTGCACCATGGGAAACCCTGCTCCGGTTCCACGGATATAGCGCTTCATCTTGCTGTTTGCGCTGGTAACGCCAAAGTCGAAAGCACGTTCCTTGTCGTCGATGCCGGGTCCTTGGTCAGCAAAGCGGATGGTGTCTCCGCCGTCCAGAATCGAGATGATGGGCTCGGCAAAGTGCGCGTGGATAAAGTTTTCGACAATCTCGCGGATGACCATGAGCGAGATATGGCCGCCTTGTTCTTTCATGCACTGGTAGACGGTGTTGGTCGTCTCTTCCAAATACGTGCGGACATCTTGCGGATCAATGACGATCACACGCGGTGTCGACAACATGTCGTCATAGACGGCGATGCGCGCGGCGTACATGGCTTTTGGCGCCTGCGTTGTCGTCTGTTCACCTTCGTCACGCTCTTCGCGCACGCCGGTGATGTGCTCGTTGTCGGGTGCCGGGTCTCCGGAATCGACCATGGTGTAAAAGTCGTCAGACATGCCGCTCGCAATCTTTCATAAGGTTTCGAACAAATAGTAGCTCACTGTGCAATGCTTCTCATCTTTCGACAACTTTTCAAAACCTGTTGAAAACTTTGGAAAACGGGCGAAAAGTTCTCAACATTGCTAACATGACCTGTTGAAAACTCGATGAAATATCGTGAAAAGTTGCCATACACCGCTAAATCGAGCTCGGCTTATGGGGGAACCGTGTGAACTGCGCAACCTTTTACCTTTGATTTCTTGACATTTGAACATTGATTTCCCTACAATTTTCAAGCTCACGTGTCTATATCTGCGTCCGCGCCCCCGCGGACACTCGAAATGCAGCAGGAGGAACTTAAGATGAAGCGTACGTATCAGCCTAATAAGCGTAAGCGTGCCAAGACCCATGGCTTCCGTGCCCGTATGGCCACTAAGGGTGGTCGTGCCGTGCTCGCCCGTCGTCGCGCCAAGGGCCGCAAGCGTCTCACTGTCTAGCAGCGATACACACATCTCGCATGAAGACTATTAAGTCTCGGCAAGATTTCGAGCATGTGTTCAGTCAGGGGCGTCGTTTCAATCACCCTCTGATTCGAATGACCATATGTGAATCGGTTGGCGAAGGCGACTCCGGAAGGGTCGCCTTCGTTGGTGCTAAGCGACTCGGTTGTGCCGTCGTGCGCAACCGATCTAAGCGTGTGATGCGCGAGGCCGCCCGCAGCTGCGGATTTCCCGTTGCGGGTTATGACATCATCTTGTTCGCAACTCCCAAGACGAGGGTTTCCTCGCCGCAGGAGATGGACAAGGCGTTGCGTTCGCTTATGAAGCGCGCCGGCGTTGCCGGGGAGGAGCGATGAGCAATCACGTTTTGCGACGTGTTGCCATCGCTCCTATTCGCATATATCAACAGGTTATTTCGCCCTTATTGCCTGACGCGTGCATTTATTACCCAACGTGCTCGCAATACGCCATCCAGGCGATTGAGAAGTACGGCTTTTTGAGAGGCTGCTGGCTTGCCGTGAGGCGCATCGCTCGCTGCAATCCCCTGCACGTCGGCGGTTATGACCCTGTGCCTTAGCGGGCACTCGCTATCGGAGGAAAACTTACATGTGGGATTGGATCGTTAACATCCTTTTCGAGCTGCTCAAGCTCATCCAGACCTTTGCGGTCGACTGGGGCCTGTCCATCATCATCCTGGTGGTCATCATCCGTCTGCTGCTGACGCCGCTCATGCTCAAGTCGACAAAGTCGACGGCTCGCATGCAGGTGCTGCAGCCCAAGATGCTCGAAATCCAGGAGCGCTACGCCGACGATCCTCAGCGTCAGGCCGAGGAGATGCAGAAGTTCTACAGCGAGAACAAGTTCAATCCGCTGGCCGGCTGCCTGCCGCTTCTGATTCAGATGCCCGTCCTTATCGCCCTGTTCACGCTTCTGCGCAACCTGCCGCAGTACTTTAACGAGGGCACGTTCTCGTTCTTCAACATCCTGCCCGACCTGACCACCACGCCGAGCGCTTCCTTTGCCGATGGCTTTATGGTTGCGTTGCCTGCGCTGGTTTGCCTGATTCTCTTCGCTGTCCTGACCCTGATTCCGCAGCTGTATATGTCCCGCAATCAGACCGGTCAGCAGGCCCAGAGCATGCGTATGATGGCCGTTGTCATGACCGTCATGATGCTTTGGATGGGCTGGAGCCTGCCCGTCGGCGTTCTGCTGTACTACGATGTGTCTTCTGCCTGGCAGGTTATCCAGCAGATTTTTGTGACGCAGAAGGTCATCGACAAGGCGAAGGCCGATGAGGAGGAGCGTCTTAAGAACGCTCCGCTGCAGGTTGAGGTCACTCGTCGCGAGAAGAAGCCGCGCCCGCACAAGAAGAAGTAGTGGGATATCAATCTTATTTAGGTACCTAACTTTTGGAGTACGTTATGTCTGAAGAGATCATCGAGGATATGCTTGAGGAGGTTGCCCCGCAGGTCGCGGGCGATTATCCCGAGATTGCACAGCGCTACAAGGCTGGTGAAGAGCTGACCGATGAGGAGCTCGACACCATTGCAGATGTTGCGATTTCCATCCTGCGTTCCATCCTTTCGCACTTCGATGCCGCCAACTCTCCTATCGATGAGTATGAGGGCGACGAGGGTGAGCTGATTTTGGATGTAACGGCTCCCGACCTTGCTGTTCTCATTGGCCGTCATGGTCGCACTCTTGATGCTCTTCAGGTTATGTTCTCTTTGCTGGTGAGCCGCAAGCTTGGCTTTAGGTATCCGGTTGTAGTGGACGTCGAGGGATACAAGAGTCGCCGTCAGGATAAGGTCGCCTCCATGGCTCAGTCTGCTGCCGAGCGTGCCATCCGCACTCATAAGAGTGTTTCGCTTCCGCCCATGAATGCCTACGAGCGCCGACTGGTTCACATTGCACTTCGTGGCAACGATGCAGTCGATACTCATTCTGAGGGTTCTGACCCTGATCGCCATGTGGTGATTGTTGCTCGATAATCTACTCGAGCTTATGCTAAGGGGACGTGGTTTCCACGTCCCCTTTTTTTGTCAAAAGTTCTCGATACACTGATTTTTGTCAGAAAGGAGCTTTCGTTGTTAGTACTTACTGATCAGCAGGCTGACGAGATGTTGAGTCGTCTAACTTCCTATTGCAAAGAGTATTCCTTGAGCGTAACTGATGTTGAGCTGAGGAAATGTATTCAGCATTTGGATTTGGTTCTAGAAACAAATAAGACAACCAATCTCACCCGTATTCTTAACGTAGAAGATGCTGCAGTACTTCATATTCTCGACTCACTTGTTTTGCTCCCCTATATCAACAAGGCTCCTGAGGGAGCTTTGCTCGATATGGGAACAGGTGCGGGCTTCCCTGGTATTCCATTAACCATAACCACGCATCGTAAAGCTACTTATATTGACTCTGTTGGCAAGAAGGTTGATGCGGTTAATTCCTTTGTCCATGCTCTTGGATTGAAACATGCTCATGCGGTTCATGATCGTCTTGAAGAATATGCTCGAAGCCATAAGAAGCAGTTCTCTGTTGTAACCGCCCGCGCACTGGCCCCTCTACCGATTCTTGTTGAGTATGCGGCTCCGTATCTGAAGGATGGAGGGCTATTTGTTATAACCAAGGGCAATCCTTCGGATGAGGAGCTTGCTTCCGGCATGTCAGCAGCTAAGATTTGTGGCTTCACTTTGCTTCTGAATGACGCAATTGATTTGCCTGAAGGCTTGGGTCACAGGGAGTTCATTGTTCTTAAGAAGAGTCATCCAGCATCCGTCTCATTGCCTCGTGCAAATGGCGTGGCAAAGAAGAATCCGCTTGCCTAGATGTTTCACGTGAAACATAATGGATACTAACAACTTGCAGTGTTTCACGTGAAACATGGCGGTTGATATCGATTCGGAATGTTTCACGTGAAACATCCTCCGTTTGACAGCTTTAATACACACCAGGAGGGACCGTGGGATTTCGCGACGTTAAGCGTTCTAAGAGCGCAAAAGACACGCGTATCATTGCAATCATCAATCAAAAAGGCGGCGTCGGTAAGTCAACGACGGCTGTAAACCTTGCAGCAGCACTGGGTGAGCAGGGTCGTAAGACACTGATTGTCGATTTTGATCCGCAGGGAAACAGCACCAGTGGATTCGGAATTGAAAAAGAAGACCTTGATCACTGCATCTATGATGCATTGTTGAATGATGTACCGGCAGAATCGCTTGTTCTTGATACAAATTGTAAAAAGGTATTCGTTATTCCGGCTACAATTCAACTTGCAGGCGCGGAAATTGAGCTCGTAAGCGCAATTGCTCGTGAAACCCGCCTCAAAGATTTGCTTGAGCCGATTCAGGACGAGTTTGACTTTATTTTCATTGACTGTCCTCCTTCGCTCGGCCTGCTTACTATCAACGCTTTGACCGCAGCAGACAGCGTTTTGATTCCGATCCAGTGCGAATATTACGCACTCGAGGGCGTTACGAAGCTGCTTGAGTCAATGAAGATGGTCAAATCACGGCTGAACAAGGGCTTAGACACCTATGGTGTGCTTATGACCATGTATGACTCGCGTACTTCACTATCGAATCAGGTTGTTGAGGAGGTTCAATCGTACTTTGGTGATAAGGCGTTTAAGACGCTAATCCCCCGTACGGTTAAAATCTCCGAAGCTCCGTCTTTTGGAGAACCGGTAATTACCTATGCACCTCAAAATAAGGGTGCAAAAGCATATATGAACCTTGCAAAAGAGGTGATCAAGCGTGCCTAGTGTAAAGAAACGTGGCGGATTGGGACGTGGACTCAATGCCTTGGTCTCAGAGGCCGAGTATGAGACCGGCGGTTCGGCTGCGTCGGCTTCGAATGCCGCATCTGAAACAAAACTACCTATTGAGGATATCGTTCCCAACCCTAATCAGCCGCGAATTCACTTTAACGAAACTGAACTTCGCGAGTTGAGCGAGTCAATCCAAAAACATGGCGTTTTGCAGCCGCTTTTGGTTCGCAAGCATG
The DNA here is from genome assembly GCF_015558785.1 of Collinsella aerofaciens. Classification (GTDB taxonomy): domain Bacteria; phylum Actinomycetota; class Coriobacteriia; order Coriobacteriales; family Coriobacteriaceae; genus Collinsella; species Collinsella aerofaciens_P. Next base: position 162,708 of record NZ_JADMOP010000003.1, read on the forward strand.
GAAACGGCTATGAGATCATTGCTGGTGAGCGTCGTTACCAAGCTTCAAAGCTTGCTGGTCTTGAGGAACTGCCTGTCATCATTAAAGATGTTAACGATGAAGAGATGCTGGCTCTTGCTCTTATCGAAAACCTTCAACGTTCAGATCTGAATCCCGTCGAAGAGGCTAAGGGCTATCGACAGCTCATCGATGCCAGCGGTATGACCCAGGAGGCATTGTCGAAGGCAGTAAGCAAGTCACGCTCTGCAATTACAAACTCGCTGCGTCTTCTCGATCTCCCCGAAGTAGTTCAACAGATGATTTTTGAGGATAAACTTACTGCTGGTCATGCACGCGCGATTCTTGCAGTTCCCTATGAGGATGCTCGAATTCGACTTGCAGAGAAGGTTGTTGCAGAGGGCCTTTCCGTAAGAGCGACAGAAAATCTTGCTCCGTTGTTTTCTGCCGGAGAGACACCTAAGACGCCGAGGCCTGCAACCCCTCAGTCTTTTAAAAAGGCGGCCCGCGTGCTTCGTCAGGTTTTTAATACCAACGTGCGTGTGAAGAGCTCGCGTGGAAAGAATAAGATTGAGATTGAGTTTAAAGACGAGGAAGAGCTCTCTCGTATTCTTGGCGAAATGATTCAGTTTGATCAAGGAGGCCAAGATGAGGAATAGAATTTTAACTGCGATTGCATTGGCGACGACTGTCGCGGCTGGTGCCTTTGCTGGCTATAAGATCGCGACAGACGATGAACTTCGAGGTCGTTTGCTTCGTAGTGCGCAAGATATTGTCGATACATCCAAGAAGAAAATGGATGTTATGACAGAAGATGTTGCAATGCGTACTGCTCAGGTAACGAAGAATCCCAAGATTAATCAGGGTTGGGTCAGCAACCAATGGGAAAATGTAGGCTATTAGGTACCTAACAATTACTTAGCATATTGTGATGGGTCCTTGTCTGATTCACGAGACAAGGACCCCTTATTTTGGCCGTAAAAATGGGACCAGTAGCAGCTGATTCAAAATTCAGGTCAATAAATGAAACGACCCCGGTTGCATATCCTGCAACCGGGGTCGTTCGATGTTTCACATGAAACGTTTTGGGGTGCGACTCCCCTATGCGTTCTTCTGAACTTTGAAGCGCTGCTTCAGCTGTCCGCAAGCGGCGTCAATATCGTTACCACGGGAGTTACGAATCGTTGTCTCGATGCCACGGGACTCAAGGCGACGCTGAAGATCCTCAACCTTATGAATCGGCGACGGCTTGAGCGGGCTACCCTCGATGTCGTTAAGCTGAATGAGGTTAACGTGGCATAGCGTTCCCTCGCAGAAGTCGCAGAGCGCCTGCATCTCGGAATTCGTATCGTTAACGCCTTCGATCATGGCATACTCATAGGTCGGGCGGCGGCCAGTCTTCTCGGTGTAGAGTTGAAGCGCCTCGTGAAGGCGAAGCAGCGTGTACTTCTTAACACCGGGCATGAGCTTATTGCGCGTCGACTGAATGGCGGAATGCAGGGAAACGGCAAGCGTGAACTGCTCGGGGATGTCGGCAAATTTGCGAATACCGGGAATAACGCCGCTGGTAGAGACGGTGAGGTGACGAGCGCCGATACCGATGCCATCGGGGTCGTTGAGGATTCGCAGCGCCTTGAGAACCTCGTCGTAGTTGGCAAACGGCTCGCCCTGGCCCATGAAGACAACGCTCGTGGCGCGCTCGCCAAAGTCGTTGGATACATGAAGTACCTGGTCGACGATCTCTTGAGCGGTCAGAGAGCGCTTGAGGCCGTTGAGACCGGTAGCGCAAAAGGCACAGCCCATGCCACAGCCTGCCTGGGTGGAAACGCAGGCGGAAAGCTTGTTACGACGGGGCATGCCGACGGTCTCGACGGAAACGCCGTCGTGGTACTCGAGCAGATACTTGCGAGAGCCATCTTTGGAAACCTGCTTGGTGAGTTCAGTCGGCGTGTCAAAGGCAAAAGCCTCTTTAAGCTGCTCGCGGAAAGCCTTGGGAAGGTTGGTCATATCGTCAAACGAACAAACGTTCTTCTCAAAGACCCATTCGATGAGCTGCTTCGCGCGGAAGGCGGGCTGGCCAAGCTCGGCCACGAGCTCGCGAATATCGTTTTGGCTCAAGTCGCGAATGTCCTGAGATTTAGTCCTGGGATTCATGGAAGCCTTTCGATTTTGGGGAAACGTAGAGGGTATCGCTACAATATGGTATCAGCTGCAGAAATTATAGAGGAGGAGTCTGCCCATGCCGGGTAAAAGCCTAGAGAACATGCACGTAGCGGTCTTGGCGGGCGGTCATTCCGCTGAGCGCGAGATCTCGCTCAATTCGGGAAAGAACGTCGTGGTTGCCTTGAAGGAGGCCGGCTACACTTCGGTGGAGCTGCTCGACACGGCTGCCGATGATTTTATGGTAACCATGGCGACCGGCGGCTTTGACGTGGCGTTTATCGCCATGCACGGTGCCGGCGGCGAGGATGGCGCCATGCAAGGCGCCATGGAGACCCTGGGTATCCCCTACACGGCTTCGGGCGTGCTTGCCAGCGCCTGCGGTGCCGACAAGGAGGTCTCTAAGCTCCTGTACGCCAAGGCGGGCATTCCCATTGCCCCCGGCCTTGCGCTCGAGGTGGGCGATGAAGTCGATATCGATCATATCGTCGAGGTTTGTGGCGAGCGCTGCTTTGTGAAGCCGGCCGTCAACGGTTCCAGCTATGGCATTTCCCTGGTCCATGAGCCCTCCGAGCTGCCCGCGGCAATCGCCAAGGCGTTTGAGTACGGCGACAAAGTGCTGGTCGAGAAGTGCATCGAGGGTACCGAGATCACCGTCGGCGTATACGGCGAAGATGACGTGCGCGCTCTGCCGATTGTCGAGATTCGTAAGCCCGAGGACTGCGAGTTCTACGATCTGGACGTGAAGTATGTCGACCCTACGGACATCCATCGCATTCCGGCGCAGATTTCACCCGAGAATTACGCTCGTGCCCAGGAGCTTGCCTGTGCTGCTCACAAGGCCCTCGGTTGCCTGGGTATCTCGCGCAGCGACTTTATCGTGAGTGAGGACGGCCCCGTTATCCTCGAGACCAATACCATTCCCGGCATGACCGATACGTCGCTGTATCCGGACGAGATCCGCCACACCGACGACATGACGTTCCCGCAGGTCTGTGACAGCCTGATTCGTATGGGCCTTCGTCGAGCGGGCATTGCATGCTAATCGAGGACGCGGTTTCGTCAGGAACGCCGCAGTTTGTCATCGACTCCTATGCCACGCTTGCCGAACGCGCCAAAACGCAGTCCTTCGGCCTTATCGAGGAAGATGTGATTGTCCTCGATACCGAGACCACAGGTCTTTCGGTGCAGGACAATGAGCTGATCGAGATCTCGGCGGCCCGTCTTTCGGGCCGCGAGGTCGTCGACCGCTTCGATACCTTCGTGCATCCCAAGCAGCTGATTCCCGCCGAGATCACCGAGCTCACGAGCATTGCAAATGCCGATGTGGCAGATGCCCCGTCGGCCGTTGAGGCCGTAGCCGCTCTCGCCGATTTTGTCGGTGGTTGCCCGGTAATCGCACATAACGCCACGTTCGACCGCTCGTTTATCGAGTCGGTCAAAGGCGGCGTCAACGTGAGCGATATCTGGATCGATTCGCTGGCGCTGTCGCGCATCGCGCTTCCGCGCCTGGCATCGCACAAGTTGTCTTTTATGGCCGATCTGTTTGGCTGTGACTCGGTATCACACCGTGCCAATGCCGACGTCGACGCCCTGTGTGGCGTATGGCGCGTGTTGCTCGTGGCGCTTACCGACTTGCCTCAGGGCCTCATGGCGCGCCTAGCCGACATGCATCCGGATGTGCCTTGGTCCTATCGTCCTATCTTCTCATTCTTGGCAGGGCAGAACCCTGGTTCTATCTTCTCTCTCAGCGCCGCTCGTGCTGACGTTCTCAAGGCCGATCGCGCCGACGATCGGGTGGACGCCGACGAACTGCCGGTCCTCAAGATGCCGAGTCGTGAGGAGATTGAGGCAGACTATGCGCTAGGTGGCCTGGTCAATCGCATGTATCCCACCTACGAGCCGCGTGATGAGCAGATCGCGATGGCGCTCGAGGTCCGCGATGCGCTGGTCACGGGCACTCATCGTGTAATTGAGGCGGGCACGGGCGTCGGCAAATCGATGGCCTATCTGGTGCCTTTTGCCGAGGCAGCGCGCCGTAACAACATCACGGTTGGTATTGCGACCAAATCGAACAATCTTGCCGACCAGCTCATGTACCATGAGCTGCCAAAACTTGCCGAGCAACTGGACGGTGGTCTGTCATTTTGCGCTCTCAAGGGGTATGACCACTATCCATGCCTGCGCAAGCTTGAGCGCATGAGCCGCGGCCAGGTCGAGATTACCACCAAGCGCGATCCGGCGGACACGCTCACGGCGGTCGCGGTCATTATGGCGTACGTCTGCCAATCAGCCGATGGCGACCTTGACTCGCTCGGCATTCGGTGGCGCAGCGTCAACCGCCCCGACTTTACGACGGCCTCGCGCGAGTGTGCTCGTCGCCTCTGCCCGTTTTTCCCTGATAAATGTTTGGTCCACGGCGCTCGCCGTCGTGCAGCGCATGCCGACGTGGTGGTCACCAACCATTCCCTGCTGTTCCGCAATGTCGCGGCCGAGGGCAGGATTTTACCTCCGATTCGTCATTGGGTAATCGACGAGGCCCATTCCATCGAGCGCGAGGCGCGCCGTCAGTGGGCGCGCGTGGTGTCGGCGGACGAATCACGCGTTCTGTTTGAGCGCCTGGGTGGCTCGAGCACCGGTGCGCTAAGCCAGGTCTCCCGTGATTTGGCAACCTCCGAGGGCTCTACGCTCTATCTGGGCCTTACTGCCAAGGCGACGTCGACGGTTGCGCGCGCGAGCATGGCAATCGCCGACGTGTTCGATGGCGTTCGCGAGCTCGGCCGCCGTGCCCGTGGGGGTTATGACAATGCCAATCTATGGATTGGCCCCGAGCTGCGCGAATCTGACGACTGGCATGATTTCTTACAGTCGGCCTACGCTGCCATCGACGTATTGGAACAGGCTGACAAGAGCGTCGACGCGCTGGTGCAAGCCGTCGCCGCCGACAAGCCCGAGGTTGTTGTCGACCTGGGTGATATCTCGCGCCGCCTGCACGAGCTGGCCGAGAACCTCAAACTCATCATTGATGGCACCGATGAACACTACGTGTATTCGCTGCAGGTCAATCGCAGGCTGCGTGCCGGCGGAGAGTCAATGACCGCAGAGCGCATCGACATTGGCGAGGCCTTGGCAACCGAGTGGCTGCCCGAGGTTCACACGGCTATCTTTGCCTCGGCGACCATGACGGTGTCCAAAAGCTTCGAACACTTTAACCACGCGGTCGGCCTCGATCGCATCGGCGCTTCAACATCCTCATCGCTGCACTTGGACTCGAGCTACGACTTCGATTCGAACATGGCTGTAGTCGTTGCGGGCGATATCCCCGATCCGCGCGATCGCGAGAGCTATCTTACGGCGCTCGAGCGCGTGCTGGTCGACGCCCATCTTGCCATGGGCGGATCGGTGCTCACACTGTTCACCAATCGGCGCGACATGGAAGACCTGTACGCCCGCGTTGAGCCCAAGATGGCCCGTGCGGGTCTGGAGCTCAACTGCCAGCAGCGCAACTCATCTCCTCGTCGCCTGCGCGATCGGTTTATCAACGAGCCGACTTCATCGCTTTTTGCGCTTAAGGCCTTCTGGGAGGGGTTCGACGCCAGCGGCGAGACGCTGCGCTGCGTCATCATTCCCAAGCTGCCGTTCTCGAGTCCCACGGACCCGCTCTCGTGCGAGCGCAACCTGCGCGAAGACCGCGCTTGGGCGCGCTATTCGCTGCCCGAGGCGGTGCTCGAGGTCAAGCAGGCGGCCGGCCGCCTTATCCGCTCGTCGACCGATTGCGGCGTGCTGATTCTGGCCGACCCGCGCCTGGTGACGAAGGGCTACGGAAAGAAGTTCTTAACGTCGCTGCCCACGAGCTCCTACCAGCGCATCGAATCGGCGCAGATCGGGCACTATCTGCAACTGTGGCGCGCACGCCACGAGCGGCGGCGCTAAAGCGGACAGACGAGGGTTTTTGCCATATCGCACAGGCGCTTTGACAGGGCGGGGTCATCCAAGATGCGGATGGCTCCGCCCGCTGCGATTACCTGGCTCAGTAGCCAACGCTCGGAGCCGTAATGCACAGTTACCGTTGCCATGTCTGCCCCGCCGCGCTCGATTAGGGTGATGCCGGCCCAGTCCAGATGCTCCGCCATATCGAATGGCATCAAGAGCTTTGCGCTGCGCTGCGTCCGGGCAAGGGAATCGTGGAGGGATGCGACGTCCGGTGTGTGAGGCACGACGGAGTCTTCCGTCAAGGCGAGTCCCTCGATTTTATCCATGCGATAGGTGCGCTGCTCATCGACTGTGATGTCCCAGGCAATCAGGTATGTTTGGTCGCCGTTTGCCGTAATGCGCAAGGGGTCGACCAGACGCTCGCGTGGCCGTGCATCGTCCATCGAGCGATATGAGATGCGGCAGCGAACGCCGTCCTGAATGGCACAGCTCAGCTGCTGCCAGTGCGACCCGTGGTTGACGGTGTCAAAGACGCGCTGGTTATAGCCGAGCTCTTCGGGTAGAAGGGCGTGTCGAATCCGAGCTGCCGTCTGCGGCTCGATCCCCAACGATTCAAGTTCGTGGTTGAGCACAGCGCCCTCGGCTGCACTCAAGCGCAACGGTAGCACACGCCCGGCGTCACCAGTGAGGACCACACGCTCGCCGTGGCATTCGCAGATGATGCGCGCACCAGATTCTCGGTCCGCGAGCGTCGAGACGATCTCGAGAATCTCGTCGAGCGATACTCCCGTGATGTCAAAGCGGCCGCAAATCTCGGTTCGTGTCATGCCGCTCTCGCCGGCGGCGTAGAGGGCCTCCATGATGTCGATGGCGCGCGAGAGTCTCTGCTCGCTGGTGAGTTTACGCACGGGCATACTCGTGCACCGTCCTTTCAATGAGGTGGTTCCATGCCTGCTTGAGCGATTTGGGGGCCATGGGCCTCATGCCGTCCATGGCGTGGGCCATGCAAAATGAGGCGGCGGCTTCAAGGTCGCGCACGTCAACGGTCCAGATCCATCCCGCATCGGTGTGTGTGAGCTCACCTCGCCCGCGCGTGAGGCCGTTGATCATATCGATCTGCGTCTGAGGGGCGAACGAGAACGTGGCTGCAACGGGCGGTCGGTCGGCGAAATCGAATTCAAAGAACAGATAGTCGTTGAGATTGAAGTCCGCAGGGATGGCGTAGGCCTTCGAAGGACGCCATGCGCGAACGATACGGTCGCAGCGGAATGTCCTGATGTCGTCGGTGACATTGTCGAGGCCGCAGAAGTACGCCACGCCCTCGCGTTCGAACATGCCGTAGACACAGACGGTACGTTCTTTCTGCTCGCCGCGTCCGTTCTGATATAAAAATCGCAGCGCGCATCGCTCGGCAAAGGCGCTCCATACCGCATCGACGGTGGGAGAGCGGCGGATCGGTACTTCGTCCACCGTCGTCCTGCCGGTGAGGTAGGCAATTTTGGAGCGAATATCGGCAAGCGGCGCAGCAAAGATGGAAGAGCCGGCCGCTAGCGTCTGGTCGATGGCGTTGAGTAGGATATCGGCGTCGTCTGCGGTGATGAGGCCGCCTGCAGCAAACGTGTGCTCGCGGTCGATTGTCCACGAGCTTTCCTCGGTCTCCTGCGCACCGGCGGGGCGAACCTCCTTGATTAAGATGCCACGCTCGAGCAGTTTGTCACGATCGCGCCGAAACTTGCGCTTATCCGAGTCGATATTGCCCGAGCCATATCCCAGGTCAGAATCCAAGACGATCTGCTCGGTCGTCAGCGGTTCGGGGGAGCTGTTGAGCACAAAGAAAAGATTGAGGATGCGCTGAGCCGTTTTATCGAAACCGGGCTCCGAATTCCCCTTTTTAATTGTCGCGGTCGCGTCGCTTGCCGTCATAGAGTCCTCGCATGAGAAGGTGGTTTGCTGCCATGATTTTAGTCCGATATGGAGATTAGGCTATATCCTTGTCCGCTCGAGGCGTTAAGATGGCCCGAATTCGGTCGTTTGCGCTCGCTCGGGGTATACTTTCGACTATATACGGTTCTAATGTGCATGCATTGGGCCTATTTGTCGGATTATGGATGTGGAGCGCACATGGCGAACACCCAGAACTATATTAACCACCTGCTGCAGAACACCGGCATTACGCCGGCATGCAGCGAAGAAGAGCGCTTGGCTGCCGAGGATATCGCTCAGATCTTCCGCAACCACGGCTTTGACCCCGAGGTTCAGGAGTTCAATGCCCCGGCGCCCAGTAGATTGGCATTTGCCGTTACCGGTATTCTTGCGTTTGCCGGCGCCCTGCTGATGGGCATCGGCGGCGGTATCGGCTTGGTCGGCACCTTGCTGGCCATTGTCGGCGCCGTTCTTTACGTGCTCGAGCGCACGGGCCACCCCGTGGTTTCGCGCCTGGGCAAGACGGGCGTGAGCCAAAATGTCATCGCCTACCACAAGGCCTCGGGCCCGCTCGCGTCTCCGCGCAACCGCCCGGTGGTCGTTGTCGCACACTACGACTCTCCCCGTGCTGAGCTGCTCGCCCGCGAGCCCTATGCTTCGTATCGTGCGCTCATCGCCAAGCTGTTGCCCGTTGCCACGATTGCCCCTGCTGCCGTTGCCATCCTGCGTATCCTGCCGCTCCCCGGCGCGCTCAAGGTTCTGCTGTGGATTGTCGCGATCCTCGCTTCCCTCGTTGCACTTGCCAACGCGGCAAACATCATCTCTAACCGCCACGTTCTTCCCTATACGTCCGGCGCGGTGTGCAACAAGTCTTCTGTCGCCGCTATGCTCGGCGTTATGGACAACGTTGCTCCCTTCCAGGGCGAGAACGAGTTTCCCGACGATGTTCCGTTCGATACCTATTTTGGGGAGCAGAAACGTCGTGCCGAGGAAATGGCGCGCGCGGCGGCGGAGTATGCCGCGGCCCAGCAGCAAAACGACTACGGCAACACCATCGAGTACGAAGAGCCTACCTACGCCGAGGACGAGTTCGGTCAGCCGATTGCTCCCGACGCTCAAACCGAGCCCGAACAGGGCGAGGCTTTTGACGAGCAGATTGAGGGCTTTGAGGGTGCGTCTGCCGACGAGACGCTGATTGGCGCCATCGTGCCCGAGGATCAGAATCAGGCTGTCCAGGCCGAAGAGTTCAATGACGAGGTTCCCGCTGCTGAGCCGGCGGAGGAGCCTGCCGCGGCCGAGCCCGAGCCCAAGCTCTATCGCAACGCCGCCGGCAACATTCGCTTTGGTTCGGATGCCATCCGTGCACTCGGAATGCTTCCCGAGTCCTGCACGCTCGATTACGAGGAGGGCGAGGAGCCGACGTTTGAGCCCGAGCCTGCGCCCGTTGTCACTGCGGATGATGAGTCTGCCGCGGTTACCGCTGCCGTTGCCGAGCCCGAGGCGGTGTCCGCGATCGATCCCGCGGCAGGACTGGACATTTTGGCTCCCGCCGCGCCGGCGCAAGACGTTGCGGACGAGTCTGACGACGATTACGTTGAACAGCCGAGGCGCGTGTCTTACGAGAGCGATACTGATTTCTCTGCCGAGATTCCCGCGGCAACGCCCCATGCCGATATTGCATCCGCGTTCTCTTCGATTGGCGCCAGCGCTTCCAGCTTCTTTAAGGGTGCGCTTGCAAAGGGCAGGAAATTTGTCGACGATTTCGAGGAGAAGCGCGCTGCCGCACGCGAGGCTGCCGAGCAGGAGGCTATCGCTCAGCAGCAGGCAGCCGAGGCGGCACGTGAGCGCGCGGCGCAAGAGTTCGAGCAGAACGAGGCTATGCAGTCCGGGCCCGTCGACGCTGCCGAAGCTACGACGTCCTTTGAGTCCCAGCAACCGACGTCAGCGGATGTTGTTGAGGCAACAACGTCTTTCGAGGCTCAGCAGCACGTCGATAGCACCATGTCGTTTGATGCCGCGCAGTTCGATTCCACGATAACGTTTGAAAAGCAAGGCACCGCAATTGCCGAGCCCCTTCCTGTTTCCGATGAGCAGGGCGACGCGGCAGACGATGACGAGCCCATTGATGCTGCCGAAATCCAAGATGCCGCCGAGGACGAGTCCGTCGAGGCCAACTCTGACGAAGAGCAATACGCGGCAGCCGATCAAGGTGATTCGACCGAGGTCGAGCAGGAGGAAGTGCCTGCGGTTTCCGAGACTCCCGAGACGGATGAGTCGAGGCCTTACTCCACGCAGATTTTCACCATGCCGACCCCGAGTGGTTCCGGTGCCACGGTTGCCAATGTCGCTCCCACCCAGGACGAAACGGTCGATTCCCTTATGGCCCAGATTTCCTCCCAGGCATCGCCGCGTCCGCAGATGAATGTTCCCGATCCGGCGTCGGCACCGTCGCCTGCACCTTCCTCGTCTCCGCTGGCTTCGGTCCCCGATCCGTCGCTGCCGTCTATGAAGCAGGCAAACGTTGCGTCTCGCACGTCGCTGTTCGACCTTCCCGATCCCTCTGCCCAGGTCAACGACCCCTTTGCTACTGCCCAGGGTCCCGAACCCACATCGGCACCCGTTGCGCCTTCTATGCCCGTTGCGTCGGGCGCGCAGCCGATCGAGACCATTTCGGCTCCCGCCTCGGCGGCACCCAAGTCTCGCAAACGCGGCCTGGGTGGCCTGTTCGGTCGTAAAAGGAAAAACGAGCAGGACAGCATGAGTGATTGGCTGGGCGTCGAAGACGATTACGATGCCAAGAAGTCCGGTCGCGGTATCGGTTCGTGGGATAACTTCGAGGACGATAACGATGGCTGGAAGGGCGGCGCTACGTCTTCCGATGGCGCTTCTTCCGAAGATATGCTCTCGGCTGTCGCCTCTATGGGCGATGATGAGCTGCTCGGTCACGATATCTGGTTTGTGGCAACGGGCGCCTCGGATTGTGATGGCGCCGGCATGAAGGCCTTCTTGGCTTCGCATCGCGATAAACTCCGCGGCGTATTCTTCATCAATCTTGAATCCGTCGGCGCCGGTAGGCTTTCGGTGGTGACGGTCGAGGGCGAACAGCAGCTGCTCAAGGGCGATCGCCGCATCATGAACCTGGTCAGCAAGGTGTGCAAGTCGTTCCATGTCGATTGTGGCGCGCTCGAGATGCCCTATGCCAAGACCGATGCCTATGCCGCGCTCGAGGCGAGCCGCCGAGCCCTCACCATCGCCGGCGTGGACGGCACGCGTCTGGCTTGCGCTCGTACCGAGGACGACCTGCCCCACAATGTCAACCCGACGAACATTGCCACGGTATCCGAGGTCGTGACCGAGGTTATCCGCCGTTCGTAGACGGAGCTCTAAGGAGTCAACGTGTTTTCGTATATTAAGCGCCATTGGCCTGTCTACGTGATTTTGACCTTGATTGCCATTGCGTTAGGATTTGGGGCTGCCTACATCGTGGGTGCAAAGGGCTCGACCCCCGCCTCCGCAATCAGCGAAGAGGTGGAGCAAGAACAGAGTACGGGTGCCGATGGGATTCCTGAGTCCGAGCAGGCAATCGTTGATGGTGGATCTTCGTCTGCAGAGTAGATACGGCGATTTACATGATTGAAAGCGGGCGAGCCAGGGGACTGGCTCGCCCGCTTTTTCATCGCGCTAGCGCTTCTTTGGGGTCGACCTAAGGCGAGCGAACCATAGGGCTGCGGCACCCGAGGTCAGGAGCGCGGTGATGCAAGCGGCGATGGGAACTGATCCTGTTGCCGGTAGGTCCTGCAGTAGGGTACAGCGTTGAATGACACGGTCCTCGTCATGTGACTCAAGTTTATCGCCGCCGCCGTTGCGGCAAAGATCGACGCGTGCGCTGTTGGTGAGTGCGGTTTGGGGCGTATAAGCCGACGTCGCCTGCATGTGCACGATTGCGCCCCGAGCGTCTGTGCCAAGGATTGCTTTGGCATCGTCAAGGTCGTCGTGCTCATCTTTGAGATCATCGCGGGTCCAAGAATCCGCATCGCTTCGAGTCGTAAAGTCGGCGGCTACCGCACCGTATTCAATTCGAATGCCCGTTACGACGGTATTGGGTGTAAGGTCGAGCTCTTCCGCCTCGAGTGTGGTGGATTCCGTGGTCGAGACATCCGCCTTCCAGAGGCGCCAGCCGTCGTAATCGACGAGGCGACAGTCCTCACCAAGGCTCTCTTTTACTTCGTCGGACTCAAGCCAAGGATTTTCGTGTCCATCGTCAAGTGTCGCGTTCGCCGGTTCATCGACGTCTGTCGAGTCCAACGGCGTCGTGCGATACCACACGTTGCACAGACCGTTGAGGTCGCCGATGGCGACGGGGGTTTCGATTGAGATGAATCTCGCCGTGCCGTCTTTGGCGCACTCAAGATCATCGATAATCGTAAACTCATCAACCCAAGTAGCGGAATCGTTTCGAGCATCGATGGTATAGGAGAAAAGCCCATCACTATTGGTTTGCGTCGTGGCGCGGTTTTTACCATCGCCGTTAGCCAACAGGCCCTTTTCGATAGGTTGGACAAGTTCCTGACGCTTGTCGACCTGCCCCTTGATCTCGATGGGCGCATCCTTCATCGCGACGGATTGGACTTCTCCCGTATCTTTTATTTCAAACGTTATCTCCTCGGCAAGGTCATAGGTCCGCGGAGACATCATTTCGCGCAACGAGTAGGTGCCGGGTGCAAGATGTTCGACGCGGTGTGGCTTGTCGGATGAGGTCCAGGAGTCTATTTCGGTTTTATCGGGACCATATAAGGTGAGCTGTGCGCCTTCCACTTCCTGCTCGCCGCTTGCATCGACCTTGGAGATATCTACCTTGGTGTAATCGTCGGATACGTTAAGCCGTGCTTCTACAACGGGTGTTTTCTGGTCGGCATAAGTAAGGTCGACAATATGGGATGTCCGATCGAGTAAGAAGCCTGCCGGCGCTTGAGTCTCGACAACCTCGTAGCGTGCGGTGCCAGATCCCAGCGGGAGGTCGTCCGCGCGTGCTTCTCCAGTTTCATCCGTCGTGACGGCAGCGACAGTCTCACCGTCGAGCGCGGCAATGCTACCGTCGGGGCGCATGATATCACCCGAGGCACGGATCTCAAAGACGGCGCCCGCGAGGCTGCTGCCGTCTACGGCATCGGTTTTAACGATCCTGATGTTTCCGGTCGCGGCGTGGTCATAATACGAGGCGATTACAACGGGCGTTAGGTTCATGTCGGCGGGTATGTTTACCTCGATCTCTTCGCCGACAAGATAGGGCTCTTTGGCCGAGGCTTCGCGTACATAATAGGTGCCCGGCACGAGCGATTCTGGCAGTGTGACGGTCCCGGTCGCGTCAGTCGTAAAGGTGTCCATTACGTTATGTGCTGGATACCAGCAAGTTTGTGAGACAGGTTCGTGATTGCTGTCGAGGAGTTGGAAGGTGAATCCGGCTAGTGGAACAGAAGCGCCTGTTTGGGCATCGCGTTTTACAATCTGGAGATGCGTCGACAGAGCGTGGTTATCCACGATATATTGAAGCTCGGCGCCGTTGGAAATCTGATTGGCCCCGACGGTCCATTCCCCTGCACGTTTAAAACCCTCGGGGACGGTTTCCGGAACCTCGCGAATCGTGTAGCCGGCACGGTCGTATGGGACGGCTCCGTGGACACCGGCGGGTCGCTTGCCTGTGCCGAACCATGCTTCGGGCTGATCTTTGGTGGAGGCAAAGCCATAGATGTTTGTGGTCAATGTGCCAACAACCTGCTGAGAGCTGTTGCTGACAACTTCAAAGACAACACCACCCGCCGGCTGCTCCAGGCCGGATTGGTCGCTATTGCCGTAATCCTTGAATTTGGAAATCTCAAGGTCAAACGCAATGGGGATATCGGAAATGCGAGATTCGATCTCGACCACGCCTGAATCGCCGAGCTGGTCGGCTCCAACGGTATAGGTCCAGCTGTCGTTGGATGGCAGGTAGCCCTCGGGGGCTTTTGATTCGTAGATGGTAAAGGTTCCTAAGGGGACATCGACGAGGGCGGCCCGACCGCTTTCGTCGGTCGTGAGGATTTGTGCCCATCCAGGGGTTGATTGCGACACACACGTGAACTCTGCTCCTGCGAGTGAAGATCCCGCCTGGGGGCCGGCATTCGTCGCGGCATCGAGTTTTACGATACGCAGATTGATGGTGCCGGGCTGTTCATCAATGGCGACCTTTCCACCGTCATTCCCCGTGGTAAAGGCGATGCGATCGCGACGGGGGACATAGCCGGCCGGCGCCTTCGTTTCAACTAGGTAGTATGCCGTGTTGGGCAGAAGTGTTGCCTGCGCTCGACCGTTGCTGTCCATCTGGACGGTGCCGACACGCGCGCCGCTGGTGCTCTCAAAAACATCGAATGTTGCCCCGTCAAACTGATAAGTATTGTTTCCGCTGGTAATGGCAGCGTTTGCAGACTGCTTTTGGAAGGAAACAGAGACCGCCGGCAGTACATAGAGCATGTCCTGACGTTTGCTGCCGCCCGATACGGCTCCTAGATAGCGCCGCGCGCGGTGCGGAGCGGCTTTGATGCTTCCTGATTTTGCGCTGTCGTGGAGCCACCGCGCCGCCGCCACGACTTCATTGTCAGTGATAAAGTGCCCACTCTTGGTTTTGCCCTGAGCGGTCGTGTAAGAGTAGGTACCGTCGACATGGGTAGTGCCGTTGAGCATCCATACGGCAAGCTGGGTTGCGGCGCGGGCACGATCGGGTGAAAGATGGTAACCGCCAAACGACGTGGCGGTGGGATATCCGTGACAAACGATTGCCGCGAACTCGTCGTCGAGCCACACCCAGCCTTGATCAAAGTTGAGCCATGGGCCGCCCGGCTTGGTGGGGCCGGGGCGCTCCTGGTTCATGCAGTAGGCAATCGAGGCGTCTTGAGCTTCATACTTGCCGATGAGGAAGGGCCCACAATCATCGCTAATAGTGCGGAAGCCGAGCTGGTCGTAGCCATCGACGGCAAATGCGGCTCCCGGTGTCAGGCAGCCGAAAAGCAGGAAGAGGAGCAGGAGCAGCGGACCTGTTGCGATTGCGCTGTGGACAGAGTGCGTGGGTGCGTTGGACATGGCTGCTCCTTATCCCTCGTGCGCCGCATGGGGAGGTTGCGACGCGTAGGATGAGGCTACCCCCGAGGTTCATGCGGGTAAGTACCGGAGCCTGACCAAAAGCTTGCCCGATTTCTGACAAATCGAGCTCAAATACAACAATCAGATAAAAGTGCAGGTAGAAGATGGTAAGAAAAGAAAGACAAAGGTCCTCATCTCCACAATTGGCGCGGTTTTCAAACGATTCTCCACAGCTAAAACAAGCATCGACACCCTTGTATCGAACAAGACAACGGCGTTATACTATCCCCCACATATGCGGGCATCGCCAAGTGGTAAGGCATCAGCTTCCCAAGCCGACACTCGCGGGTTCGAGTCCCGTTGCCCGCTCCAGCAAAAAGCACAAGCACGGCAGCGTTACGTTGCCGTGCTTTTTACTACCAAGCGCCGGGGCTCGAACCCGCCAAGGTGCGAGCGTTAAGCAAACGCGAAGCGTTTGTAGCGAGCAGGCGAAGGCGCCGACAGGCGTCTGAAGCCGGTGCGGATTTGCGAAGCAAATACGCGGACGTCCCGTTGCCCGCTCCATGGAGCACAGAAGACCTCGGGACGGCCAATTCAACAAAGTCTTCCCCATCGTCTCCGTGAATCCGAGGAGATCGACCGCAGCCGGTGCGTATTTGCGAAGCAAATGCGCGGACGTCCCCATGCTCGCTCCAATTCCAAAATGTTAGGTTAATGCCTGCTGCCCATACTCGCACCTGCGCACGGTACAATGGTTGGGTTACGACCAACGTGCCAATAACCAAAAAGGAGCCGCTATGATCGATCGCTATACCCGCCCGGAGATGGGACACATCTTCTCCCTCGAGAACAAGTACGCCATTTGGCAGGAGATCGAGGTTCTGGCCTGCGAGGCCCAGGCGGAGCTCGGCAAGATCGGTATTTCCAAAGACGAGGCCCAGTGGATCCGCGACCATGCCAACTTTGAGAAGGCGAAGGTCGATGAGATCGAGGAAGTCACGCGCCACGACGTCATTGCCTTTCTGACCAACATGAAGGAATACATCGATGCCGATGTTCCCGAGGGCGACCCCAAGCCCAGCCGCTGGGTTCACTATGGCATGACCAGCTCCGATCTGGGCGACACGGCCCTGTGCTACCAGCTCACCCAGGCCTGCGACCTGATCATCGAGGATGTCAAGAAGCTCGGCGAGATCTGCAAGCGTCGTGCCTTCGAGGAGCGCAACACGCTCTGCGCCGGCCGTACTCATGGCATCCATGCCGAGCCGATGACCTTTGGCATGAAGTTTGGCTCTTGGGCCTGGGAGCTCAAGCGCGATCTGGACCGTCTTGAGGATGCCCGCAAGAACGTTGCCTTTGGTGCCATCTCGGGCGCTGTCGGCACGTACAGCTCCATCGAGCCGTTTGTCGAGGAGTACGTCTGCGAGCACCTGGGCCTGGTTCACGACCCGCTGTCCACGCAGGTTATCAGCCGCGACCATCACGCCTATCTCGCCGGCGTTCTCGCCACCACCGCAGCCACCTGCGAGCGCATCGCGACCGAGGTCCGCAATCTGCAGAAGACTGATACGCTCGAGGCCGAGGAGCCGTTCCGTAAGGGCCAAAAGGGCAGCTCCGCCATGCCGCACAAGCGCAATCCCATCACCATGGAGAAGGTCTGCGGTCTGTCGCGCGTCGTGAAGTCCAACGCCCAGGTCGCCTTCGATAACGTCGCCCTGTGGCACGAGCGTGACATTTCGCACTCCTCTGCCGAGCGTGTCGCCCAGGCCGATAGCTTCATCGCACTCGACCACATGTTCCAGTGCCTCATCCGCGTTATCGACGGCCTGCAGCTGTACCCTGCCCGCATGATGGCCAACCTCAATAAGACCCGCGGCCTCATCTTCTCCTCCAAGGTGCTGCTCGCCCTCGTCGATACGGGCATCACCCGCGAGGACGCGTACGCCATTGTGCAGGAGAACGCCATGGCAACCTGGCACGAGGTACAGGATTGTGTCTCCGGCCCCACCTTTAAGGAGCGTCTCGAGGCCGACCCGCGCTGCACCGTCAGCCAGGAGAAGCTTGACGAGATCTTTGATCCATGGGACTTCCTCACCCGTATCGACACGGTTTTTGATCGTCTGGAGCAGCTGAGCTTCGAGTAGGTTCGGGCATAACGTTAGCTTTTTAGGGCGCTTTGCTGGTAATGTGTGTTGCCGGCAAAGCGCCTCGTTGCATTTAGGGAAAGACGGGGATAATAGTCGTCTCGAATAACATTCTGAGAGGGGATCGCATGATTTCGTTTGATTACAAGCCTCAGGGCGTGTGTGCTCGCAATATTCACCTTGACCTTTCCGATGACGGCAACAAGGTGATAGGCGTTGAGTTTACCGGTGGCTGCGACGGCAATCTCAAGGCAATCTCCAAGCTGGTCGAGGGCGCTCCTGCCGATCGCGTAATCGAGGTTCTCGCCGGTAATACCTGCGGTATGAAAAAGACCTCCTGCGCCGACCAGCTTACGCGCGCCATCGAGGCCGCTCGCGCCGAGATCGCCTAATGGGTATCGCCGATCACATCAAGAACGGAATATCGCGTCGCGGCTTTGTACTCGGTGGGGCTGCCGCGGGCGCTGCCACGGTGCTTGCCGGATGCTCGAAAAAAACGGGTACCAGTGATGATGCCGCCGGCGAGCCGCAGGTTATCAAGGACGATTCCAAAATCATCTCGATTACGGATGAGTACGAGGCAGTCGACATCGATCTTGAGCCGGCGGCGTCGTGGACGCTGCCTCTGGGTACGCTGCTGTACTACTGCGACGGCGATTACGCCGCGGCGATGATGGCGCCCGCATCGGCACTGCACGCCAACACACTCGGTGTGCTCAACCTGGGCGATGGCTCGCTTACCACATTAATCGAGGATCCTATCGAGGGCACGGGATATGCATTTTACGATGTCCGTGCCGGCGATGGCGTGTTTGCGTGGGTTGAGATGAACTTTGCCAATTCATCGTGGAAGCTCTACGCTCAAAATCTGTCGGGCGCTTCGCTCTCTGGCGATGTGGTTGAGCTCGATCGAGGTGGCAAGGACTATGATCCGCCCCTGTTTACGGCGTTCGGGTCATCAGTCATCTGGTATAAAATGCCTTCGGCAGGCGGCAATAAAACGAGTAGTGATTCGTTTTGCTATCGTCGCTCGCTTGATGAATCCAAGGCCGAGGCAATTTGGAAATCGACGGGCCGCTTTGCATCGGCCCCGCGCGCGAGCGACGGCATTTTGACCATCTCGCCGCGTGTCCGCAACGACGAGGGCGTCTACTACGGCATTACGGCAATCGATCTGACCGACGGCAACAACACCAAGCGTGCCCAGCTGGTCCTCCCTTCGTCAGTTTCGCCTTTCGAGGCCGTGTATATGGGCGATACCTTCGTGTTTTCTATCGAGGCGGCCTATAGCGGCGTGGGCAGCCTGGGCAATATGGGCACGTATATCGGTAATGAGGGAGGGCCGTACCTCTTTCTGTCACGCGAGCCGCTCGCATGTGCGGCTGGCAAGAAGAATAAATACCTTGTTAAGGTACAGGCGTCGCATTTCCTGATCGACACCTCTGCCAAGACCTATGGCTCGCTGCTGTCGCCCGACCGCGCTTTGGAGTATGGCGATTATCCAGCTACGGCGGGAAAATCGGACTCATTCCTTACGTACGCCACGGTGCGCAACAGCCAGGGTATACCAGAGACGGTCACTGCACGCCTATTCTCTCTTTAAGCTTAGAGGGGTTAAAAAGGCGCCAACAGGGGAATAAACGCGTTGTAATTGTGAGTACCGCCTGCCGAGCTGCCGCGTCATAGCGGCATCCGGCGGGCTCAGGTGCGTTAAAATGGGCTTGTTCTTAGCTAATTGAGACAGGGGGGCCGTGTTATGGCTTCAGATGCAAAAAAGATTCTGCTGGTCGAGGATGAGAAGGCAATCCGTGACGCCGTCGCTGCCTATCTCGAGCGCGAAGGCTACTGGGTTGTGGGCGTCGGCGACGGCCAGTCCGCGATCGAGGAGTTCGAGAAGCATCAGTTCGACCTGGTCGTGCTCGACCTTATGCTCCCCAAGATTCCCGGCGAGCGCGTTTGCCGCACCATTCGCGATACCTCGGATGTCCCCATCATCATGCTGACGGCTAAGGGCGAGATCGAGGACCGTATTATCGGTCTTGAGCTCGGCGCCGACGACTATCTGATTAAGCCGTTCTCGCCGCGCGAGCTCGTCGCCCGCGTTCGCGCTCTGTTCCGCCGTGCCCATCAGGCCGACGAGCCCGCCGTCGAGGTACTCGACTTCGGCGATCTGGTCATCGATATCTCGGGCCACAAGATCTTGGTCGAGGGCAAGGAAGTCGATCTGACGGCTTCCGAGTTTAAGCTGCTCACCACGCTTGCCCGCCATCCCGGCCGTGTGTATAACCGCATGGAGCTGGTCGAGAAAGTGCTCGGGTATGACTTTGAGGGCTATGAGCGCACCATCGATAGCCACGTGAAGAATCTTCGCGCCAAGCTGGGCGATGATCCCAAGAAGCCCAAGTGGCTCTACACCGTCCATGGTGTCGGCTATCGCTTCGAGGCTCCGGCCAAGACCGATAAGTCGGACGAGAAATAGGGAAATCACATATGACACCTGCGCGCTTTGAAATCGGACAAAAGCACAAGCAGGAGAGCGAGGCGGGTTCCAAGGCTAGTTGGAACACGCCTCGTTCCGATTCACGGCCAACGATGAGCTATCCCTCGCGCATGGCACTTGCTTTTGCTCTGACATCGCTCATGACGGTATTGGTGCTGGTGGGCGTTGTCTCTGTTGTGTGGGGCACGGTCTTTTCGGATTACACACGCTCCAATATCGTCGAAATCGCAAACTCCGCTGCCGAGAAGTTGGCAACCTCATATGAGGAAAACGGCTCTTGGACCGCGGGAGAACTGCGCACGGTCGCAACGTCGAGTTTGGTTTCCGACGATCTGGGTATGCAGGTCGTCAATAAAAAGGGCGTGATCGTTTATGACGATTCCTGGCCCTCGGCAAGCGCCACCGCCGATGTACGCGAAAACCAGGCTACGACCGACGACACGAGCGGCAAGAGGGCATCGCATAGCCCGGTCTCGTCTGCTCCAACCGACTCCGATAGCGTTGCTAACGTCGAGATTGTAACGTCTTCCGGCGAGCATGTCGGACAGGTAAAGCTGTGGGCCATCGGCTCCGACGCTCTGCTCACCAAGGCGGACTCTGCGTTTAGGGAGAAGACCTTTAACGCCATGGCCCTCGCCGCGGTTGTTGCAATCTGCATTTCGGTCGTTATCGGATCGCTCGTGTCGCGCATGCTCACCAAACCGATTCATCGCATCACCAGTACCGCAAAGCAAATCCGTGACGGCGACCTGTCGGCTCGCACGGGGCTGCGCGGTGATGACGAGATCGATCAGCTGGGTGAGACCTTCGATGAGATGGCCACCTCGCTCGAGAAGGATATGAAACACGAGAAGCGCCTGACCTCAGACGTTGCACACGAGCTTCGCACGCCGCTTATGGCCATGCTCGCAACGGTCGAGGCCATGCAGGATGGCGTGTATCCCACCGACGATGAGCATTTGGAGACCGTTGCTTCCGAGACGCGTCGCCTGGCTCGTCTGGTGCAGCAGATGCTCGACCTATCGCGTATGGAAAACAGCACGGCTCCGCTCAATCTAGAACCGGTGGACATGGTTCCGTTCGTGCGATCGATTGTGAACGGCCAGGAGCGTCTGTTTGCCGACCGTGACCTTCGTCTTCGCTTTGCAGATGAAACCCAAGGGCACGACGATGTCGTCGAGGCCGATCCCGACATGATCACGCAATGTGTTATCAACCTCATGAGCAACGCCATGCGCTACACCCCCGAGGGCGGTTGGGTCGTGGTGTCGGTGCTCAGTGACCGCAGGCACGTCAGCATTGCCGTTTCTGATACCGGCATCGGTATTGCCAAGGACGATCTGTCGCGCATTTTCGGGCGGTTTTGGCGCGCCGATGCCAGCCGCGCCCGCGAAGCTGGCGGCCTGGGCGTCGGCCTCGCCGTGACCAAGCAGATCGTCGAGCGTCACCATGGCTACATATCCGTGGAGTCGGAGCTTGGAAAGGGTACGACTTTTACAATTCATCTGCCCCGCGAGCACATGGCGGACGCGGCATCTACTACAATGGAGCACTAGCTTTTCGCTATTCGGTGAAGGAGGGGCCGTGTCCCTGCCGCTCCGAGTTTGCGAAAACATGCGGGAAAGAACCCGCATTTCTGTCGTATTTAGGTAAGGAGTGACTCACGTGACAACGATGGAGCGTCGTCCGGATTCCCGTGGCAAGGTTCGTGATATTTACGATGCCGGTGAAAACCTGCTGATGGTCGCCACCGACCGCATTTCTGCGTTCGACTTCATTCTTCCCGACGAGATTCCGTTTAAGGGAGAGGTGCTCAATCGCATCTCGGCATTCTGGTTCGATAAGTTTGCCGACATCGTCCCCAACCATCTCGTTTCCATCGACCCGGCGGATTTCCCCGAGGAGTTTGCTGAGTATCGTGACTACCTCGCTGGCCGCGCCATGCTGGTTAAGAAGGCCCAGACGATTCCTATCGAGTGCATCGTCCGCGGCTATCTGACCGGTTCGGGCAAGAAGACCTACGACGAGAACGGCACCGTCTGCGGCATCCAGCTGCCTGAGGGCCTGACCGAGGCTTCCAAGCTTCCCGAGCCGTTGTTCACGCCGTCCACGAAGGCCGAGATCGGTGACCACGACGAGAACATCTCGTTCGAGCGTTGCTGCGAGATCGTGGGCGAGGACATCGCCACGCAGATTCGTGACCTTTCCCTCAAGATCTACAAGGCCGCTGCCGAGTACGCCGCGACCCGTGGCATCATCATTGCCGACACCAAGTTCGAGTTTGGTGTCATCGATGGCAAGGTCACGCTGATCGACGAGTGCCTCACGCCCGACTCCAGCCGTTTCTGGCCTGCTGCCAGCTACGAGGAGGGCAAGATCCAGCCTAGCTACGACAAGCAATTCGTCCGCAATTGGCTCAAGGCCAACTGGGATATGACGGGGGAGACCCCGCACCTGCCCGCCGAGGTCATCGATGGCACGTCCGAGCGCTATCGCGAGGCCTTCCAGATCATCACGGGCTTCCAGTTCACAAGCATGAAGGAGAACGCATAAGTGAGTACCCGTAGCGCCACGAACAAGCGCACGCAATCCCACGAAGTTACCGGGGTTGCGCACAAGTCTGCCGCATCTGCTAAGCCCGCCCGCCAAGCAGCGAGCTCCGTTCGCGTCGTGCCGGCTTCGTCTAAGGCACGCCGCAAAGAGCTCGAGAAGGGCGAGAACCTCGAGGGCCTCTCTAAAGAGGAGAAGCGCGCCCGCAAGGCCAAGCAGCGCGCCAAGGAGGACCGCATCTATACGGTGTCGAATATCCTCCTCAAGCAGGACGAGGACTACACCAAGCGCCGTCGCATCTGGTGGATTGTGCTCGCCATTGGCATGGTGCTCGTCGTGGCAATTTGGGCCTCGCTGTACTTCGCTCCCGCTGGCATGGTGTCCAGCCCTGTCCAGATGGTCGGCATCGTTTTGTCCTACGTCATCATTTTGGGCGACTTTATCTATGACTTCGCTCGTATTCGTCCCTTGCGCAACATGTACCGCGCGCAGGCCGAGGGCATGTCCGAGAACAAGCTCAACGCTCTTATTGAGCGCGCGGCTGCCGAGGAGGACCAGAAGGACTCCAAGAAGAAGTAGCGTTTGCATACATACTTATCGCTAAGATATAAGGCGCGTTGTTTTTGCGGCGCGCCTTTTTACTGTTCTATAGATAGATGGAGTGGCACATGATTCGAGCTGCCCTGACGGTCGAAGAGGCTCTGGAGGGCATGAAGGCCCTGGAGCCCAAGATTAAAAACTACGCGCGCCTGGTCGTCCGCAAGGGCGTAAACGTCAAGCCCGGCCAGGAGGTCGTCGTTCAGTCTCCGGTCGAGTGCGCGCCGTTTGCGCGCGTGGTGGTCGCGGAGGCCTATGCTGCCGGCGCCGGCCACGTGACGGTCATTTGGGCCGATGATGCCGTGACGAGGCTCACGTACGAGCATGTCGAGAAAAGCTATTTTGAGCAGACGTCCGAGTGGAAGCGCATGCAGCTGGATTCCTTGGCCCAGGATGGTGCCTGCTTTGTCTTTATCGAGGGTGCGGATCCTGCGGCCCTCAAGGGCATCGATCCAGCCAAGCCGGCCGCGGCATCAAAGGCGAGGAATACGCAGTGCAAAGTTTTCCGCCGTGGACTGGATTACAACATCAATCCGTGGTGCATCGCCGGCGCTCCGGTCGTGGCTTGGGCGCACGAGGTGTTCCCGGGAGACGCCGATGAGGTTGCAATCTATAAGCTGTGGAATGCGATTCTGCACACCGCGCGCGCCGATGGCCAGGACCCAGAGAGCGACTGGGAACTCCATGACGCCGCATTCGAAAAGAACCTGCGTTTCCTGAACGACAATCGTTTCGACTACCTGCATTACACCGCGGCAAATGGAACCGATCTGACGATTGGCATGACGAAAGGTCACGAGTGGGCCGGCGGCAAGGGCAAGACGCCCGATGGGCACCCCTTCTTCCCCAACATTCCCACCGAGGAAGTCTTCACTTCGCCCGATCGCATGCGCGCCGACGGTATCGTGTACTCGGCCATGCCGCTCATCCATCACGGCAATAAGGTCGAAGATTTTTGGATTAAGTTCGAGGGCGGCCGCGTGGTGGACTACGACGCCCGCGTGGGCAAGGCAACGCTCGCAAGTATCATCGATACTGACGAGGGCGCTGCTCACCTGGGAGAGGTCGCGCTCATTTCCAAGAACACGCCGATCCGCGAAAGTGGTGTTCTGTTCTACAATACGCTCTATGACGAGAACGCTAGCTGCCATCTCGCGCTAGGTGTCGGTTTCCCCGAATGCATCGAGGGTGGGTATGACATGTCCAAGGAGGAGCTTCTGGAGCATGGCGTTAACGTCTCGAGCACGCACGTCGATTTTATGATCGGCACGGACGACATCGATATTGTGGGCATTACGCCTGATGGACGTGAAGTTGTGATTTTCCAGAACGGCCAATGGAGTTGGGAATAGTCCCAGACCGTGGTACAATGCCACCCGCGGGCCGTTAGCTCAGCTGGCAGAGCAGGGGACTTTTAATCCCAAGGTCCAGGGTTCGAACCCCTGACGGCCCACCCAAAGATTGTTGAGACGGTCAACTTCGGTTGGCCGTCTTTTTTGTCGCCCTTTCATGGGTTCGAACCCGTCGGGGCGCGGAGCTGAGTAAACGCGTGAGCGTTTGCCAGCGCAGCGCGCAAGGCGCGAAAGCGCCGCAGCGGCCGCCTGCGAAGCAGGCTGAACCCCTGACGGCCCACCCAAAGATTGTTGAGACGGTCAACTTCGGTTGGCCGTCTTTTTTGTTGCCGGTGCACGGGTTCGAACCCGTATCTAGCTATATATAAGAACGCTTGGCGAACAAAACCCGCCTTTTACCGATGGGAAACAAATAACTGATGCCTTTGGAGTAAAGTAGCGCTCCAGAGATGACCGATGTCTCAATACACATAAAACAGCTGGTCATCGCCAATATCAGAAGCCAATGCTTCAGTTTTAACCTCAGTGATGCGACTGAGGGACCTATTCATTTGTGAACAAAATATGGAGTGCGCGATTCCCGCCCCCGGCGCCCCTCCGGTCTGGCAATATATCTCCTTGCCGCGCGGCCCGGTGGAACCGGGAACCAGCGCAGGCGTGCACCTTGAGAACCGG
>NZ_JADMOP010000004.1:0-45611 GCF_015558785.1 Collinsella aerofaciens
CCAGGGCGCCGCTGACCGGTGGACGGCACCGAGCCGTACGCTTGAACTGAGAAGGGGGAGGCCTCGCGGCCTCCCCCTTTTTGCGTTGTATACACGTTGTGCTTTGGGACCTACCTCCCCCGTATGCGCTCTTACTCTTTGGCTGTATTTTGAGTCCTTCTAGTGTATTTGAGCGATAATTACTCGCATTGGCGTTAGGGAGGGCTTGATGTTTACCGTATTTGTCTTGGGCAATATTGCTTCGGGTAAGTCGACGGCCTGCCGCTATTTCGAATCTCGTGGCGCTATGCTTATCGATCTGGATGAGCTTGCAAAATCTCTGTATGTGCCGGGCTCTGATATCGTCAATACTCTCGCGGATGAATTCGGTTGGGACATTTTGGATGAGGAAGGCGGCATTCGCCGCAGCATCCTCGCTTCTCGAGCTTTCGCTTCTCCTGATTCGGTCGCACGGCTCAATGGCATCGTGCATCCCGTTCTGATTGAACAGCTTTCGCTTAGGATTCTCGATCCGGTTTGTTGTACGGTTTCATCTCCCCGTTATCCCTTTGCGGTGGTCGAGGTTTCTGCTCCGACTGGTTTTGAGGATGCATTTGGCTTGGCTGATGAAATTCTGGTCATCAGCGCCCCTTTGTCAGTTCGTCGCGAGCGCGCTATTCAACGTGGCATGGAGCCATCCGATTTCGATGCTCGTTCTGCTTGCCAGCCCGATGAGTCTGCGCTGTGCAATCTCGCTACAACGGTGATTGATAATGCCGCAGGCGATAATTCGCTCTTTGAGCAGCTTGACTCATGGCTTGCATGCCACGGGTTTATAGATACTCCGGATAAGGAGGAGGCCGATGCCTAAGGCACGTTTCTTTACGTGGTATCGCGTGGCGCCACTTGCCGTTGTGTTCGTCTTCGGCCTTATTTCGCTCGTCTACTCGTGTGCCCCTGCCGCTTTCTTTAAGCCGCTGTATCCGATTGACTACGAGGCGTATGTAAAGCAATCCAGTATTTCGCATAATCTGGATCCGTATCTGGTGTGCGCTGTCATTAAGTCGGAATCGAATTGGGATCCCGAGGCCGAGTCGAATCAGGGTGCTCAGGGATTGATGCAGCTGATGCCCGAGACTGCCCAGGATATGATTGCCAAGGGCCTTGTCGACGGAGGGGAGTATTCGGCCGACAATCTTAACGATCCGGCTACGAATATCGAGTTTGGCTGCGCATACCTCTCGTATCTTCTCGCCTATTTCAACGGGTCGACGGATAGTGCCATCGCCGCCTATAACGCCGGCATGGGCAATGTCGACGGATGGGCGCAGCAGGGTATGTCGCTTCATAATGCAATTACCTTTCCCGAGACGCAGGCGTATCTGATTCGTGTCAATAATGCCTGGGCTCGCTACAAGACCCTCTATCCCGATCGGTTCGTATAGGACTATGCCTGCCGCCTGCGTATACTGCAGATATATGAGTTAGGAGTATCCATGGCGGAATTTGAAGTAGAACGCGTTGGTGGTGAACTTAAGCGCTTTGGCGTTGAAGGCTCTGACGTGCCGTTTAAGGTCGTTTCTCCCTATGAGCCTGCCGGTTCCCAGCCTAAAGCCATTGAGTCGCTTGTGCAGGGCGTGAGGGACGGAGACCGCTATCAGGTTTTGCTGGGCGTGACTGGTTCGGGCAAGACCTTCACGATGGCAAAGACTATTGAGGCCCTGGGAAAGCCGACGCTGGTCATGGCTCCGAATAAAACGCTCGCTGCTCAGCTTGCGAGCGAGCTCAAAGAGTTCTTTCCCAATAACGCTGTGGTCTACTTTGTCTCGTATTACGACTACTATCAGCCCGAGGCGTATGTGCCGCAAAGCGATACATATATCGAGAAAGACTCCTCGATTAACGAAGAGGTTGAGATGCTGCGACATCAGGCGACCGCATCGCTGCTCTCTCGACGCGATGTGATCGTTGTCGCATCGGTCTCGTGTATCTATGGCATTGGCTCTCCTGAGGACTATGCGGGTCTGGCTCCAAACGTCGACAAGAAGGTGCCGCTCGAGCGCGATGACTTTATCCATGCACTTATCGACATTCAATATGATCGCAATGACTATGACCTGGCACGCGGCACGTTCCGCGTGCGCGGCGATGTTGTCGACGTGTATCCGCCTTATGCCGAGCATCCGTTGCGGTTTGAGTTCTTTGGCGACGAGGTCGAGCTGATTGCCGAGATCGATGAGGTCACCGGTGAGATGCTTCGTGAGTACGAGGCCATCCCCGTATGGCCGGCATCGCACTACGTGACCGAGAAGCCGAAGGTCAAGGCGGCTCTGAAATCGATCAGCGAAGAGTGCGAGAAGCGCGTGGCGGAGCTCAAGGCGACCGACAAGTTGCTCGAGGCGCAGCGTCTGCAGCAGCGCACCGATTATGATCTTGAGATGCTCGAGACGATGGGCTTTTGCAACGGCATCGAGAACTACTCGCGTCATCTGGACGGTCGCAAGCCGGGTGAGCCGCCGTTTACCCTGATCGATTACTTTCCTAAGGATATGCTCTGCATCATCGATGAGAGCCATGTGACGGTGCCGCAGATTCGCGGCATGCACGAAGGTGACCGCTCGCGTAAGGTGACGCTGGTGGAACACGGTTTTCGCCTGCCCTCGGCGCTCGATAACCGCCCGCTTCGTTTCGATGAGTTTGAGGCAAGGATACCCCAGTTTATCTATGTTTCGGCCACGCCGGGCGATTACGAGCTGCGGGTGAGCCAGAACGACGTTGAGCAGATTATTCGTCCGACCGGTCTGCTCGATCCCAAGATCGATGTGCGTCCGGTTCGCGGTCAGATTGACGATCTTGAGGACGAGATTCGCGAGCGCGTTGCCCGCAAGGAGCGCGTGCTGGTGACCACGTTGACCAAGCGCATGGCCGAGGACCTGACCGACCATCTGCTCGACGCGGGCATTAAGGTCAATTACATGCACTCTGATACGGCGACAATGGACCGTGTCGAGATCCTGCGAACGCTGCGCGAGGGCAAGATCGATGTTCTCGTTGGCATCAACCTGCTTCGCGAGGGCTTGGATCTCCCCGAGGTCTCACTGGTGGCAATTCTCGATGCCGATAAGGAAGGCTTCTTGCGCAACCGCCGTTCGCTGATTCAGACGATTGGCCGTGCGGCCCGTAACGCCGATGGTGAAGTCATCATGTATGCAGACGTTGTGACCGATTCGATGAAAGAGGCCATCGAGGAGACGCAGCGCCGTCGCGAGATTCAGATGGCATATAACGAAGAACATGGCATTGTGCCCAAGACAGTGCGCAAGGCCATCAACGACATCTCAAGTTTTATTGCCGAGGCCGAAAAAACTGTGGGCTCCAAGGGACGCTCGAAGGGCGACTCTCTTGGCCATGGCGCATTCTATACGCCCGATGAGTCGGGCGAGGGCGGTGTGCCGGAAACGGTGGCGCCCGAGCAGACACTTGCGGAGCAGTTGGAAGAACTGCCGCATGACGAGCTTGTGCGGATCGTCGAAACCATGGAAGAGGATATGCGTAACGCTTCTGCCGCTATGGACTTTGAGGAGGCGGCGCGCCTGCGCGATGCCGTCGTTCAGATTCGGGCGATGCTCGAGGGTGCGTCTGAGGACGAGACGATCGAGCGCTTACGCTCGCAGGCCCGCAAGGGTTCCACGTTCGCATCGGGCAGAAAACGCCAGGGTGCACGGTTTAAGAAATAGCGAACAGGCCCCGAGTTCTCTGTGGAGCTCGGGGCCTATGTCTTTTGCGCGCTGGAATTTGTGCGTTAGAGGTCTGCGATCAGGGCTTCAGCACAACGGATGCCGTCGGTGGCCGCGCTCATGATGCCGCCGGCATATCCAGCTCCCTCACCACAAGGGTAGAGGCCCGGGGTCGACACGGCATGGCACGTTCGGTCTCGGGTAACAGTGACCGGTGAGCTCGAACGAGTCTCCACGCCGGTAAGAACGGCATCGGGACGGTCGTAGCCTCGTAGCTTTTTTCCGAGTAGGGGAAGTCCCAGGCGGAGCGACTCGACGATATGCTGCGGTAGGGCTTCGTCAATTGCCGTCCAGGTCACGCCGAGCGGATAGGTGGGCTTTACCTTTCCGGGCGCCTTGCTGGCGCGTCCTGCGAGGAAATCTCCGACGAGTTGTGCCGGTGCGTTCCAGTTGGAACCGCCCAGGCGATAGGCGGCCGCCTCGCAGGCACGCTGGAGCTCGATGCCGGCGAGCGGGTCATCGTTGGGAAGGTCCTCAGGCGTGACGTTAACGAGCAGGGCGGCATTTGCGTTGCGTCCGTCGCGGGCATTGAGACTGGCCCCGTTGACGCACAGATGGCACGGTTCTGAAGAGGCGGCAACAACCTGTCCGCCGGGGCACATGCAAAACGAGAACACGCTGCGGCCGTTGGGAAGATGGGCAACAAGTTTGTAGGGGGCCGCCCCGAGCGCTGGATGTCCCGCCGAGGCTCCATATTGGGCTCTGTCGATGTTGCGTTGCGGATGCTCGATGCGAACGCCCATGGCAAAGGTCTTTTGTGCGAGGGCCACGTTGTGGTCCTTAAGGAGC
Organism: Collinsella aerofaciens; assembly: GCF_015558785.1. Classification (GTDB taxonomy): domain Bacteria; phylum Actinomycetota; class Coriobacteriia; order Coriobacteriales; family Coriobacteriaceae; genus Collinsella; species Collinsella aerofaciens_P. The sequence goes on from NZ_JADMOP010000004.1 coordinate 4,566, forward strand.
TCAAAAATATCGCGAGCAGAATGCCCGCAGGCGAGGATGAGGTGCTTTGTCTCGATTGGCTCGTAAGCGGCGTCTTGGGACGATTGGACATCAATACCGGTGATGGCGCCAGACGCGTCGATGCGAATGTCGACGAGCTTCGTTCGATAACGGACGACACCTCCGAGCTGCTCGATGCGCTGGGATATAGCGGTGACAACCTTGGGAAGGATGTCGGAGCCAATGTGCGGCTTGGCATCCCACAGAATATCGCGGGGCGCACCCGCCTCGACGAAGGTTTCGAGGATAAGGCGATGGGCGGGATTTTTTGTTCCCGTATTGAGCTTGCCGTCCGAGAAGGTCCCCGCGCCGCCCAGACCAAACTGAATATTGCTCTCGGGGTCGAGGATGCGCTCCTTTAGAAAGAGGTCGATCGCCTGCGAGCGGCGAAATGCCGGGTCGCCGCGCTCGATAAGCAAGGGCTTAAGACCTGCTTTGGCGAGCGTGAGCGCAGCGAAAAGGCCGGCGCATCCGGCGCCGACAACGACAGGGCGTTCTTGAGGTGCGTCGGAGACGGGGGAGGGGAATGAAGGCTCATCGTCTTCTATCGCGCGTACGCGCGAGCGGTCACGCTCGGCAACGCTGTCGACCGCCTCTCGCTCGAGGTGGGGACTAGTCAGCTCAACACGAAAGCTCAGGATAAAATGGACGTCTCGTTTTTTGCGAGCGTCGATTGACTTGCGGTGGAGTTCGATGGACTTGATCTCGGAGTCCTTGCAACGTAGGATGCGCTTGGCGACTCGCTTGCCAACAATGAGGCAGGTATTTTCATCGCCGGCTTCATCGAGCGACGCGTTGACTTGGGTGATTTCGATCATCGAGGTCTCCTTAGAGGCAAGAAAGAGGCCGTCCGGTATCCCAGACGGCCCGAATGCGTTTTTGATTATAGACTGCGCGGCTACAGGCTGCTTGCAGCGCGAATGCCCGAGAGCCAGGCCCACGCAAGGTTAAAGCCTCCGCAATCGGCGTCGATGTCGAGCGCTTCGCCGCAGACGTAAAGCGGGGCGTCGACAGCGCTGCTCGCGCGTAGACTGGGTGTTGAGATGCTCTCGACAGATACGCCACCACGCGTGACCTGCGCCGAGCGCTCCTCGGCTGTTCCCTCGACGAGCAACTTAAAGTGCTTGAGGATCGAGACCAGGTGGATGACATCGTTGGAGCCTGGATGGCACTGCTCGAACGCCGTGCAGACGACGCGGGAGAGTTGCGGGGCGAGCATGCCGTCGAGCCAACGGGGATCGCGGGGCGAAAAGCCGCCGAGCAGCTCAACGCGCCGGTTGAGCATATCGAGCAGCTCGTCTTTGGAGAGGTCGGGGAAAACGTCGAGCAGGATCGTATCGCCGTGCTGGATACGACGGGAGAGGTTGAAGACAGCGACGCCCGAGATACCGAAGGTTCGAAACAGGACTTCACCGTCTTCGTGCCAGAGCTCATTATGATTGCGGGCGAGCGTCAAGCGGGCGCGGACGCGCAGGCCATCCAACGTCTTGATTGCCGCCCGATCGCCGACGACCGTTGCCGATACGGGGCAGAGGATGGGGCGCAGCGAAGTGAGGGGGAGGCGAAACGTATCGGCGATACCAGTGGGGTTGCCACCCGTGGCGATAATTACGGCATGTGCCTGCAGGGCCTCGTTCTTGCGAGGGACATCGGCGAGCGCTTTCCGAAGCGAGCGGAGCTCCGATTTTCGGTCGTCGCGCTTTTTTGCCTTGAGTGCCCGCGCTGGACGGTCTATTTGGAGTGTCCAGCCTTCGGAAGCTTTGCGCGCCGTGGCAATATTGGCTCCGCAGATTAAGGTGATACCTAGGCGGTCGCAAACGTTGAGAAGCGCGTCGCGCACCGATTCGGCGCGAAGGGAGCGCGGGTACAGTCGGCCTTCCTCGGAGGTTGTCATGATGCCCAGCGAGGAGAAGAAACCCATAAGCTCTTGTTCGGGTTGGGGGCCCATGACAGATTCGACGAATGCGGGGTGGTTATACCGCTGAGGATCAATCGATTCGTTGGAGAGGTTGCAGCGGCCGTTACCGGTCGCAAGGAGCTTAAGGCCGCAGGCGACATCGCGCTCAACGATGCAGACGCTTTTGCCAGCACGTGCGGCCGTAATGGCGGCGGCGAGGCCTGAAGCCCCGCCGCCGATTACCAGGACGTCATAGAAGGCGCTCGTGTTCACTTAGGCCTCGTCGGTCTCGTGCGGGGTAATAGCCTCGACGGCAGAGACTGCCTTGGGCAACATGCCATCGGGCAGCGCGGTCTCAACCTCGCCCTTATCGCAGGCCTCGGCGAGTGCCGGATTAATGGGAAGCGTGCCCAAGATGTCGAGGTTATAGCGCTCTGCGACCTCGGGGAGCTTGCTCTTGCCAAAGACCTCGATCTTCTTGCCGCAGTCGGGGCACTCAATATAGCTCATGTTCTCGACGATGCCCAGAATGGGGACGTTCATCTTCTCGGCCATGTTGACCGCCTTGGCGACAATCATCGAGACCAGATCCTGCGGGCTCGTGACGATGACGATGCCGTCGACGGGCAGTGACTGGAAGACGGTGAGCGCGACGTCGCCTGTTCCCGGAGGCATGTCGACCAGCAGGTAGTCGATGGGGCCCCACGAGGTCTCGCTCCAGAACTGCCTGATGGCGCCTGCGATGACCGGACCGCGCCAAAGGACGGGGTCGGTCTCGTTTTGGAGCAGAAGGTTGGAGCTCATGACCTTGACGCCGTGCTCGGAGATTTCAGGCAGCATGAGGTTGCCAAGGGCATGGACGTGGCGTCCGCTCATACCGAACATCTTGGGGATAGAGGGACCGGTGATGTCGGCATCGAGGACGCCGACCTTGTGGCCGTGACGGGCAAGCTCGGTGGCGATGGCACCGGTGACAAACGACTTGCCGACACCGCCCTTGCCGGAAAGCACGGCGATGACGCGTTTGACCTCGGACAGCGTATTCTCCTCAAATTGCGACGGCGACGTTTGTCCGCCGGCGGCCTGTGCGTGCTCGCAACCCATGTATGACTCCTTTGTATATGTTGGGGCCGGGGCCCCGTGATGTGACACGAGCGTCATTGTACCCTCGTTTGCGAGCGGGAGTCATTTACGATGCATTTGGGCCGAGCGTGCTTGCAATACGATGGGTCCAAGCGAATGGGCGGGCTTACTGAACTTTGCTGGCGAACTCGAGGTATTGCATGCGCTGCAGCTTGTTGATCGTCGAGGCGTATGGGCTGTCTTCAGATTCCAAGTCGTAGCGCAGCCCGTCGGTACCGAGGTAGCCGGCGACATTGATGGTGGGCACATCTGACCTTGTTGCAAGCAGAGCCTTTTGATAGTCGGTGAGCGGGGCGCCGATCTTATTAAGGGTAATGGCTGCAACCTCGTTTGCCCCGACGGTGTCGTAGACGTTGAGCTCGGTATTGCCGGCGATTTCATAGTTAGCCCAGACAAAATATGTCGACTGATAGATACGGAAAGCGTGGCTTGCCGTATCTTCCTGAGGGTACAGCTCGTCGTTGAGAGTCGTTGCGGCGCTCGGCTGATGGTCGCCAAAAAAGACAAGGACAACCGGTCTGCCGATATTGCGGAGCTCGTTGATAAAGTACTCGAGGTCCCGGTCGGATGCGTTGATGCAGGTAAGATAGGTGTTGAGCGCGCTATTGGCACCCTCGCTGGCTCCCTCGACCCAATAGTTTGTAAGCTCCTCGGCGGGAACGGTGCCATAGTCGTAGCCGCCATGATTTTGCATCGTGACGTCAAAGATGAACTGCGGGGCTTCGTCGGTTCTAAGCAGGTCGAGTATCTTGTCGTAGGTGGCGTAGTCGCATACGCCGGCATGGTAACAGGGCGCACCTTCGAAATCGCCGATTGAAAGAAAGTCTCCAAAGCCCAGCTGCTGATAGATTTTATCTCGATGGTAGTTGACGGGGTTTTGCGGGTGCATAGCGGTAGCGGTATACCCAAGCTCCTTAAGGTCCTTTGCCAGGCTGTCGACGCCATTCATCTGATATAGCTGATAGGGGATTTTGCCTAATCCGACAAAGGCCGTTGTCGCTCCGGTCAAAAATTCGAATTCGGAGTTCGCCGTTCCGCCACCGGCGACCGAAGCGAGCATGGTGCCGCGAACAAGTGTGTCGGGAAGCGAGTTGTAGAATGCGGGGCCGGTGTACCCGGCCGCCTGGAGCTGCTCAAAGCACGAAAGGTCGCTAAAACTCTCATTCATGACGGCAACAATCGTCGGCTTGATTTCATTGAACTGGGCAACGGCCGCCGCGCGCTGCTCGCTCGAGCCATACGTGCTGTCGTAGGTGGCGGCGAGCTCCTGCTCGATGCTCTGCGCCTCATCGGGCGTATAGTCTTCGGGCTTCTCAATGGGCAACTCGTTGACCATTTCGGTGAACGAAGTGATAAAACCCTGAGACGCATATGTGGTGATGGGCTGCCAACGGTCAAATCCAAAATTCAGCGCCTGCTCCAAGTCGATGCTGGAAAAGCCCGAGAGCCCCACAGCGGTCACTAACAGAAAAGCACAGAGGTTAGCGGCGATTGCGGGGAAGACATGGGTGGGCGTACGGAGCTTTCGCGGACGGATAAGCGAAAGAAGCCCCAGGGAAATCTCCAGCAGGGCGAGAGAGGTTACGATTCCGGCGGTAAAGGTAAACTCGTATCCCTCGCTCACCTCCATTGCGGTGCCAAGGGCCAAGATATCGCTTGGCAGGATGGCTTCGCCTTTAAACGTTATGACGAAGTGCTCGGCAATGCCAAGGATGCAGCAGGCGACGGGCACGAGGGCCATGACGCCTCCATGACGCTGTCCCAGCAAATAAAGGGAGAGCAGAACCGTCGCGAGCAGCCCGACGGAAAACCCGAATGAGTTGGCGGGAATGCGATAGAACGTTTCGTTGCAGGCAATTTCGAGTGAAACGAACGAGAGCGCTGAAACAGCGGCGATGACAAGGATGTCACGGCAAATACAGGCAACCGTTCCCGTCGCAAGATCGGTTTGGTCGATAAGTCCCGAAACCAAGGGCTCGACAAGAAGTATGACGGCGGCAGCACCGAGCGCCGAATAAGAAAGGACCCATAGGGAACTGTCCTCATTTACGAGCAATTGATTCGTAATCCATGCAGCTACCATGCCGAGCGGGATGAGGAGCGTCGCGCACCAAAAGACGCGGGCAATGGGTGGCTTTTCATTGTGTTTGATTGAAAAATACACGCGCACGACGACGGTGGCCACGATAAGGATGGCGATGAATATGGGCAGATTGGCCATGTCACTCGAAGTGATTTCAAGGGGGATATCTTCGGTCATGGACGTTCCTCTGTTACGGCAAATTAAGTTCAGTATTAGATTACTGTAACCTTTCCACGGCATTTCGAGAAACAAAGCGCCCGATACGCAAAGCTAAAGGTCTGCGAATCTTGTATTACGAACATCTGTGCGCGTCGAGTGCGCTAAACTCATCGACAGTATGATTCGATGCAATAGGAGGCAAGGAGCTTCCATGTCTGATTCTTCTATCGTTATTCGCGGCGCTCGTGAGCACAACCTCCGTGATATCGATGTTTCCATTCCGCGTGACCAACTCGTGGTCATTACCGGTCTTTCTGGCTCGGGCAAGAGTTCGCTGGCATTTGACACTATCTATGCCGAGGGCCAGCGTCGATACGTTGAGAGCCTTTCGAGCTATGCGCGCCAGTTCTTGGGCCAGATGGACAAACCCGACTTGGATTCAATCGACGGCCTTTCGCCGGCGGTGTCGATTGACCAAAAGACGACGTCTAAAAACCCTCGCTCGACGGTTGGCACCGTAACCGAGATTTATGACTATCTGCGCCTGCTGTTCGCCCGTGTGGGCACCCCGCACTGCCCCGAATGCGGCCGCGTCATTGAGCGTCAGACGACCGACCAGGTTGCCGACAAGGTCTTGGCGGCGGGGGAGGGCCGCCGCGCGTTTGTGCTGGCACCGGTGGTGCGCGGGCGAAAAGGCGAGTACACCAAACTGTTTGAGGACCTTCGCGCCGAGGGCTTTAGCCGCGTGCGTGTCGACGGTGAAGTGCGCTCGCTCGACGATCCGATCGATCTGGACAAGAAGTTCAAGCACGATATCGAGGTCGTGGTCGACCGCATCGCGATTCGGGAAAACTCTCTGGGCCGCATCGCCGAGTCTGTTGAACAGGCGACTGCCTTGGCGCACGGCAATGTAAACGTGTACATGCTGCCCGATCGCGATGCTCCCGAGGGGACCGAGGGCGAACTGCTGGAGTATTCTTTGGCCTTGGCGTGCCCGGAGCATGGACACTCCATTGACGATCTTCAGCCGCGTGATTTTTCGTTCAACGCTCCCTATGGCGCATGTCCTGAGTGCGACGGCCTGGGCTTTAAGAAAACCGTTGATGCCGAGGCGCTGATTGAGGACCCCTCGAAGTCCATTGCCGACGGAGTCTTTGGTAGCCTGTTTGGCAATTCGAACTACTATCCGCAGTTTTTTGCTGCGGTCTGCAAACACTTTAAGGTGAGCGCCGATACGCCGTGGGAGGACTTGCCCCCTCGCGTGCGTCGTGCATTCTTGGATGGCCTGGGCGATACGAAGATCTCGGTCGACTACCAAAAGCTCGACGGACGTCGTAGCCAGTGGGATACAAAGTTTTCGGGCGTTCGCAACATCCTGTACGAACGCTATGCCGAGACGACGAACGAGAACACCAAGGCGCGCCTGGAGAAGTACATTCGCGAGGAACCGTGCTCGAGCTGCCACGGCGCTCGTTTGCGCCCTGAGATGCTCGCCGTCACCGTGGGCGGCAAGTCCATTTACGAGGTTTGTTGCCTGTCGTGCCGTGAGTCGCTCGAGTTTTTTGAGGGCTTGGAACTTACCGAGCGTCAACGGTTTATCGGCGGCCGTATCGTCAAGGAAATCCTGGAGCGCTTGCGTTTTCTGGTCGATGTTGGACTCGACTATCTGACGCTCGATCGTGCTTCGGCGACGCTTTCCGGTGGCGAGGCACAGCGTATTCGACTGGCAACGCAGATCGGCGCGGGTCTCATGGGCGTGCTCTATATTCTGGATGAGCCCTCGATCGGTCTTCATCAGCGTGACAACGAGCGCCTGATCAAGACGCTCGAGCGCCTGCGCGATATCGGCAATACCGTTATCGTCGTCGAACACGACGAGGATACAATCCGTGCCGCCGACTACGTGATCGACATGGGGCCCGGCGCCGGCGTCAACGGCGGACACGTAGTCGCGGCGGGAACGCCTGCCGATATCATGGCGTGTCCTGAGTCGATGACGGGCGCTTATCTGACCGGCAAACGAATGATCCGGGTGCCTGATGAACGGCGCAAACCCGGTCGCGGCTGCCTTAAAATTACGGGCGCTCGAGCCAACAACCTCAAAAACGTTACTGCCAAGATCGAGTTTGGTACGCTTACGGTTGTTACCGGCGTGTCGGGATCGGGCAAGAGCTCCCTAGTTACCGACACCATTGCGCCTGCCCTTACGAATGCCATTCACCGCTCGACGCGCCCTGTGGGTCCGTATAAGAAAATCGAGGGCATCGAGTGTATCGATAAGGTTATCGATATCGACCAGTCGCCGATTGGCCGCACGCCGCGTTCCAACCCTGCTACCTATATCGGCCTGTGGGATGATCTTCGCGCACTGTTTGCGAGTACGCCGGAGTCGAAGGCGCGCGGCTACTCGCCAGGTCGTTTCTCCTTTAATGTGAGTGGCGGGCGCTGTGAGGCGTGCAAGGGCGACGGACAGATCAAGATCGAGATGCACTTCCTTCCCGATATCTACGTTCCCTGCGAAGTTTGCGGCGGTAAACGCTACAACCGCGAGACACTCGAGGTCACCTATCGTGGCAAGACCATCTCGGACGTGCTCGACATGAGCGTTACCGAGGCGCTGGCCTTCTTTGGGAATATCCCGCAGATTAAGCGCAAGCTCCAGACGCTGTACGATGTAGGCTTGGGCTACGTGAGCCTGGGCCAGCCCGCCACGACGCTTTCGGGCGGCGAGGCGCAGCGTGTAAAGCTCGCCAAGGAGCTTCATCGACGCCAGACGGGCAAGACGTTCTATATTTTGGACGAGCCGACGACCGGCCTTCATTTTGAGGACGTCCGCCAGCTGCTCGATGTACTGCAGCGCTTGGTCGATGCGGGCAACACGGTGCTGGTGATTGAACACAACCTTGATGTCATCAAGGTTGCCGACCGCCTGATCGATATGGGTCCCGAGGGCGGTAACGGCGGCGGAACCGTCGTGGTTTCGGGTACACCGGAGCAGGTTGCGGACTGTCCGCAGAGTTATACGGGCAAGTTTTTGGCGCCGTTGCTCAGGCGTGACCGGGAGCGCCAGGCTCAACTTGATGCTCAATAAATAGGCGATTCAGTTTATGGGCGCCATCGACTCCTTGTGATTCGATGGCGCTTGCTGTGCCGAAGTGACGTATGCAGCCGAATTGGACATATACTTAATTCTTGCGTCCGAATGCGAGGGAAAGGATATGTCATGGCAAAGGCTGTAAAGACGCCAAAAACCAATGCGATGCGCGAGCTGGAAAGCGCCGGCATTTCCTATGTTCTACATACGTACGAAGACGATGGCGATGAGTCGGTGGGCCTGGGGGTCGCGATTTCGGAGCAGCTTGGCGAGGAGCCCGGTCAAGGATTTAAGACTTTGGTCTGTGTGACACCGTCCAACGACTATGTCGTGTGCTGCATCCCTGTTGCCGACGAGCTCGATCTAAAGTCCGCCGCGCGTGCCGCGGGGGAGAAGTCCTTGGCCATGATGCATGTGAAGGATTTGCTTGCGGCGACTGGCTACGTTCGCGGCGGCTGCAGCCCGGTCGGTATGAAAAAACGCTACCGGACGCTCATTGATGAGACATGTGTCCTTTGGGATACCATTTTTATTTCGGGAGGCAAGCGTGGTTATCAGCTCGGGCTTGCACCCGATGATTTAATTGCATTTTGCGGGGCGACGGTTGCCGCGATTACGAGAGAGGACTGAGCGATGCCGCAGGAAGAATTGAAGCGCGGAGCTCATTTTGCAAAAGAATCTGCGCCTCAGACACCCTCATCCGAAGCTTCTTCGTCGCGAGATGACACTGACGACATGGGCTCGTCGGACTACTCCACGGTTGGTCGTTCCGCCGGGCTTATGACCATCCTGACTATCGTGTCTCGCGTCACCGGTTTTATCCGCACGTGGGCAATGGCGGCCGCTATCGGCATGTCGCTACTCTCGTCCTCCTATCAGGTCGCCAACAACCTGCCCAATATGCTCTACGAACTCGTGATGGGCGGCATGCTCGTGACGGCGTTTTTGCCCGTGTACATGGGCGTGAGGCGTGAGCAGGGTCGCGAGGCCTCAAACGAGTACGTGGGCAACCTGCTCGGCATTCTGCTTTTGGTGCTGGGTGGCATTTCGTTGCTGGGGACCGTGTTCGCCCCGGGCTTTATCTGGACGCAATCGTTCCTTTCGGGTGACGGCGGCAGCATGGATACCGCTGCGTTCATGTTCCGTTTCTTTGCCATCCAGATTCTGTTTTATGGTTTGGGCTCGGTGTTCTCGGGCGTTCTCAACGCACACCGCGACTACTTCTGGTCGACGTTTGCTCCGGTCCTCAACAATGTGATCGTCATTGCGAGCTTTATGGGTTTTGCGCCCGTGTCCGCACAGTTTGGCGAACGTGCCGGCATCATCTTGATTGCGGCCGGTACGACCCTCGGTGTCTTTGTTCAGATGGCATGTCAGATCCCCGCGCTTGGCAAGCACGGCGTGCATCCCCATATCCATATCGACTTTAAGGACCCCGCACTGCGGCAGACGATTGCGCTCGGTATCCCGACGCTGCTCGCCACGGTGTGCATGTTTGTCTCGACTTCTATCACCAACGCTGCCGCGCTGGTGGTCCAGCCCGAGACTGGTCCTTCCGTCATCGCCTATGCGCGCCTGTGGTACACGCTGCCCTACGCGCTGATTGCCGCCTCGCTTTCGACGGCGCTCTATACCGAGCTCTCTCACGACGCGCAGGAGAAGGATTACGACAGCGTTCGCACGGGCATTTCGCGTGGCGTCGCCCAGATGCTGTTCTTCCTGATTCCGTTCGCGCTGTACCTGATTGTCTTCGCGCGTCCGCTCAACATGATCTACTGTGCTGGCAAGTTCGATGAATCCGGCGTGACGCTGGTGTCCGAGTACCTTGTCTACCTGGCGCTCTCGCTGCCGCTCTACGGCGTGGTCGTGTTGATGCAGAAGAGCTTCTCTGCCTTGCTCGACATGAAGCCCTATAGTCGCTATTGCCTGTATTCTGCCATCGGCCAGGCCGGCTCGGTTCTGCTGTTTGGCGTTGTGCTGGGCTTCGGCATGCCGGCAATCGCGCTTTCGTATGTCGTCGACTACGTGATCTTGGTCGGTTGTTCGCTGCGGTGGCTGCGTCGTCGTCTGCGTGGCCTTCAGGTCAAATCTATCCTACATGGCGGTTTCTTTGGCCTTTTGCTCGGTGGCCTGGGTGCTGCCGCAGGCGCCGGCGTCATGTGGGCGCTTGAGCACTTTGTCGGGGCGCTTGGCGGTTCGATTCTGATTACTCTTGGCTATGTTTGCGTTGCGGGTGTCGTCTCGCTTGCTGTTACCTTTGGCCTTGCCGTCGTCCTTAAGATGCCCGAGGTCTCGGCGCTGCTTCGTCGCAAGTAGGTGCGCGTGGCCGGTCACGACAACATTCCAACGCTTGCCGAGCAGGTTTCGCGCGTTCCCACACAGCCCGGATGCTACCTTTGGAAGGATGCCAAGGGCGATGTCATCTACGTGGGCAAGGCGAAAAACCTACGCGCCCGCATGCGTCAATACGTGACACTGCAGGATGAGCGTCAAAAGATTCCGCTGATGATGCAGCTGGTGGCGAGCTTTGACTATATCGTGGTGGAGACCGAGCATGAGGCGTTGGTGCTCGAGCGCAATTTGATTGGTCAGTACCATCCGTACTTTAACGTCGACCTCAAGGATGACAAGAGCTACCCCTTTATCGCCATTACAAAGGGCGACCTGTATCCCGCTATCAAATATACGCGTGAGCGTCATAAGCCGGGAACGCGCTATTTTGGACCCTATACCGATAGCCGTGCGGCACGTGAGACGATAGATACGCTGCGCAAGGTTATTCCCATCTGCTCCGCATCCTGTGCGGAGTGGCGTCGTTGTCGCCGTATCGTTGAGTCCCACAAGGGCGAGGAAGACATCGTCAATATGATTTGCGCGCAAAACGGGCGTCCCTGCTTTGACTACCATGTCGGGCGCGGCCCGGGTGCGTGTGTCGGCGCGATTTCCCCGGCAGACTATGCCAAGAACGTCAAGCGTGTCGAGCGCTTTTTGTCGGGCCATCGCAAGGATGTCGTCGATGAGCTGACCTCCGAGATGACGGATGCCGCCGAGGCGCTCGACTTTGAGCGCGCGGCACGCGTCAAACGTCGTTTGGAGGTCATCAGGGGTCTGGACGATCGTCAGCAAGTCGTTTTTCCCTCCAGTGTCGATATCGATGTCATCGGGTTCTATCGCGAGGAGACCATCTCCGCCGCTTGCGTCTTCGTCGTTCGCGAGGGCCGAACAGTTCGCACCTGCGAGTTCATTCTCGACAAGGGTCTTGATGTTGACGAGGAAGAGCTCCAGTCGGGCTTTCTTAAGCGCTATTACGACGAGACGGCTGATATTCCAGCTGAGGTCAACCTTTCCGTCGAGCTTGAGGATGCGGAGGCGCTGGGGGAATGGCTTGCGGGCAAGCGCGAGCGTTCCTGCCATCTCCATAGGCCGCAGCGTGGCGAAAAGCACCGTTTGCTCGATATGGCATCCAAAAATGCGCGCCATGCCCTCATGCGCTACATGATGCGAACGGGGTACGCTGACGACCGCACCAATCAGGCGCTCCTGGAGCTCGAAAGCGCGCTGGCGCTGCCAGCGCCGCCGATGCGTATCGAGTGCTTCGATATCTCGACGCTGCACGGAACCTTTACCGTCGCCTCGATGGTGGTGTTTACCAACGGACGCGCCGACAAGAGCCAGTACCGTCGTTTTAAAATTCAGGCCGAATTGGACGAGGCAAACGACTTCGTGTCGATGTCCGAGGTTTTGGGACGACGCTATGCTCCCGAGCGCATGGCCGACGAGCGCTTTGGATCGCGCCCCGATTTGCTCGTTGTCGATGGCGGTAAGCCGCAATTGACCGCTGCGATCAAGCAACTTGAGGCTCTTGGGCTCGATATACCAGTTTGTGGCTTGGCAAAGGCCGATGAGGAGGTTTTCGTGCCTTGGGACGAGACTCCAGTCGTGCTTCCGACCGGGTCCGCGTCGCTCTATCTAATCAAACAGGTGCGCGATGAATCGCACCGTTTTGCCATCACGTTCCATCGCGAATTGCGCGATAAAGCCATGACGGTTTCGGTACTCGATGACGTTCCAGGCGTGGGACCCACCAGAAAACGTGCCCTTATGCGCCATTTTGGCTCGATGAAGCGTTTGCGCGCGGCGAGCGAGCAAGAGATCGCGGAAGTTCGAGGCGTTCCGGCCGATGTCGCCAAAGCGGTCCACGAGGCACTTGTTGCATGGAATGCCGAACGCGCCCAGGCATCGGCCAACCGTTCCGAAAACTAAACGCGCTTCTAAACAACTGATATACATGATTGGTCGATTTTCAATCATTTATTTCGCGGCGATTACCTGTCGATTTCGGGTTTTATTAACGCTAAAACGTTTGACTAGCCATGGTGAACAACCCTGCTATCCTGCGGGTTGACGATGACTGATATCTCACCTCGTCGATACATACTGTCTGGCGAATCGTTTGTCAATGAATTCGGTGAACGGTAGTAAATACCGTTCAAGCGTATGTATGTATCGGTCGCCGAGCGCGGCACCTCAGTTGGGTTCGTCGGTAGGTAAGGTATATATCGTCCGCAAGTTGCGCGGGGGCAAGTCTAGGTGCTCCCGGGTAAGATTCTCTATTGATAGGAGAAGACATGGCCATCATCAACAAGGGTATGTCCAGGCGTTCGTTCCTCGGCCTCACCGGCAGCGTCGCTGCTGTCGCAGGGCTTGGTCTCACCGGCTGCGGTGGCAGCTCCAACGACGAGGGTTCCGCTTCCGGTTCCGCCGATTCCGCCAACCGTGGCGGCGGTGTGATTACCGCTGGTTCCGCTTACGCTCCGTCCAGCTTCGATCCCGCCAGCACCGGCTCCGCTGTGGGCCTGGGTGCTAACTGGCACGTCGTCGAGGGTCTCTACGGCATCGATTACCACGACTACAGCACCTTCAACGAGCTCGCCACCGACGATCCCAAGTCCGTGGACGACACTACCTTCGAGGTCACCATCCGCAAGGGCGCCAAGTTCTCCGATGGTACCGAGGTCACCGCTGACGATGTCGTTGCCTCCTACACCGCTTGCGCCGCTTCCGCTACCTATGCTCCGTTCTTCCAGCCCTTCGAGTCCATCGAGGCCAAGGATGCCAGCACTGTAACGGTCAAGACCAAGGTCCCCAACTTCTCCCTGCTCAAGGATCGTCTGGCCATCATCCGTGTTACCCCGGCTACTCAGTCCGAGGAGGATCGCGCCAAGCAGCCGATCGGTTCCGGCCCCTGGATGTACGACTCTATCTCCGATACCGAGATCACCCTGGTTCCCAACCCCGAGTACAACGGTGAGTATGCTGCCGAGGATAAGAAGATCCAGTACAGCATCCTGACCGACCCCACCGCTCGCGTTACCGCCCAGCAGGAAGGCTCCACGCTCGTTATGGAGCTCGTCACCGCTGACGCCGTCGACCAGCTCGAGAGCGCTGGCTGCAAGATCGACAACGTCCAGGGCTTCGGCACCCGCTTCATCATGTTCAACGTCGCCAAGGAGCCTTGGAACAACGTCAAGGTCCGTCAGGCCGTCATGTACGCGCTCGACACCGAGAAGATGATCACCAACACCTTCGCCGGCCTTGCCACCGCTGCCAGCTGCTACCTGCCCAAGAGCTTCACCAACTATCATGAGGCTTCCACGGTGTACAAGACCGACGCCAAGAAGGCCAAGAAGCTCATCGAGGAGTCCGGCATCACCCCGGGTGCCATCACCCTGCGCACCACCGACAACGAGCAGATTAAGGGCATGGCCGCCCAGGTCAAGAACGACCTCGACGCTCTCGGCTTCGATGTGACCATCCAGACCGATACCTCGCCGGCCACCTACGCTGCCATCGACGGCGGCGAGGCCTACGATATCCTCCTTGCCCCTGGCGATCCGTCCTGCTTCGGCGCTGACCCCGACCTGCTGCTCAACTGGTGGTACGGCGACAACGTCTGGATGCAGACCCGTTGCCCGTGGAAGGAGTCTGCTGAGTGGGAGAAGCTCCACGGTCTCATGGACGAGGCTCTTGCCGCCGAGGGCGACGAGCAGCAGAAGAAGTGGAACGAGTGCTTCGACATCATCGCCGACAACGCTGTTCTGTACCCCGTTGTCCACGTCAAGACCGTCTCCGCTTCCTGGGACGATCCGTCTACCGCGCCCAACGGCGAGGCCCTCGATGGCTTCAAGGGCATCGGCACGACGAGCATGTCCTTCAGGGGCGTCGCGACCGTCAAGGCCTAAGACTCGTTTGAGTCATATGTGGGGCGTCGGTCGTAAGGCAACGTCCTCATAGTTGAAACAAAGACCCGGGCGGCCTCGATGTCGCTCGGGTCTTGTAATGAGTATCCATACTCATATACCAGTTGGTCCTACCGACAAAAGAAAGGGGAGAGAACGTGAACAACTTTCTACGTTTGATTGGAAGGCGTCTCGTGGCGCTGCCGATCATGGCATTGGGCGTCACCGTCCTGGTGTTCTTCCTTATGTCGTTCTCCAAGACCGACCCCGCCTATACGGCGTTGGGTGACGGTGCCTCGCCCGAGGCGGTTGCCGAGTACCATGAGAAGTATGGTCTGGACGACCCCTGGCCCGTGCGCTACGTGCGCTACATGGGCGATCTGATCCATGGTGACATGGGCACCTATGGTGCTGCTCGCAACTCCGTTGCCAAGCGCATCTCCACGGCCCTGCCCGTCACGATGCAGCTGACCTTCATCGGTCTTGCCATCGGCGCGGTCGTCTCGTTTTTGCTCGGCGTCATCGCGGCACTGTATCGCGATAAATGGCCGGACCAAGTGATCCGCGTCTTTTCCATCGCCGGCTTGGCAACCCCGTCGTTCTGGCTTGCCGTTCTGTTGATCCTGCTGTTCTCTTCCTACCTTAAGGTGCTCCCGGCATCCGGTGCTCTGCCTCACTTCACCACCAACCCGGCTGGCTATCTGGGACGTATGATCATGCCCGCTATCGCTCTGGCATTCCCGCTGACGGGCCAGATGACTCGTATCGTGCGTACCGCCATGGTTGAGGAGCTCGACAAGGACTACGTCCGCATGGCCCGTGGCGCCGGCGTTCCCGAGAAGGTCGTCGTCGGCATCAACGTTTTGCGCAACGCGCTGATCACCCCGGTCACCACCCTCGGTCTTAAGATCGGTTACCTTATGGGCGGCGCCGTCGTCATCGAGGTCATCTTCAACCTCCCCGGCATGGGTACTGCGATTCTGCAGGGCGTTCAGGGCAACGAGGCGAACCTGGTTCAGGGCGTCGTCATCGTCGTTGCTCTTGCCTTCATCATCATCAACATCGTGGTTGACATGCTCTACCTGCTCATCAACCCGCGCATCAGGACGGTGTAGATTATGGTAAAGATTCGAGAGAAGCAAACCGAGCAGCTCGAGAAGGCTGCCTCCAAGGGGCTCAAGCTCGGTGGCTGGAAGAAGATGACGTTGTCTTCTAAGATTGCCGCCGTCGTGCTGGTGCTGGTCGCCCTGACTGCGATTCTGGCGCCCCTTCTTGCCCCCTATAGCCCGGTCGAGATCTTTACGGCTCGCCAGGCTCCCGGCAATGGATTTATCTTCGGTACCGACGATAAGGGCCGCGACATCCTGTCGCGTATGCTTTACGGTGGCCGTTACTCGCTGATCATCGGCTTCGGTGCTACTGCCATGGCTCTGGTCTGCGGCTCGGTCGTGGGCGCCCTCGCGGCGGTTTCGCGCAAGTCCGTTTCCGAGGCGATCATGCGCATCCTGGACATCATCATGTCCATCCCGGGCATCGCCCTCGCTGCCGTCTTCGTCTCCATCCTGGGCAATTCCGTGCCGTCGATCATCTTCGCCATTGGCTTTATGTACACTCCGCAGATTGCCCGTATCGTGCGCGCCAACATCGTGTCCGAGTACGGCGAGGACTATGTCCGCGCGGTCATCGTTTCCGGCGCCAAGGCTCCGTGGATTTTGATCAAGCATGTTCTGCGTAACTGCATCGCCCCGATCATGGTCTTCACCGTTACCCTGGTCGCCGACGCCATCATCTTCGAGGCCTCGCTGACCTTTATCGGCGCTGGTATCCAGGAGCCCACCGCTACCTGGGGCAACATCCTCGCCGACGCCCGCGGTGGCGTGCTCGCTGGCCGTTGGTGGCAGGCGCTGTTCCCGGGTCTGGCTATCATGATCACCTGCCTGGCGCTCAACATCCTCTCCGAGGGCATTACCGACGCCATGGCCGCTGCTCCCTCCGCCGCCCTGGATCCGACCGATTCCTCCAAGCGCCGCGAGGCCGACCTGCTGGTCTCCGACCCTGTTCGCGCTTACAAGGAGCAGGCTCAGTCCCTGTCCGCCCGTCTTGGCGCCCTGCGCGATGTCGAGCTCAAGCGTAACGACCGCCATGTGCCCGATGAGTCCGTTGAGCCGATCCTTTCGGTCCGTGATTTCTGCATCCAGTTTGAGCACCACGGTGATATCAACGTCGTCGATCATGTCAACTTTGATGTCCGTCCTGGCCAGACCATGGGCCTGGTCGGTGAGTCCGGCTGCGGTAAGTCCATCACCACGCTGGCCATCATGGGCCTGACCGACGATGACGAGCATCTTTCCGGTGAGGTTCTCTGGGAGGGCCGCGACCTGCTCAAGATGAGCAAGAAGGAGTGGTTCGGCCTGCGCGGTACCGATATCGCCATGGTCTATCAGGACGCCCTGTCCTCGCTCAACCCCTCCATGCTCATTTCCGCCCAGATGAAGCAGCTCACCAAGCGCGGCGGTACCCGTAGCGCCGAGGAGCTCCTGGAGCTCGTGGGCCTCGACCCCAAGCGTACGCTCGAGAGCTATCCGCATGAGCTTTCCGGTGGTCAGCGTCAGCGCGTTCTGATCGCTATGGCCCTTACCCGCGACCCCAAACTGGTCATCTGCGACGAGCCCACGACCGCTCTGGACGTTACCGTCCAGAAGCAGGTCATCAAGCTGCTTAACGATCTTCAGGCCAAGCTCGGCTTTGCCATGATCTTCGTTTCGCACGACCTGGCACTGGTCGCCGAGGTCGCTCATAACATCACGGTTATGTACGCCGGCCAGGTTATCGAGCAGGCGCCCACCAAGGAGCTGCTCACCAACCCGATTCACGAGTACACCCGCGGCCTTCTGGGTTCCGTCCTGTCCATCGAGAGCGGTTCGGGCCGCCTGCACCAGGTGCCCGGCGCCGTTCCGAGCCCGCGCGATTTCCCCAAGGGCGATCGCTTCGCACCCCGCTCGAGCCATCCGCGCATTGGCCTGGACACCCGTCCGGTCTTCAAGCGCGTGCCCGGCACCGAGCACTTCTATTCCGAGCTCCCCGACGAGGTGCTCAAGGCAAATGGTTTGACCCCTCACGCGGAGGTGATGTAGATGAGCGAGACCGCAGTCAACGGCGTCGAGCCGATCATCTTCCTTGATGACGTCCACGTCACCTTTAGGACCCGTACCGGCTCGATTCTGCACCCCAACCTGGTTCACGCCGTCCAGGGTGTAACGATTAAGCTCATGCCCGGACAGACCATCGGCATCGTCGGCGAGTCCGGTTGCGGAAAGTCCACCACCGCCAACGTCATGTGCGGCCTGCAGGCCCCCACGAGCGGCAAGGTCTACTTTAAGGGCAAGGACGTTACCAAACGTACCGCCGAGGACCGTCGCCACATGGGTCGCGTCATCTCGGTCGTGTTCCAGAACCCGGCCACGGCGCTCAATCCCCGCATGGTCGTTCGCGAGCAACTGCTCGACCCCATGCGCGTCCACAACCTGGGTACCGAGGCCGAGCAGGAGAAGCGCGTCAAGGAGCTCTTGGAGCTCACCGGTCTGCCCAGCTCCGCCGCCGAGGTTCTTCCCGGCCAGCTTTCGGGCGGCCAGCGCCAGCGCGTCGCAATTGCGCGCGCCCTGTCGCTGAACCCCGATGCCATCATCGCCGACGAGCCCACCTCGGCTCTGGACGTTTCGGTCCGCGCGCAGATTCTGAACCTGCTGACCGACCTTAAGAAGGAGCTCGGCCTGGCCATGGTGTTCATCAGCCATGACATCCAGACGGTCCGCTATATCTCTGACGACATCATCGTTATGAATGGCGGCAAGATCGTCGAGCAGGGCGAGGCCAAGCAGGTCTTCCAGCACCCTCAGGACCCCTACACCAAGATGCTGCTCGGCGCTGCGCCGTCGCTGCTGCATCCCAAGCTCGGCGAGTAGCCTCGCTTTCCCTCCCGTGCGCCCGGTTCCCTTGCCGGGCGCACCTCCGTTGCGATTTCGAAAGGTTGGGTTCACGAGCCATGCCAAGTGCTCAGGAGCTACAACAGCAATTTGGTGAATATCGAGGCGCTATGCCCCGTCCATCGGATTTCGATCTCTTTTGGAAGGACCGCATGGCCGAGGCCGACGCCGTCGAGCTCGACTATGCGATTGAGGCGGCTTCGGTTGCGGATTCCGCGACCTGTCGGTTTTTCGACCTCTGGTATACCGGCATGTGCGGTGCACGCCTGCATGCCAAGTATCTCCAGCCGGTTTCGGACGAGCCCGTGCCGCTGGTGCTACAGTTCCACGGCTATCCGGGTGCAAGCCGCAGCTGGTTCGAGCAGGCGTCGTTTGCGGGCATGGGCATGGCACTCATCGCTCTCGATTGTCCTGGCCAGGGTGGCCCCTCCGAGGATATTGGTGGATTTGAAGGCACGACGGTTGCTGGGCATATCGTCGCCGGTATCGACGGCGACCCGGCCAATCTTTACTATGTCCGCTTGCACCAGGATATCCGCATTCTGTGCCGTATTGTTCGCGAGCTCGAGGGCATCGATCTTTCCCGCGTATTTGTGAACGGCGCATCGCAGGGCGGCGGTTTGGGCATTGCGACCTGCGCGCTTAATAGTGAGCTTATCAATCGCGCTGCCATCCTCTATCCCTTCCTGTCGGATTTCCGCCTTGTTTGGGATCTGGATGCCGACGATATCGCTTATGAAGGCCTGCGTTATTGGTCGCGTTGGTTTGACGAGGACTCGACTCGTATTGAGGAGGCCTATGCCAAACTGGCGTACTTCGATTCCAAGAACTTTGCCCCCATGGTCAAATGCCCCGTGCTGTTTGGCACGGGCACAGCCGATATCGTCTGTCCGCCGGCGACGCAGTTTGCGGTCTACAACAATCTGGCCTGTGAGAAGCGACGCGAGTTCTTTGAGGGCTTTGGCCACGAGGAGATTCAGGACTTTGACGATCTGATCATTCCGTTTTTCTGCGAGGGAGGGGAGGCTCATGTCTAAGTGCGAGAGCAATATCGACGAGCTGATCGTCCCCGGGCTCGCGGAGATGCCTGGAACGGTTTCGTCAAGGCTCGCAGAATATCGGGACTGGCGCGGTGATGTCCAAGCAGATGTTTCTGATTTAGAGACATGCGCTTCGAATCTTGAGATTCAAGGCCTGGCCATTACGGCGATTGACTTTGTTAACCCCTGCGCCCGTTACTCGGAGGTCTCCTTTGAGCTCGGTGACGATGCGATTCACGCTCGTTTGATCGAGCCTGTCGGTCGTGCCCGAGTGTCTGAGCGCGTGCCGCTGTGCCTGATGTTTCACGACATCGATCGGCCTGTGCGTGGCTGGCATCACATGACGAGATTTGCCGCCATGGGGTATGCCGTTCTCGCGCTGGATGACGATGTTGCTGGTGCGGACGACCTGCAGTGGGGGATTGCTTCGCCCGCTTTTGTCAAGCGCGTCCGTTGGGGCTGCGCGTTGGCGAAGGTCGCGCGCAATCTTGATGGCATGGATCCCGATCGCATTTTTGCATGGGGCGAGGGTCTTGGCGGCGGTGTCGCGCTGGCGGTTTCTGCTCTGGACGAGCGCGGACTTGCCTGCACGGCGGTTGCCAATCCAATTCCCGGTGGCCTCGAGGCTCTGTCGTCTCGGGTGCGCGGATCGGTGCTCATGGGCACGTCGCTCATGGATACCGTGAGCGACCCCAAGGGTCAGTTTGCCGTATTCAACGGTCTTGAGTGTGACCGGAGGCATATCATCTATGCCAAATACGCTCATGAGCGTATTAACGCGTTCGAAAACGAAGTCGTCGACTTCTTTAACCAAACGTTCTATCCGTGTTCTTTGGCCTAGACGGCCTGGACACTGCCAACAAGAGTGAGCGGCATAGGGCCGCTCGCCAGACAGCTAAGGAGATTCTTGTGGCAACTCAGAAATTCACCGGCGTTATCCCTCCCGTCGTTGTTCCCGATACCGAAGACCACCAGCTCGACGTTGCCTCCTTTGAGCGCAGCATCAACCGCATGATCGATGCCGGCGTCGATGGTCTGTTCTTCTTGGGGTCTTCGGGCGAGGTCGTCTTCTCCACCGATGAGCGCCGTCGCCAGATTATCGCCGAGGCCGTTCGTATCGTCGACCACCGTGTGCCTGTTCTGGTCGGCATCATCGATACCGAGACCGAGCGCATGATTGAGCACGGCAAGGTCGCCCAGGAGCTGGGCGCCGATGCCCTCGTCGCCACCTGCCCGTTCTATGCCCTGCAGGGTATGACCGAGGTCGAGGAGCACTTCCGCATCCTGCACGAGGAGCTCGACCTGCCCATCTTTGCCTATGACATTCCCGTCTGCGTTCACACCAAGCTCCCCTGGAAGCTCCTTGCCAAGCTCGGCGCCGAGGGCGTCCTTGCTGGCGTCAAGGATTCCTCGGGTGATGACATCTCGTTCCGCTACCTCGTTCAGGAGAACGAGAAGAACGGCCATCCGATGAGCATCCTCACCGGTCACGAGGTTGTTGTCGACGGCGCCTATCTCGGCGGCGCTGACGGTTCCGTCCCGGGTCTCGCCAACGTTGAGCCCGAGGGCTACGTGCGTCAGTGGAAGGCCGCTCAGGCTGGTGACTGGGCTACCGTCAAGGCCGAGCAGGATCGTCTCAATGAGATCTCCCACATCTGGGATGTCACCTCGGGCGTCCAGGGCTATGCCGGTGGCGTCGGCGCCTTCAAGACCGCTATGAACCTCATGGGCATCTTCGACAGCCCGACCATGCCGCGCCCGGTGAAGGCCATGACCGGTGAGAACGTCGAGGCGATTAAGAAGGTCCTTCAGGACAACGGTCTCCTGTAAAGCTTCCCCAGGCACCCGATCTTGAGGCTCAAGTGGTCGGGCGTGACCCATTAGGTCAACGCCCGACCACTTTCACCCCAACCTCGGGCACCTGGGAAACCTTTATCAAGCTGCGGCGATAACACCGCCTTCATTTCCTGTAGTTGTTGTTTTGTCTCCGAAGGAGAACGACATGGAGAACAAGTACGTCTGCTCTGTCGATATCGGCGGAACTAAGATCGCGACCGCCATCATGGAGTACCCGGCTGACGGCAGCGTGCCCCATCCCGTTTTTGAGGCCGAGGTTCCTACTGAGGCCCAGGAGGGCGGCGAGGCCGTCTTCCAGCGTATCGAGGCGTCCATCAAAGCTGCTCTCGAGGCGAATCCCGATGTCGAGGTCCTCGGTATCGGTATTGGCGCCGCCGGTGTCGTCGACCCCAAGACGGGCGCCATCGCCTACGCCAACGAGATCATGCCCGGCTGGTCTGGCGTTCAGTTGGGGCCGCGTCTGCGCGAGGACCTTGGTCTTCCCGTTGCCGTGGTGGGCGACGTGCAGGCTCATGCTCTGGGCGAGGCCCACTGGGGCGTCGGCAAGGGCAAGTTCTCCGTCTTGTGTCTGGGCATCGGTACGGGCATCGGCGGCGCATATGTCGAGAACGGCCGCGTGATGCAGGGCTTCCACGGTGCTGCCGGTCATATGGGCCACATCGAGTGCTCGGCTGCCGCCGGCATTCCCTGCGCCTGCGGGCGTTCTGGCCATCTGGAGTCTGTTGCTTCGGGCACTTCCATTGGTCGCATGTACGACGAGCGCTTTGGCCGCGTCGACCCCAGCCGTCCTTCGGTCGGTCGCGATGTAAACGACCTGTGCCGCGCGGGCGACGCAAAGGCGACTGAGGTCATCCATGACGCCGGCTTTGCGCTGGGTGCCAGCTTGGGCTCGCTCGCTAACATCCTGGACCCTGAGGTCATCGTGCTTTCGGGTGGCGTGATTCACCAAGGTCCCGATTGGCGTTCACAGACGTGGAAGGATTCGGTACACGAGGGCTATGCCAGCCAGGCGCTCGATCCGCTTCAGGACACGCCGATCCTCATCGGTTCTCTTGAGGGCGATGCTCCGCTCATCGGTGCCGCCGAACACCTTCTTGCGTCGTTGAAATAAACATAGCTACCAAGTGCGCCTTCTGAGGTGCCGCAGATTGACGTGAAAGAGGAGCGAAGCGTACTTCGGTACGCGAGCGACGGTTTGAACGTCAAGGTGCGGTGTCTCAGAAGGCTGTTTTTGAGAAAGGTTGAGTCGAACATGACCGTTGATCCTTTGATCCAGTCCCTGAAGGGCAAGCTCGTCGTGAGCGTTCAGGCGTATATGGGCGAGCCGCTTCGTACGCCCGAGACCATGGCTCAAATGTCTCGTGCTTGCGAGCTCGGCGGCGCCGCCGCCATTCGCTGCCAGGGCCTTGCCGACATTGCCGCCATTAAGGGTCGCTGTGAGGTCCCCGTTATCGGCCTGTGGAAGGATGGGCACGAGGGCGTTTACATCACGCCGACGCTGCGTCACGCTCGCGCCTGCGTTGCTGCGGGTGCCGATATCGTGGCGATCGACGCCACCGATCGTCCGCGTCCCGACGGCAAGTCGGTCGAGGATACCTTCCGCCCGCTGCACGAGGAGGGTGTGCTCCTGATGGCGGATTGTGCCACCATCGAGGACATTCGCCGTGCGGTTGATATGGGCTTCGACCTGGTATCTACCACGCTTTCTCACGGTGTCGCTGCCATCGACTGCACCATGGCCGATGGCCCCGATCTGCCGCTCCTGCGTCAGGCGACCGAGGAATTCCCCGGTCTTCCCATCATCTGCGAGGGCCGCGTGCACACGCCCGAGGAGGCTCGCGCCGCGATCGATGCTGGCGCCTGGGCCGTTGTCGTCGGCACCGCCATCACGCATCCCACGAGTATTACAAGTTGGTTCAAGGCTGCGCTTGAGGCGTAAGACAGGCCTCGTATCCGCTCGGGGCGGTATACTCAATAAAGGCAATTGATCGCGCGGGATCCGCTGGCCGGGTCCCGCGCTTGTTTTAGGAGGCGCACATGCAAAAGGGAGATGCCATGGATGCGGCGGAGCGCTCGGAGCGCATCCCCGATATCGTCATCATCACCGGAATGTCTGGATCGGGCCGAACGCAGGCCATGCATGTGTTCGAGGACATGGGCTACTTTTGCATCGACAACTTGCCTCCGCGTCTGATCGCCCAGCTTGCCGAACTCGTCGGCATCAATACGGGCGTGGGCAGGCATCTTGCCGTCACCTGCGACCTGCGCAGCCAGGGCTTGTTCGATGAGCTGCTCGATGCCGTTGCCGCACTCGAGGAGCGCGAGATGAGCTGTGACATCGTGTTTCTCGAGGCCTCTGACGAGGTGCTGATTCGTCGCTACAGCGAAAATCGCCGCCGTCATCCCATTGCCAAGCCGGGGGAGACTACGGCCGATGCCATTCAGCGCGAGCGCCTTCAGCTGCAGGGCGTGCGCGACCGAGCCGATATGATTATCGACACGAGCCGTCTGCGTACCTCTGCGCTGCGCAACAAGCTACGTATGGCATTTTCCGAGTTGTCCGACCAGCAGCTCATGGACGTCCACGTGTTCTCGTTTGGCTTTAAGCACGGCATGCCCGTCGAGGCGGACATTATGATCGACGTCCGCTTCCTGCCCAATCCGTTCTACGATCCCGAGATGCGCACGATGACCGGTCTCGATAAAAAGGTCTCCGATTTTGTTCTGGATCATCCCAAGACGCAGGAGTTTTGGAAGGCTTGGACACAGCTGCTCGATACGGTGATGCCGGGCTATATCGCGGAGGGTAAGCCGCAGCTTTCTATCGCCATCGGCTGTACGGGCGGCCAGCACCGCAGCGTTGCCATTGCCGAGGCCACGGCCCGTTACCTGGAAGGCGCTCAGTATCATGTGAGCATCTCCCACCGCGACCTGTCGCGCGCCAACACGAAGGCATAGGCCTGCATGTCGTTTACCGCCGAGGTGCGTGACGAGCTTGCGCGCTGCGAACCCGAATGTGAATACTGCGACTTGTCGACGCTTGCCGCCCTCACGCGCGTGAGCGGTACGCTCTCGCTTGCCGGCTCTGGGCGGTATCGTTTGACGGTTGCGACTGAGACGGGAGCCGTCGCGCGCACGATGATCACGTTGACGCATCGTATCCTTAAGCTCAAAACGGAGTTCACCGTCCGTAAATCTGTATTGCATAAGGTTCGAAACTACCTCATCACCTTGCCTGATCAGCCAGACCTGGATAAGGCCTTGGTTCTGCTGGGTATCCTCGACCGTAGGGGAGGACTTGTCGCTGGTGTTCCCCGGCACATCGTTGCCCGTCCCTGCTGCAGGCTTGCCTACATTCGCGGCGCGCTCATCGCCGGCGGTTTCGTGGCCGATCCGCGCGGCGATTTTCATTTGGAGATCGCGGTGCAAGGCGAGCAATATGCCAAGGGACTTTGCGATCTGTTGGAGCAGATTGGGGTCCATGCTCGTGTTAATGCACGGCGGGGGTCATATGCCGTGTACATTAAGAGCGCCGAGGAAATCGAGCATCTATTAAAGCTGATTGGTGCCAAGCGCAGCGTTGCCGAGATTGAGGAGGCGCGCGCGGTCAAGTTGGTTAAGAACGATGTGAACCGTCGCGTGAATGCCGAGCTGGCCAATCAGACCAGAAGTGCGGGTGCCGCCCAGCATCAGCTTGCGTTGATCGATGAGCTCGAACAGCGAGGTTTGCGCGACACGCTTCCGGACGCCTTGGCGGTCTTTTGCGACCTGCGCGAGCGCTATCCTGATCTGTCGCTGCGTGATTTGGGGGAGATGGCTGACCCTCCCTTGTCGAAGTCAGCCCTCTACCATCGTGTTTTACGGCTTGAAAAGCTCATTGAAGCAAACAGGTAGTTTGAAGTAACGACTTATATATGGATTTAGCTGCTATTTTAGTCTTTAAAACGTTTTAACGTAAATTTGATTTTCAATTTCGAGCATTCTCGTGAAATTCAAGTCAAAAAAAAGGTATATTAGGCGAGTGGTTAGTTTGTGGGCCTCAACGGCGGGCGCTGTAGCTCGCGGGGGCCTTACGAAAGGAGACACAATGGCAGTAAAGGTTGCTATTAACGGCTTCGGTCGCATCGGTCGTCTGGCTTTCCGTCAGATGTTCGGTCATGAGGGCTCCGAGATCGTCGCTATCAACGACCTCACCTCTCCCGATATGCTCGCTTACCTGCTGAAGTACGACTCCACGCAGGGCAACTACGCTCGCGATCACGAGGTCGTTGCTGGCGAGGATTCCATCACCGTTGACGGCAAGGAGATCAAGATCTACAAGGAGGCCGACGCTAACAACCTGCCTTGGGGCGACCTTGACGTCGACGTCGTTCTCGAGTGCACCGGCTTCTACACCAGCAAGGCTAAGGCTCAGGCCCACATCAACGCTGGCGCCAAGAAGGTCGTCATCTCCGCTCCGGCCGGCAGCGATCTGCCCACCATCGTGTACAACGTCAACCATGAGACGCTGACTGCTGAGGACAACATCATCTCCGCTGCTTCCTGCACCACCAACTGCCTCGCCCCGATGGCCAAGGGTCTGAACGACTTCGCTCCCATCGTGTCCGGCATCATGACCACCATCCACGCCTTCACCGGCGACCAGATGCCGCTCGACGGCCCGCAGCGCAAGGGCAACTTCCGTCGCTCCCGCGCCTGCTCCGAGAACATCGTCCCGAACACCACGGGCGCTGCCAAGGCCATCGGCCTGGTTCTCCCCGAGCTCAACGGCAAGCTCATCGGTGCCGCCCAGCGCGTCCCGACGCCGACCGGCTCGCTGACCAACCTCTACGCCGTCGTTGACAAGAAGGTCACCGTCGACGAGGTCAACGCTGCCATGAAGGCCTACGCCGAGACCATCCCCGAGACCTTCGCCTACAACGAGGACCAGATCGTCTCCCGCGACATCGTCGGCGAGACCCACGGCTCCATCTTCGACGCCACTCAGACCATGTGCTCTGACCTCGGCAACGGCCAGACCCTCGTTCAGGTCACCTCTTGGTACGACAACGAGAACTCCTACACCTCTCAGATGGTCCGCACCATCAAGTACTTCGAGAAGTTCGTTGCTTAATTTAGTTTTTAGCGAATAGCTCGTTGAGCGTCTAAAGAAGGGCGCGGCCTTATAGGGCTTACACCCTAGGGTCGCGCCCTTTTTATAGGAAATCGTCTGCCGTAATGGGAGGCAGACACGTACGAAAGGTAGAAGCAAACATGGCCTTTACCAAGAAGACCGTCCGCGACATCGATGTCGACGGCAAGCGCGTTCTCGTCCGCGTTGACTTTAACGTGCCTATCAAGGATGGCGTCGTTGGCGACACCACCCGTATCAAGGCTGCCCTGCCCACCATCAACTACCTCGTTGAGCACAACGCTCGCGTCATCCTCATGAGCCACCTCGGCCGTCCCGAGGGCACCGGGTTCCAGCCCGAGCTGTCCCTCGAGCCCGTCGCCAAGAAGCTCGCTGAGCTCTCTGGTCTCGACGTTGCCTTTGTCGCCGACACCTACGGCGAGAAGGCTGCTGAGGCTGTCGCCGCCGTCGAGCCGGGCAAGGTTCTCGTTCTCGAGAACGTCCGTTTTGACAAGCGTGAGAAGAAGAACGATCCCGAGATCGCTAAGAAGCTCGCTTCCTATGGTGACGTCTTCGTTCTCGATGCCTTCGGCACCGCTCACCGCGCCCAGGGTTCCGTCGTGGGCCCCGCCGCTTACCTGCCCGCAGTCGCTGGCTTCCTGCTCGAGAAGGAGGTCGACACGCTGACCGGCATCTTCGCCGAGCCCGAGCGTCCCTTCGTCGCTATCGTCGGCGGTTCCAAGGTTTCCTCCAAGATCGGCGTGCTCGATCACCTCATCGACTCTGCTGACACCCTGATCATCGGTGGCGGCATGGCCTACACCTTCTTCCTGGCTCAGGGCCTGTCCGTTGGTCAGTCCCTCAAGGAAGAGGACTGGGTCGAGCGCGCTGGCGAGATGCTCAAGAAGGCCGAGGAGAAGGGCGTCAAGATCCTGCTCCCCATCGATAACCGCGTTGCCGATCACTTTGGCGAGGACGCTGTCCCCGAGGTTGTCGCTTCCGACGCTATCCCCGACGATCGTGAGGGCATGGACATCGGCCCCAAGACCGAGGAGCTCTACGCCGAGGCCGTCAAGGGCGCCAAGACCGTGTTCTGGAATGGCCCCATGGGCGTCTTCGAGTTCGACAACTTCGCTCACGGCACTCAGGCTATCGCCGAGGCTGTCGCCGAGGCCGACTGCACCTCGATCATCGGCGGTGGCGACTCCGTCGCAGCTGTCAACAAGTTCAACCTGGCCGACAAGATGAGCTGGATCTCCACCGGTGGTGGCGCTTCCATGGAGCTCGTCGAGGGTAAGGCCCTGCCCGGAGTGGAGGCGCTTCTCGATGCCTAATCGCACCCTTCTTATCGCTGGTAACTGGAAGATGAACAACGACGTCGCCGAGGCTGCCAAGCTCGCCGACGAGCTGGCTCAGGCTCTGCCCGAGGTTCCGGCTGGCGTCGAGGTGCTCGTCTGCCCTCCGACCATCGACATCACCACGGTTCATGATCGCATTCAGGCTGCCCCCATCGCCCTCGGTGCACAGAACGTGTACTGGGAGGCCAAGGGTGCCTTCACCGGTGAGTCCTCTTGCGACATGCTCAAGTCCGCTGGCTGCACCTACTGCATCATCGGTCACTCCGAGCGTCGCGACTACTTCCACGAGACCGACGAGGACCAGAACAAGAAGGCTAAGGCTCTCGTTGCCGCCGGCCTTGTTCCCGTCTTCTGCTGCGGCGAGTCCCTCGAGGTCCGCGAGGCTGGCACCTATGTCGAGCACGTCGTGAACCAGGTCAAGGCTGGCCTTGCTGGTCTTGAGATCACCTGCCCCAAGCAGGTCGTCGTCGCCTACGAGCCCATCTGGGCCATCGGCACCGGCAAGACCGCTACCGCCGAGGACGCTCAGGAGGTCTGCGGTGCTATCCGTGAGACCCTCAAGGAGATGTTCGGCGAGGAGCTCGCTAACGGCATCCGCGTGCTGTATGGCGGTTCCGCCAAGCCCGGCAACATCGCCGAGCTCGTCGCCAAGCCCGACGTTGACGGCGCCCTCGTGGGCGGCGCTTCGCTCAAGGCTGCCGACTTCGCCTCTATGGTCGTCAAGGCAGGCGAGTAGGACATATGGCACAACGTCATCTTCCTGCACTCCTGATTATCATGGATGGCTGCGGCCTTGCTCCGGCCGATGGCGAGAACGCCGTCGCCGCTGCCAAGACGCCCTTCCTTGATGGCCTGTACGAGAAGTACCCCCACACCACGCTCGGTGCTTCGGGCGAGGACGTGGGCCTTCCCGACGGCCAGATGGGTAACTCCGAGGTGGGTCACCTCAACATCGGTGCCGGCCGCATCGTGTTCCAGGAGCTTTCGCGCATCAACAATGCCATCAAGGACGGCTCCATCGCCAAGAACGAGGTTTTCGTCAAGGCTATGGACGATGTCAAGGCTGACGGTAAGACTCTCCACCTCATGGGCCTTATGAGCCCTGGCGGTGTTCATTCTCACATGAACCACGTCGAGGCTCTGGTCAAGATGGCTGCCGAGCACGGTGTCAAGACCGTTCGCGTCCACGCCTTCATGGATGGTCGCGACGTTGACCCGCAGTCCGGTGCCGGTTACATGAGTGAGTTCTGCGCCTTCCTGGCTAAGATCTCCGAGGAGACCGGTTGCGACGCTCGCGTTGCCACCGTCTCGGGCCGTTATTGGGCCATGGACCGCGATAATCGTTGGGAGCGCATCCAGCGCGCCTACGACGTCATGGTCAACGCGTCCGATGCTGATACCGACCCCGTTGCCGGTATCAAGGCCTACTACGAGAAGGACCCGCGCGGCGACGAGTTCGTGGAGCCCTTCGCTGCCCACAACGAGGGCATTCACGAGGGCGACGCGGCCATCTTCTTCAACTTCCGTCCCGACCGCGCTCGTCAGATGACCCGCGTGTTCACGGACAAGGAGTTCGACGGCTTTGAGCGCGAGCAGATCAAGCTTTCGCACTTTGTGACGATGACCGAGTATGATCCGACGTTTGACGTCGAGGTCGCCTTCCCCAAGACGTTCCCCGAGAACGTCCTGGCCGACGTTATCGCCGCCAATGGCCTGAAGCAGCTGCACACTGCCGAGACCGAGAAGTACGCCCACGTGACGTTCTTCCTCAACGGTGGCATCGAGGAGCCCAAGGAGGGCGAGGAGCGCGTGCTCGTCGCTTCCCCCAAGGTTGCTACCTACGATCTGCAGCCCGAGATGAGCGCTCCCGAGGTTACCGAGAAGCTCGTCGCCGCCATCAACGAGGATCGCGCTGATTTCTACATTGTGAACTTCGCGAACTGCGACATGGTTGGTCACACCGGTGTCTTCGACGCTGCCGTTAAGGCCGTTGAGGCTGTTGACGATGCCCTGTCCAAGGTTGTCCCGGCGATTCTCGCCAAGGGCGGCTTTGCACTGATTACCGCCGACCACGGCAACGCCGATCACATGTTTGACGTTGCTTCCGACGGTTCCAAGCATCCGTTTACGGCTCACACCACCAACCGCGTGCCGTTCATCATCGTTGATGAGAAGGCCAAGCTCACCGGTATCGAGGACGGCCGTCTTTCCGATATCGCTCCGACCATGCTCACCATGGCTGGTATTGAGCCTTCCGCCGAGATGACGGGCCGCGTGCTCGCTACCGAGGCCTAATAGAAAACAAATACCGTTTTCTAGCAAGGGGGTTGTCCACAACCGGACAACCCCCTTTTTGGTATTTCTGCCATTTCCACCCCGTCCTTGAGTGGCAGGTAGGGGAGAGCGGGGGATTGTGGTACAGTACTGGAGTTTGAACTGTTCTATTAAGGAGCTTATCTATGGGTCCGTTCCAGATTCTTCTGTTTGTCGTTTGGGCTGTTTCTGCCGTGGCGCTGACGATTCTCGTCCTGATGCATTCCGGTAAGGGTACCGGCGTTTCGGATATGATTGCCAGCTCGCTGTATAACTCCAGCTCTGCCACGGGCGTTATGGAGCAGAACCTTGACCGCCTGACCGTCATCATGGCTGTCGTGTTTGCCGTGTGCGTCGTGCTGTGCATGTTCTTCTTCCCGCAGGGCATCGTGGGCTACTAATCACGAGCCGCGTAAATACTTGAAAAGGGTCCCGCAAGTGCGGGACCCTTTTTGTTTACATATTTGTAACAGAGTCAAAATATCCTCATATACTTCGCCCAACTAAAGAAAATCTCGACCGTTAACCGGAATTAGCCCCAAATCGTGCATAAAATGCGCTACTGTATTGCAATACGTTGGTCCGCTTTGTATAACCAGCCAAAACGGCGGACCGCGTTTGAATGGTTTGATTGGGCTGTCTTGACGTTGCCCGACCGAACTTACTTTGTCCTATCTCATAAGGAGGATGGCATGGCTGATTCTATGTTCCACCAGCCCGTTATGGGTCGTCGCGCCTTTGTCGGCGGTACCCTTGCTGCGAGCTCCATGGCTTTTCTTGCCGCATGCGGCAAGAAGGGCGGCGACGCTTCCGGTTCTGAGTCCGGTTCGACGCTGAACTTCTACATCAACAACCCGGTCTGCATCGACCCCTATAACGTCCAGGAGGACCAGGGCACTCAGGTCGAGTACCAGCTCTTTGACGCTTTGACCTCTTACGACGCCGAGAAGGGCGAGATCGTTCCGCTGGCTTGCGAGTCCTTCGAGGCCAACGACGACGCCACCGAGTTTACCTTCAAGATCAAGAAGGCCAAGTTCCACAACGGTGACGACGTTACCTCCAAGTCCTTCAAGCTCGGTTGGGAGCGTCTGGTCAACACCAAGTCGGCCATCGCTACCGAGTACGGCCCTTCCGAGGTCTCCTATCACCTTTCTATGGTCGAGGGCTATGACGACCTGCTTGCCGGTAACGCTACCGAGCTCAGCGGTGTTACTTGCCCCGACGATGAGACCCTCGTCGTCAAGCTGTCTTCCGCTTACGCCGACTTCCCCTTCGTCGCCTCTCACCCGGCTCTGGCCCCGGTTCCCGAGTGCGCCGAGTCCGATGTCAAGAGCTTCTATCTTGCACCGGTCGGTAACGGCCCGTTCATGATGGACGGCAAGTGGGAGGATGGTCAGGAGATCAACCTCAAGAAGTTCGACGATTACTATGGCGACAAGGCCAAGATCGATAGCATCCACTTCCAGGTCATCAAGGACATGGAGACTGCTTACAAGGAGTTCCAGGCCGGTAACCTCGATGTCTGCGACGTTCCCGTTGCTCAGATCGATGCCGCCAAGAAGGATCGCGGCGTGTCCAAGGACGGCTACACCATGGGTGACGGCGAGCGCATGCTGCTCGGCGCCGAGCCTTCCACGTACTATCTGACCTGCAACACCACGGCCGAGCCGTTCAACAACGCCGACCTGCGTAGGGGCATCTCCCTGGCCATCAACCGTGAGGCCATCTGCAAGACCATCTTCAAGGGTACCCGTACCCCTGCCGACGGCATTGTTCCTCCGGGCATCGATGGCTACAAGGAGGGCGCATGGGAGTTCTGCGCCTACGATGTCGACAAGGCTAACGAGTACCTCGACAAGGTCGCTCCCGCTGGCGCTAACGGGGATCGTGGCATTAGCGTGACCCTTTCCTACAACCAGGACGGCGGTCACAAGGAGATCATGGAGTCCATCATCGGCGACCTCGCCAAGGTTGGCGTTACCGCTGTCTCCGATACCCCTGAGTGGTCTGCCCTGCTCGAGCAGTATCAGAACTTTAACTATCAGTTCGGTCGTCTGGGTTGGATTGCCGACTACCCGATCATGGACAACTTCCTGTATCCGCTGTTCCACTCCGACTCCCTCGGTGGCGACAACCGCTCTGGTTACAGCAACCCCGAGTTCGACGCCAAGGTCGACGAGGCTCGTACTATTGTTGACGACAAGGAGCGCGTCGCTAAGATGCAGGAGGCCGACGCAATGGTCGCTGCCGACTGCCCGGTCATCCCTGTGATGTTCTACACGCACACCATCGTCGGTTCCGATCGCATCAAGCACCTCTATGTCGATCCGCAGAAGCATGCCGAGCTGGGTACCGCTGAGCTCGCCTAAGAGTTTGCAGCTTCCGTGAGGGTCAAGTATTTACGTAGACCTCATGGGAAACATACAGTTCTCCCTAACCTGGGGTAAACTGGCTGATGGTAATTTTGGGATGCCGGTCTGGCGATCGGCATCCCATTTAGGTTAATCCCTAGATAGGGGAGTGGTATGGGTAAGTACATCGTTAAACGTGTGCTTCAGTTCATCCCGGTGTTTTTGGGCGTTACGCTGATTCTGTTCGCCCTCCAGAATATCGTGCCGGGAGATCCGATCAAGCTGATCGGTGGAGACAAGGCTCTGTCCCCCGAGGTGGAGCTTCAGCTTCGCGTCCGCTATCACCTAGTCCAGTCGGACGAGGACGGCAACGCGATTCTTGACGAGAACGGCGATCCCGTTCAAACGTCGCTCGTGGACCGTTACTTGTATTACATGAACGGCCTGCTTCATGGCGATCTGGGCAATTCGTATCAGCGCAAGCTGCCGGTTACGGAAATCTTTGCCCAGAAGTATCCGTATACGGTCAAACTTGCCGCGTGCGCCATCGTGCTCGAGGCAATTATGGGTATCGGTGCGGGTATCATTTCGGCGGTAAAGCGGTATTCCTTCTGGGATATTTTGGTAACGCTTACCACGTCGATCCTCGTTGCGGTCCCGGCCTTCTGGCTCGGTATGTTGCTGCAGCTGTTCTTTGGCGTCATCCTCAAGGACGCCACGGGCGGTGCAATCTCCATGCCGATCTCGGGTGCCGGCGGTTCCAGCTCTCAGTATCAGGATTGGATGCACTATGTGCTTCCGACCATTACGCTGGCTTCGGTTTCGACCGCTTACGCCGCCCGCATTATGCGCTCGCAGCTGCTTGACGTCATGAACCAGGATTACATCCGTACGGCAAAGGCCAAGGGTCTCTCCAATCGCGCGATCATCGTCAAGCATGCGCTTAAGAATGCACTCATCCCCGTCGTTACCTATATTGGTGTCGACTTTGGCGGCATGCTTTCGGGCGCCATCCTGACCGAGACGGTCTTTAACTGGCCCGGTATCGGCTATGAGGTCTATCGCGCCATTAGCATGCGTGACTGGCCCATCGTTATGGGCGGCGTTACGCTCATCGTTGTCGTCGTCATGGTGATCAACCTGCTCGTCGACATTAGCTATGCATTCCTCGACCCGCGCATCCGCCTTGGCGGTCCGTCGGATAAGGCCTAAGGGAGGTACGTCTCATGCAGGAAACTGATTCTCAGTCTCAGGAGCAGGCTACCGCCACCAAGGCCGCATCTGCTCCCGCCAAGTCCCGCACGCTGTGGGGCGACGCTTTTAAGCGTCTTCGTAAGAACAAACTCGCCGTTATCGGTGTCTGTTGGATCATCATCGTCGTTGTGGTTGCCCTGACCGCAGATCTGTGGGCTAAGCCCTGGCTCGGTTCTCCGACGGCTTCCGACTCGACCACCATGGCCGAGACGTCGCTGCTGGCTCCGTGTGCCGAGCACCCGTTTGGCACCGACGCCCTTGGTCGTGACATTCTCGTCCGCGTTATCTACGGTGCGCGCGTTTCGCTGTCTGTCGGAATTATGGCCACCGCGATCTCCACGCTGATCGGTCTGGTC
The DNA here is from genome assembly GCF_015558785.1 of Collinsella aerofaciens. GTDB lineage: Bacteria > Actinomycetota > Coriobacteriia > Coriobacteriales > Coriobacteriaceae > Collinsella > Collinsella aerofaciens_P. The sequence goes on from NZ_JADMOP010000004.1 coordinate 38,842, forward strand.
ATGGGTGCTCTGGCCGGTTTCTACGGCGGCATCTGGGATACGATCATCATGCGCTGTGCGGACATCTTCCTGGCGTTCCCGTACGTGCTGTTCGTTGTCGCCATGATCGCCGTTATCGGCCGTGGTCTTCAGAACGTCTTTATCGCCATCGGTATTCTCGGCTGGCCTTCGATTGCGCGCGTCTTCCGCTCTGCGATCTTGACCGTCAAGGAAAACGACTATGTTGATGCTGCGCGCGCGATGGGTGCATCTGATGCTCGTATCGTCGTACGTCACATCTTCCCGAACTCCGTCGCTTCCATCGTGGTCTACGCGACCATGAACATTGGTGGCGCCATTCTGACCGAGTCCGCTCTGTCCTTCCTCGGCATGGGCGTTATTCCGCCTACGCCTTCGTGGGGCTCCATGATTCAGGACGGTCAGCAGTATCTTCTGACTGCTCCCTGGATGATGATCATGCCCGGTCTGGCAATTCTCTCGACGGTGCTCGCCTTCACCCTGCTGGGTGACGGTCTGCGCGACGCCCTCGACGTCAAGATGAAGGACGCATAAGGATGAAGAAGAACAAGAACTATGTGGACCTGAAGGACCAGCCTGTTCCCGAGGGCCAGCATCTGCTCGAGGTCGATGACCTTAAGATGTATTTCCATACCGAGGACGGCGTCGTTCGCGCTGTCGACGGTGTGTCCTACACGCTCGATCGCGGCGAGACCTTGGGCGTCGTCGGTGAGTCCGGCTCCGGTAAGTCCGTGACCGCCATGACCATCATGGGTCTTATCTCGATGCCTCCGGGAAAGATCGAGGGCGGCGACGTTCGCTATCGCGGTCGTTCTATCCTCGAAATGACTGAGGAAGAGATGCAGCACATTCGCGGTAACGATATCGCGATGATCTTCCAGGATCCTATGACCTCCTTGAACCCGGTCTATAAGATCGGCAAGCAGGTGGGCGAGGGCCTTCGTCTGCACCGTGGCTACTCCAAGCAGGAGGCGCTCAAGCGTGCCACCGAGCTTTTGGACCTCGTGGGTATCCCCGAGCCCGAGAAGCGCGTCAATGAGTATCCGCACCAGTTCTCGGGCGGTATGCGTCAGCGTGTCATGATCGCTATGGCTCTTGCCTGCGATCCCGATATCCTGATTGCCGACGAGCCCACGACGGCTCTGGACGTTACCATTCAGGCTCAGATTATCGAGCTCATGCAGGAGATGCAGGAGAAGAACGGCAACGCCATTATCATGATTACCCATGACCTGGGCGTCGTTGCCGATATGGCCGATAAGATCATGGTTATGTACGCAGGCCGTCCCGTCGAGTTCGGTACTGCTGAGGAAATCTTCTACGAGAGCCGCCACCCCTACACCTGGGGCCTTATCCGCTCCATCCCGGAGCAGGCCATCGATGAGAAGAAGCCGCTTACGCCGATTCGCGGCAACCCGCCTTCGCTCATGAACCTGCCTGAGGGCTGCGTCTTCTCGCCTCGTTGTCCCTATGCGACGGACAAGTGCCGCAAGCAGCGCCCCGAGCGCGTTGTCACCGAGTCTGGTCATTACTCTGCGTGCCACTACTCCGGTGACCCCGAGTTCCTCAAGAACGCTCCTAAGACGTCCCGTACGCGCAAGGATTCCAAGAAGGGAGGCGAGGCGTAATGGCAGATACCAACGAGCGCACTCCGCTGCTGAAGGTCGAGCACCTCTCTAAGGAGTTTCCCGCTGAGTCCGGCATGTTCGCCAAGCGCTTCTCCAAGCGTGTCGTCTCTGCTGTGAATGACATTTCGTTCGAGATTTATCCGGGTGAGACCTTTGGCCTGGTCGGCGAGTCTGGTTGCGGTAAGTCCACCACGGGCCGTACCATCATGCGCCTGACCAAGCCGACGGCAGGCAAAGTGTTCTTCCAGGGTAAAGATGTTGCCGAGATGAGCAAGCATGAGATCAAGGACATGCGTCGCGAGATGCAGTTTATCTTCCAGGATCCCTATGCTTCGCTGAATCCCCGCATGACCATCGGCGAGATCGTCTCCGAGCCCATGACCATTCACGGCGTGGGCACCAAGGAGGAGCGCATTGAGCGCGTCCGCGAGCTTCTCGACGTTGTCGGACTGAACCCCGAGCACATTAACCGCTATCCTCATGAGTTCTCCGGCGGTCAGCGTCAGCGTGTCGGCATTGCCCGTGCATTTGCGCTGAAGCCTAAGCTGATTATCTGCGACGAGCCGGTTTCCGCTCTGGATGTGTCCATTCAGGCCCAGGTTCTGAACCTGCTCAAGGAACTGCAGGACAAGTTCGGTACCGCGTATCTGTTTATCGCTCACGACCTGTCCGTCGTGCAGCACATTTCTGATCGCGTTGCCGTTATGTATCTGGGTAAGATGGTCGAGGTTTCGGACTGGAAGACGCTCTATAGCGAGCCTCACCATCCGTACACGCAGTCGCTGCTGTCTGCCGTGCCGGTGCCCGATCCGGATATCCAGAAGACCCGCAAGCGCATCATCCTCGCCGGCGATCCGCCGTCGCCGCTGGATCCGCCGACCGGCTGCCGTTTCCACACGCGCTGCCCGATCGCGCAGGGCATCTGCTCCGAGAAGCTTCCCGAGTTTAAGGAAGTTGCCCCGGGCCACCGCTGCGCCTGCCACTTCGCGGAGCCGTTCCCGATTAAGGAATCGCACATCGACCTGTAGTCGGTTGTTATCGTCCGGGCCCGCCCTGAAGTTATTTTTCAGAACGTCCTCGGACATGCAAGAAACCCCCGCTGCGCACTTCGTGCGGCGGGGGTTTCTTGCGTCCTGCGGAGTGTTCTGAAAAATAACTTCAGGGCGGGCCCTGCGGCAACTCGGCAGGGGGAGTGCGATTCCTCGATCGCTCACTTAATCAAATGGAAAAGTTAGTGAGGCCGGACCTTTGGCTCCGGCCTCCTCATATAAGGGCTCGGCAAAGCCGAGCCACTAAATTTATATCAGCCCCCAGAACATGTTTGAGAACTGTGTCTGAAGTACGTATTTGCAGGCCCCGAATCGGTGTTGCCTCCCGGCGCATTCCGCAGGGGGAGCGATATTTCGCAGCACGAAGTGCGTAGCAAAATATCGCTCATGCCCGAGGACGCGCCGGGAGGCAACACCGATACGGGGCCGGACATATAGATCTACCTGCGCATTTACAAATTCGTAAACTTTTTTCTAAAAAGTGCTTGCACAGTTCTCGAATCATAGGTTATTATCTTCCTCGTTGAACGCGCGGGTCCAACAAAACGGACCGCAAATCAACAACATAGCATGTCGGAGTGGCGGAATTGGCAGACGCGCTAGCTTGAGGTGCTAGTGACCGCTTTTTGGTCATGCGGGTTCAAGTCCCGCCTCCGACACCATCGCATTTGAGAAGCCTCTTCGGAGGCTTTTTTGTTACCGACAGACGGTGGGGTCCACGATGGAAACGCTTGAACGCAACGAGTGGGCAGACGTTGCCCAACTAGTCGAGATCACGAGCGATGCTGTCATCATCTGTGAGCTCGACGGAACCATTCTGCATGTGAATAATCGCTTACTTGGTTTGATGTGCGAGGAACGCGCCGACGTCATCGGTGGAGATGTTAAAGACGTCCTGTACTCATCCGCTTTTGAACGTGCGACGGAACATTGTCTGCCATTTGAAACTGATGGCTCCGAGAACGAACTAATGCTCAAGCTGAGTGACGGCTCCTTTATCCCCGTCTTGGTTCGTGCGGGCTCCGTGACGCCTCCACGCATCTTTGGGCGCCGCGCGCCACGTGTCCTGGTGGCGCTCCATAGCATCGAAGAACAGTATTCTCACGACCGTCAACTCAAGCGTGCGTTATCGGAGCTTAGAGTGGCGAACAAGCGTCTCTCTGGCACGCTCTCGGTCATTATGAGCACTGTGGGCTCCGATGAGTTACCCAGCCTGCTTGATACTGTTTTGAACCAGCTTGTAGGAACGCTCGATGCTTCGGGTGCCGCTATCTATTTTTCTGAGAGCGGCGGTTTTAAACTTCGCGGTGTTTCCAAGGAGCTGTACGACAGCTACCTGCCCGAGTTTTTGCCGTATGGCGCTGGCATTCCGACGTATGTTCTTCGTGAGTCGCGTGCCTGTCGCTTGTCGATTCAACAGGACCTTGAGGGCGATAGGGCCGCCTCCGGTATGTTTATGGACCTGGACAATCGTTCTAAGCACCTGTTGCGCATGCAGGATATGCCTCCGTACCGCAGCGAGATCTGTCTTCCCGTTTTTTACGGTACGCAGATTCTTGGCGTGCTGGAAGTTGGTTGGAAACGCCCCCAGGCACCGCTCGCCTATGACGTTAATGTGCTCGAGGTCATTTGCGATTACCTGTCTATCCAGCTGGTCGGCATGGCATCGAGCCTTCGCTCCCGTCGCACGGCCGAGCTTGGCCGCTCGCTCAATGTCTTACGTGAAGAGTTGTTTGCCTTTCTAGACGATTCCGCCGCGGCTACCCAGGCGGTATCGTCCGAGATCTGCAATATGCTTAACTGCCATTTTTGCCCTGTTGAGTATGACGCCAGTCTGGATTCCTACGTCATAGATTTTGAAGGTGGCAGTCGCGTTGCTTTGCCGGACGATCCCGAGAAGCTTTTCTTTTCCACGACGGCGCCAGCGGCACGTCTGGGGGCTGGCCCTGATGGCTTTGAGGCATCTGTTTTGGGCGGTACGAGTGCCGAGGACCTTAAACACGTCCGTATAACTCGCGTTGACGAATCGATGCCTATGGGAGGCTGGCTTAGGGCGCACGGTCTGCCTTGTCAAGGTCTCTACGTTGACTCCGGCATCGAGGCGGGGCGCCCGCGCTCTGAGGGTGATGGCAAGCACAGTAACGACGCGATTGTTCCTGCTTCTGTTGCGAAGAGCCCTACGACGCGCGCGCTGCTGCTTCGTGATGGTAGCCAAGAGCCGATTGATGATCTTGAATATGACTACTTGGTGCACTTGGCGCATGACTTTGAACTGATCTACGAAGGCGAATCTCAAAAGCGCGAGGAGCGCCGTATCGCTCAGACCCTTCAGATCGGCATGAGAAATTCCCTGGGGGATGTTCCGGGTATCGCAACCGATTCGGTGTACCTGTCGGCCACGAACTCGGCGTTGGTCGGCGGCGATTTCTATACGCTCATCCGTCTTCCCGACGACTGCGCCGTCATGATTCTGGGTGATGTGTCTGGCAAAGGCATTGAGGCCGCATCGATGTCCGCGCTCGTCAAGACGGCCCTGACGGCATATGCCTGGGAGGGCGCTGGACCGGCCCGTATGGCACGCTCCCTTAACAGCATGCTCATGGGCTTTTCGAGGGTCGAGACGTTCGTGACGGCCTTTATCGCCAAGATTGACCTTAAAGCCGGACGCGCAACGTATTGTTCGGCGGGCCATCCTCCGACCATGGTCATCAGGCCAGAGTCGATGCCGCTGGGTGGCGGCGAGGCCCGTGGGGGAGAGGTTGAGCTGCTTGGATGCCAATCGGGCGTAATCGGTGCCTTTGAGAGCATGGTGTACGAGACAGGCGTGTTTACGTTTGCCCCCGGCGACATGCTCTTCATGTATACGGATGGAACGATTGAGGCCCGCGACCGCACCGGAGCGTTCTTTGGCGAGCAGCGCTTGCGCGACCTTCTGCTTTCTATTTCGGGGGAGGGCGTGTCGGGCATTTGCGGCAAGGTCTTGGGCGAGCTTGACCGATTTACCGAATCGGCGCTGGACGATGACATTGCATTGGTGTCCCTTGAGTTTTTACGGGGTCGTTCATAGACGACGCTGGGCGGGCTGAATCCGCACGGTTGGGGAAACGAATGCATCGAGTGGGCTTTTTTGGGAACCATGGTCGTATGAATGAGTGGAATGACATAGCGGTTTTGACGCCACCGGGTGATGTCGACATCGCATCGGTGCCGGTGCTGCGCCGACGGTTGGATAATTTGATCGACCGGGGCGTGCGTCGCGTTGTCATCAATTGCCAGGCCGTGGGCTTTATCGACTCGACAGGTTTGGCGTTTTTGCTTACACGTGCCAGAGAGCTCATGAGGCGAGAGGGCCTGCTTTCGCTTGTTAACGCCTCCGATGAGGTTATTCGCTTTTTGGAGATTGCCCGACTTGTCGACATCCTGCATGTTGCGGGTCCGGCACGGGAGTCTATTCCCGCCATTCCGGTGGGGGAGCTGCCTCGCTGGAGCAAGAGCGTCGAGGTCCGTCAAGGTATCGAGAACCTTCCATACTACCGACATCGCATCGCCGAACTCCTCGAATCGCTTCCGTTGCGCCGTGACGAGCGCTACGATGTCGCATTGGCGTCGGGGGAGGCGCTGGGTAATGCCTATGACCATGCGGGCGGTATCGGGTGCGTCCTGACGGTTCAGGCCTATGGCGATCGCGTTGTGGTCGAGGTACTTGATCGAGGTGCCGGCTACTCTATCGATGAAACGAGCGAACCGGTCGCATCTGAGGAGCGCGGCCGTGGTATCAAGCTTATGCGTATGCTCGTCGATAACGTGGAGGTTGCTCGTCGTACGGACGGCGCCGGCACGCGTGTGCAGATGGTGAAGCTGTTTAACGGAGCGCCGGAATCGTGTGCCTAGCCAATCGCTTTAGCGCGTTTAGCTACCAAGAACATGCGGCAGGCAATTTTTTTGAAAAAAGTACTTGCGTCTTTTGGACAACTCGCGTAAATTAATAACCCGCAAGCGGACATGGCTCAGTTGGTAGAGCACAACCTTGCCAAGGTTGGGGTCGCGGGTTCGAGCCCCGTTGTCCGCTCCATTG
>NZ_JADMOP010000004.1:45706-156984 GCF_015558785.1 Collinsella aerofaciens
CAAGCGGACATGGCTCAGTTGGTAGAGCACAACCTTGCCAAGGTTGGGGTCGCGGGTTCGAGCCCCGTTGTCCGCTCCATTGCATTTCCGGACCGTTTAGGCGGTCCTTTTTCGGCGAAGTGGCCAAGTGGTAAGGCAGAGGCCTGCAAAGCCTTTACCCCCGGTTCGAATCCGGGCTTCGCCTCCAGGCAACATCCGGGCGCTCCGGCGCCCGTTTTGTTTTACATATGCGGACATGGCTCAGTTGGTAGAGCACAACCTTGCCAAGGTTGGGGTCGCGGGTTCGAGCCCCGTTGTCCGCTCCAAACGCAGCAGCCCGACTACCACGGTAGCCGGGCTTTTTTGTACCCATCGCATGGGCTCGAACCCGAGAGGGAGCGAGCGTTTTGGGGCGTGGCTGTGGCGTTGTTTGCTGCGAATGTGCGCTTTGGGCGTATCATCGTGGGCATCTCGCATAACCTCGTTGCAAGGGAGATACGCCCCGTGGCTACAGAAAAGTCTTCTTCGCGCTCATGGATGTCCGATGCCGCGATCTATCAGATCTACCCGCGCTCGTTTAAGGATTCGACTGGTTCGGGTCTGGGCGATATCGCGGGCATTACCCAGCAGATGGACTATCTTGAGCGGCTGGGTATCGAGGCCATCTGGCTGAGCCCGTTTTACCCATCGCCTCTTGTCGATGGTGGCTATGATGTGGCGGACTACTGCGATGTCGATCCACGTCTCGGCTCGCTTGACGACTTCGATGATATGATCGCTGCGGCTCACGCGCGCGGCATCAAGGTCATCGTCGACATCGTGCCCAACCATTCATCCAGCCAGCACCCCTGGTTCAAAGCCGCTCTTGCCGCCGGCCCCGGATCGCCCGAGCGCGCCCGTTATATCTTCCGCGATGGTCGCGGCGAGCATGGCGAGCTGCCTCCCACCAATTGGAATGCCAACTTTGGCGGCCCCGCATGGACGCGTGTTGCGGACGGTCAGTGGTATCTGCACATGTTTACGCCCGAGCAGCCGGACTTTGACTGGTCATGCCCTGAGGTTCACGCGCTCTTTTGCGACGTCCTGGCGTTTTGGAGCGATCGAGGCGTCGACGGCTTTCGCATTGATGTGGCGCAGGGTCTCGCCAAGGATCTCGACCGCGATGACCTCGACCGGTGGCATCTCGCCGAGGGCGATGACATGGTTGACGACGGCACCCATCCGCTGTGGGACCGCAACGAGGTCCACGAGATCTATCGAGAGTGGCGCCGCGTGTTCGACCGCTATAATCCGCCACGCAGCGCCGTTGCCGAGGCGTGGGTGCTGCCCGAGCGCCAGTATCTCTACGCGCGTCCCAGCGAGCTTGGCCAGACATTCAACTTTGAGTTTGCCAAGGACACTTGGACCTATGATGACATGCACACTGCAATCGAGAAGGGCTTGAAGGCAGCCGTCGAATCCGATTCCGCCTCGACCTGGGTACTCTCCAACCACGACGTGCCGCGCGTGGCGACACGCTATGCCCTGCCGCAAATCAAGGCGACGCGCTACCACCAGATTGCGCTCGACTGGCTCTTGCGCGACGGGTCGTCTTATGATGAGGACCGTGGACTCGGCGAGCGCCGCGCGCGGGCGGCCCTTTTGCTTGAGCTGGCGCTTCCGGGCTCGGCATACGTGTATCAGGGTGAGGAGCTCGGCCTTTTTGAGGTGGCTGATATTCCGTGGGATGCACTCGAAGATCCCACTGCGACCAATACGCACGGACCGAAGCGTGAGAAGGGGCGCGACGGCTGTCGTGTGCCCCTGCCGTGGGTGGCGGCGGACGATCCCGCGCAGGGCGGATCGTTTGGGTTTTCGCCGGCGGACGCCGATGCGGCGCCCCATCTGCCGCAACCTGCATGGTTTTCCGATTACGCTGTCGATAGGGAAGAAGCGGACCCGACATCGATGCTTGCGCTCTATCGTGACGCCCTCTGGCTGCGGCGCAAGCTGCGCGGGTGCGCCAACGATCTTGCGTGGCTCGATCTTGACGGGCGCACCGGTCTTGCGGATGGCGCCGAGGGCGCCGAGGGCGGCGTCATCGCCTATCGCCGCGACAACGGCTGGGCGTGTGTGACGAACTTCGGTGCAGCACCCGTGGAGTTGCCGGCGGGCAGGGTCCTGCTCACCTCATCACCGCTTGCAGACGGCAGGCTCGCGCAGGACAGCTCTGCCTGGATCATGCTCGGTGAGATGTAAGGGCCTCTTGCGGCGAGTTTGCGTTTGCCTACACCTTCCGTGGCGGCTGATGTCTTCGCGAGGTTCGCGAGGGCGTTGCAAAACTTTTCAAAAAAAGTTCTTGCATAGGATGCGGGCATCACGTAAGATTAATCCTCGTAAGCGGACATGGCTCAGTTGGTAGAGCACAACCTTGCCAAGGTTGGGGTCGCGGGTTCGAGCCCCGTTGTCCGCTCCATTTGGGCGTTTAGCTCAGGGGGAGAGCGCTTCCCTGACACGGAAGAGGTCAGAAGTTCAAATCTTCTAACGCCCACCAAATGTTCGCAGCTCAGAGGCTATGTCCTCTGGGCTGTTTTGTTTTGCCACCAAGCACGCCGCCAAATAAGCCACCAAATATTGATCCAAGGTCTGTACGCGATGGTCTTCGCATCCCGTAGAGGTGCCGGCAGATTGCATACGTCCTGGCCGATCGTGACCGCAACATGTTGGTCAAGCATAATCTTTTGGATTCTTTTGGCGTGAACGGCTTGGTTTTGGTAGGATTTGTCAGCGGCTTGACTAAGGGGGTTTTATAACTGCCATGCAGGTAGCCGTGTTGGTAACGTTTTACCGACTTGCCAAGAACCCCTCATAATTAATGCGTCTGGAAAATGACCAATTGCTTTGACCTGCTGAAACACTATATGTTGTGTTTGAACTAAAAAAAGAATACAGGATATAGATGTGTCTTTGTCGTATGATAGATGGCGGACAGAGAACGAAGACCTTAATTGCCTCTTTCGAACGTGTCCTTGAGCCGCTTGATTGGCTCTAGGGAATGTCCGCATGGAGGCTTATGGTTTATCGAGAACACAGATTGCGCGACGGCGCCGCAAGACAGGGGCAAGCCCTGCCGGGCATCGTTTGGCTCTGAAGCGCAATGAGGCTACGACGCGAAAGAGGCAAGAGGATGAAGATCATCAAGCGCAGCGGCACCGAGGTTGTCTTTGACATCGATAAGATCGTCAATGCCATCCGCGCCGCCAACTTGGAGGTCGAGGAGAGTTCTCGTCTAACCGACCGCCAGGTGGTTTATGCGGCGCAAAACGTCGCCGAGGCATGCGAGAACGCGGGCCACACCGTTTCGGTCGAGGAGATCCAGGATTTGGTCGAGGACGAGATCATGCGTCTCGACTGCTACGAGGTTGCCCGCCACTACATCATCTATCGCTATGTTCAGAGCCTGAAGCGCCAGAAGAACACGACCGATGACAAGATCCTGTCGTTGATTGAGTGCAATAACGAAGAGGTCAAGCAGGAGAACTCCAACAAGAACCCGACCGTCAACTCCGTTCAGCGCGACTATATGGCCGGCGAGATTTCCAAGGACCTGACCCAGCGCGTGCTGCTGCCCCAGGAGATCGTGGACGCCCATAATGAGGGCCTGATCCACTTCCATGATTCGGATTACTTTGCTCAGCACATGCACAACTGCGACCTGGTGAACCTGGAGGACATGCTCCAGAACGGCACCGTTATCTCGGGCACGCTGATCGAGAAGCCGCACAGCTTCTCGACCGCCTGCAACATCGCGACGCAGATTATCGCTCAGGTTGCTTCCTCCCAGTACGGCGGCCAGTCGATTTCGCTGACCCATCTTGCTCCGTTTGTTGAGGTGAGCCGTCAGAAGATTCGCGGCGAGGTCGCCCGCGAGCTCGAGGAGCTCGGCGTTTCCGCATCTCCCGAAAAGGTCCGCGAGGTTGTTGAGGACCGCCTGCGTGACGAGATCCGTCGCGGCGTTCAGACGATTCAGTATCAGGTCGTAACTCTTATGACCACCAACGGCCAGGCGCCGTTCGTGACGGTCTTTATGTATCTTAACGAGGCCCGTACGCCTCAGGAGAAGCACGACCTTGCCATGATCGTGGAGGAGACGCTTCGCCAGCGCTACGAGGGCGTTAAGAACGAGGCCGGCGTATGGATTACCCCGGCATTCCCCAAGCTCATCTATGTGCTCGAGGACGATAACGTTCACGAGAATTCCCCGTACTTCTACCTGACCCAGCTGGCCGCTAAGTGCACCGCCAAGCGCATGGTGCCCGACTACATCTCCGAGAAGAAGATGCGCGAGCTCAAGCTGTCGAAGGGCGAGACCGCGGGCAACGGCGACTGCTATACCTGCATGGGCTGCCGCAGCTTCCTGACGCCCGACCGTTCGGGCAACGGCTTTAACAATGTCGCCAACGCGCTGAACTATGACCCGACCAAGCCTAAGTACTATGGCCGCTTTAACCAGGGCGTTGTGACCATTAACCTGCCTGATGTCGCGCTGAGCTCGCATCAGGACATGGACAAGTTCTGGAAGATCTTCGACGAGCGCCTTGAGCTATGCCACCGCGCCCTGCTGTGCCGTCATAAGCGTCTGATGGGTACGCTTTCGGATGCCGCGCCGATTCTTTGGCAGTACGGTGCCCTCGCCCGCCTGAAGAAGGGCGAGACGATCGACAAGCTGCTCGTGGGCGGTTACTCCACCATTAGTCTGGGTTATGCCGGCCTGTATGAGTGCGTCAAGTACATGACGGGCCACAGCCACACCGAGAAGGAGGGCACGCCCTTTGCCATGGCCGTCATGCAGCGCATGAACGACAAGTGCGCGGAGTGGAAGGCCGAAAGCGATATTGACTTCTCGCTGTACGGTACCCCGCTTGAGTCGACGACCTACAAGTTCGCCAAGTGCCTGCAGCGTCGTTTTGGCATCATCCCGGGCGTGACGGACAAGGGCTACATCACCAACAGCTACCACGTCCACGTGTCCGAGGAGATCGACGCATTCGACAAGCTCAAATTCGAGGGTATGTTCCAGCAGCTTTCGCCGGGCGGTGCAATCTCCTACGTCGAGGTTCCCAACATGCAGGACAACCTCAAGGCTGTCATCCGCGTGATGCAGTACATCTACGACAACATCATGTACGCCGAGCTCAACACCAAGAGCGATTACTGCCAGGTGTGCGGCTACGACGGTGAGATCAAGATTGTCGAGGATGACGGCAAGCTGGTGTGGGAGTGCCCCAACTGTGGCAATCGTGACCAGGAGAAGATGAACGTCGCCCGTCGTACGTGCGGCTACATCGGTACCCAGTTCTGGAACCAGGGTCGAACCGAGGAGATCCGCGACCGCGTGCTGCATCTCTAATAACCATCCCAGGCCGCCCCGTAGCGAGGCCCCGGACCTTTACTCGCTATTTCGGACAGTCCTGGCTCACGACGGAGGCGCCACTGGCGCCTCCTGTTCGTGCGGAACTCATATCGAGCAAAGGTCCGGGGCCTCGCTACGGGGCGGCCAAGTTGACGTAGCTGAGATGTAGCTCGCGGTCTGCTCACTCCTCGAAGTTTTTAGCGGAAATAATTCGAGCTGCAGCAGCGATTGATTTGCAATGGCGGTTGAGCTGCAACAAAGTTTTTATTGGACCTCGAACCCTATACTCGATGTTCGCTTCGTTCATTGAGTTACCCTTTGCATGAGGCCGGGACATATCGTCCCGCCCGCAGTTTCGCAGGCCGAAGGCCGAGAATGTTTGAGGACGGGATGATATGTCCCGGCCTCCCGGGAGAGTTACCTATGAACTACGCGAACATTAAGTATTTCGACATTGCTGATGGAGAAGGCGTTCGTACTTCTCTGTTTGTGAGCGGGTGCCGTCGTGGGTGCAAGAATTGCTTTAACTCTGTCGCGTGGGACTTTGCTGCGGGTGAGCCGTTCGATCGTGCCGTCGAGGACAAGATTATCGAGAGCCTCGACCACCCCTTTATCGATGGTCTGACGATTCTGGGCGGCGAGCCTATGGAGCCCGAGAATCAGGTGGGGCTTGTTGACTTTATCGAACGCGTGCGTGCGGCCTATCCCGCGGGGTCGGGCAAGACCATTTGGTGCTTTACCGGCGACGTGCTCGAGGAGCTTATGCCGGGTGGCCGTCATCATACCGAGGTGACGAACCGTATCCTGGCCCGCCTCGACATGTTGGTGGACGGCCCGTTTGTTCAGGATCTGTACGATATCTCATTGCGTTTTAGAGGCTCGAGTAACCAGCGTGTGATCGATATGAACGCTACGCGCGACCGTGCTGAGCGCGAGGGTGTTGCGCTTTGTGATGCGGTTGAACTTTGGCGGGACGATCCAGTCTATTCGACCCATACTATGTAGCTTGTGGCCGATGCCAAAGGGCGTGGTACCATAGCGCGAACGCAAAATCGGAAAAGTGAGGCCCAGATGATCGATCAGGAAAAAGTCGAGGCCGCCATTAAGCTGTTGCTTGAGGGCATAGGCGAGGACCCAACTCGTGAGGGCCTGCTGGAGACCCCGGCGCGCGTTGCCCGTATGTATGGTGAGATCGCCGGCGGTATGGACCAGAGTGCCGAGGAGCACCTGTCCAAAACCTTTGCCGTCGCTTCGAACGATTTGGTTATCGAGCGCGACATCACGTTCTACTCGCTGTGCGAACATCATCTGCTGCCGTTTTATGGCAAGGCCGCCATTGGTTATATCCCCAACGGCCGTGTCGCAGGGCTCTCTAAGCTTGCCCGCACGGTTGAGGTCTACGCCCGTCGTCTGCAGCTGCAGGAGCAGCTGTGCGCACAGGTTGCCGATGCCCTCATGGAGTATCTCGCTCCCCAGGGAGCGATTGTGCTCATGGAGGCTGAGCATATGTGCATGACCATGCGCGGCGTGCAAAAGCCTGGCACCAAGACCGTGACGCTCGCTCGCCGCGGCGTCTTTGAGACCGATCCGTCGCTCGAGGAGCGGTTCTTTAGGATGCTGGGCCGTTAGCATGAGGGTCGTCAATGACTTTACATCGAAGACCGATGGGGGGACGCCGCGTCGCGGCTTCATGGCTTCGGGCCTGGCGCCTTTTGGCGTTATGCCTCGTATCGATTACATCTGTGCCAACGGCCTGTTCCGGCGCCACCTGGGCAACATTGCTCAGCTGGAATCGGGGCGCATCTTCTGCCGCCACGGTATCGACCATCTGCTCGATGTCGCTCGCATTATGTGGATTAAGAATCTCGAGGAAGATCTCGAGTTTGACCGCGAGGTCATCTACGCCACGGCACTTCTTCACGATATCGGCAAAGATGAACAGTATGAATCGGGTATATCCCATGATGTTGCAAGCGAACGCGTCGCTGATGCAATTCTCGGCGGCATGCCTGATGACGTGGCGTTTGAGCCGGCCGATGCCGCAGCCATTAAGACGGCCATTCTGGGCCATCGAAAGCTGCGCGTGAACAGCCAACCGCTTGAGCGTTTGCTCTATGCAGCCGACAAAGCGTCGCGCGCCTGCTTTGCATGCCCCGCGCGCAATGCTTGCAACTGGAGCGATGATAAAAAGAACCTGTCGATTCGCGTGTAGTTAGTTTGCGCGGTCGGGGTTCTAAACGAAGGAGACGATCGCGATGAGTAACAAAAAACTGCCCGAGAATGCAACCAAGACTGAAGGTGCCGAGCTCGCACGCCGTGGAAGGGGCGAAATATCCACCGCAACGGCGGTGCCCCACGTGAGCTATGACGATCTGCGCCATGCCGATCGCATTACTATCGACGGTCTCGAGGTCTTTGCCAACCACGGCGTGTATCCCGAAGAGAACGCGCTGGGCCAGAAGTTCATCGTGTCCTTGGTGCTCTATGCCGACCTGCGTGCAGCGGGGGAGCACGATAACCTGGACGCCTCGATTGACTACGGCTCGGTGTGCCACGATGTCGATGGCTATCTGCGCGAGCATACGTTTAAACTCATCGAGGCGGCAGCCGAGGGTGTGGCCCAGATGCTGCTGCGTCGTTACCCCTTGCTGCTTGGCGTGCGTGTTAAGCTCGATAAGCCTTGGGCGCCCGTCGGTCTTCCCCTGGCAAGCTGCGGCGTCGAGATCGAGCGCGTGCGCTAACCGGTTCTAATACGTCTCTATGGGTGGCTGCTTGAGCCGCTGCGACAGCGCTCTATTGTTGGGGCAGTACCTGTCGAGCAGGGCGTGAAACCGCTGATTGTGGCTTGGCTCGAGCAAGTGGACGAGCTCGTGGGCGACAACCATGTCGAGACACTCGATGGGATAAGCGGCAAGTTCGCGTGCGATGCGAACGGCGCCGGATTTGGGTGTGCATGAGCCCCAACGCGTTTTCATGCTGCGTACGGAAACGCGGGAAACGGCGACACCCATTGCGATTTCGTATGTGCGCACCATATCGCGCAGCGCCGTGGTGACCTCGGATGCATAGAGCTGGTCGATGCGGGTCTGGAGCTCGTCGGACGTTAGGCCGTCGAGGATTGCGCGCCGCTTGGCCTGTGGGCCTTCGTCCGATTCGTCGGTACCCATAAAGCTTGCGAAGGTGGCCTGCTTGGGCCGCGGCGCGGGTGATGCAAAGTTGTGATCGAGTGCATCCTGTACCGTGATGGGCTTGCCCCAAAGTGCAATGACGGACGAGGTGCTGAGCGGCTCTCGCGCCGTCGCCTGATGTTGCTCGCGCTTGGCAAGTCGGCTGACAATCCAGGTGCTGTTGCGCTTCACAAATGCCTCGATGCGCTCGCGGCTGGCGCCGAGCGGTGCGCTGGCGTGGACCTCACCGCTTGATGTGACGCGTAGGTTGAAGTTTTTGACGCGCTTTTTGGTAACGACGACGGAGATGGGCGTCCCATCCGGTCGGGATATGGAAATCGTAAATTGCTGCGTCAAAAGCGGTCCTTCAGATTGGGGACGGGCCGGCATGTCGACCGTTCGGCATGCCGGCCCGCTCAAGGGATGTGAAATTAATAACGCTCAAAGAAGGCAAGCGCGTTGTCGCTACAGAGCTTCTGCATCACGGTCTTGCCAAAATGCTTGGAAAGCATGTTCTGGAACTCGGGCATCATGCTGGCATCGGAGAGGAAAGCGGGCACCGTGGCACCGTCCCAGTCGCCGCCGAGCGCGATGACGTCCTCGCCGCCCAGGTCGAGCCAGTGCTCGATATGTGCCGCCAGCTGGTCGAAGGTGACGTCTGCGGCGGTCTTGTCGGTTGCGTCGTTGGATAGGAACTCGCTGCAGTAGTTGAGGCCGACGATACCGCCCATGTCGCGAATGGCGCGGAACTGGTCGTCGGTGAGGTTGCGCTTGACGCTGCAGACGGTGCGGGAGTTGGAGTGGCTGGCGACGAAGGGACGCGTGGCGTGGGCGACAACCTCGTCAAAGCACTCATCGTTGAGGTGGGAGACGTCGAGTACCATGCCGGCGTGCTCCATCTGCGCAAGCGCCTCGATGCCGGCGGCGGTGAGGCCGGCGTGGGTATCGTGTCCGCTCGCGAGCGGTCCCTGCGCGTTCCAGCTGAGTGATGACATGAGTACGCCCAAGCTCTTGAGCACCTCGATCAGCGCGGGGTCCTCGGCAAAGAACGTGGCGTTTTCGATGGTGTGGATGCAAGCGACCTTGCCGTCTTTGAGCGCAGGGCGAATGTCAGCGGTGCTGCGTACGTTGACCATGCGGTCGTGGTTGAGCATGGCCTGGCCGCTCATGTGCGCCATGATTTGCGCCTGGAAGCGCGCGGCGTGGGCGGTGGGAATCTCGTCGGGGACAAACGTGGCGAAGCACTGTGCCCACGGCGTGTTGCCGATCTTTGCGAGCGAGATGGCGCAGGCGTTGCCCTCGATGAGGTCGAAATCTTGCGGATGCGTCTCGTCGCCGGGGAAATAGCCGTCGGTGCCGGCGGTAAAGCGCAGGTCGAGATCGAGCGTGGCCCAGCCGATGCGGTCGGCGGTGTCGCAGTGTAGGTCAAATACGGGGTATGCCATGGTTCCTCCGGTTGCAGCGTTTCTTTGCAAACTGTCATTGAATTGTATGACTAGGGTATAGTTAGCGCCATATGTTCATGGCGGCCCGCGTTGTGCGCCGCCCTTATCACGGAGGTTACCATGTCCAACCAGGGCAAGAAGGTCAAGACCCATTATCGCGGCACGCTCGACGACGGCACGCAGTTCGATAGCTCCTACGATCGCGGCGAGCCGCTGGAGTTCACCTGCGGCGCCGGCCAGATGATCAAGGGCTTCGACGCCGCCGTGGTCGACATGCAGGTGGGCGAGAAGAAGACCGTGCACATTCCTGCTGCCGATGCCTACGGCGAGCACAATCCCGAGATGGTTCTGACCTTCCCGGCCGAACAGGTTCCCAACATCGAGCAGATCGAGAAGGGCATGAAGCTCTTCCTGTCCACGCCGAGCGGCATGCCCGTCCCCGCCGTGGTCATCGACGTGACGCCCGAGGCCGTGACGCTCGACGCCAACCACGAGCTTGCCGGCAAGGATCTCAACTTTGATATCGAGCTTGTTGAGGTCGAGGGTTAGAGTATGCCTGAACGCTTGGTTTCGACGACATGCTTGGGAAATCTCAACGATCCGTCCTATGAACTCCTGCTTCGCCGGAAGTTGGGCGGCGTCTTTGAAGTTGACGAGCTGCTGCTCGATTGGGACCAGGCTGATGTGTACGCGTTTGTGGGCGTGACGGAGCTGGGGCGCACGGTCGATGTTCGGCTGGATGCTGCCGACGGCGGTCGTCTTGCCGACGGCGACGTGCTCGCCATCGACCGTTCGGGCATGGTGCCCGTGGCGGTTGTCGTGCGCCTGCGCAGCGCCGAGGTCTATTTGGTCGAAGTCGACCGCATGGACCCGATTGCGCTCGCGCATACATGCTGGGAGATTGGCAATATGCACGCGCCGCTTTTCCGAGGCGATTCGGACGAGCATACCGTGCGCATGTATACGCCGGTGCAGCCTGTTTTGGGCCGCATGCTCCGAGGCGTCGAGGGTGTTCGGCTCTCGGTGGTTACCCGTGAACTCGATGCGGGCCGGCGCTTTGCGTCGAGTGCGGCGGATGCCGTTGTGAGTATGGCTCCAGACTTTACGATCGTAAAGAAGGCGCGCGGTTAACGTGCGTATGAGCAAGACGGACTTTGAGAGGCAACTATTCAAAGTCCGTCTTGCTGTTGATGAGGTGCTTTGGGGGGGAAAGCGTATGGGTCTTGAGGGAATCAAGCTGATTGCATGCGATTTGGACGGCACGTTGCTGCATCCGGGGGAGCGCGAGCCGCGTTCCGAGGCCTTTGAGCTCATCGACGAGCTGCATCGTCGCGGCATTGTGTTTATGCCGGCGAGTGGCCGTCAATATGCGAGCTTGCGCTACCTGTTTGCCCCGGTGGCCGATGAGCTCGCCTATGTATGCGAAAACGGAGCTCTGGTGATGAGCGAGGGGCGTGCCGTTGTCAAGCGTTCCATGGAGCGCAGCCTTGCTATGGATATCGCGAATGCCGTGGTTGCGTATCCCCATGCCGACGTGACCCTTTCGTGTGAGGGGCACCTCTACACCATGAGCGGCAACGATGCGTTCGTCGACCATTTGCGCTATGAGGTCCACTGCGATGTGGCGGTTGTCGACCGTCCCGAGGACATCGACGAGGACGTCATTAAGATTGCCTTCCAGACGCCTGAGGTGGATCAGCCGGCGGCCCTGGATTATTTCGAGCGCCTCTTTAGCGACCGTGTCGACGTGATGACGTCGGGAACCGAATGGACGGACTTTATCGGTTTTGGTTCGGGCAAGGGCTCCGCGCTTGCCGATTACGGTCGTGCCCTGGGGATTTCGCCCGATGAGATGATGGCGTTTGGCGATAACGAAAACGACCGCGACATGCTCAACGTCGTAGGCCATCCTTATCTCATGGAGAGCTGCAATCCCTCTATGCGTGGCATCAACGACCGCGTCCGCTACGTGCGCACGGTCGAAGAAGAACTGCATCGCCTGCTCGCCGAGTAAATATTTGGGACATGCCTAGAAATGTGCTGTTTGCTGTAGCAGATGGGCAAGTAGATTTGCGGGCATGCCCCTAAGGCTACCGACAGTCGGGGCAGAGTCCTTCAAAGATGGTGTAGTGCGAGGTGACGTCCCATCCAATTAGCTCGGATACCTCGGTATCGAGCTCGGTATCGAAGGGGAGCGCTACATCGACGACGCGGCTGCACGAGGTACAGATGACATGCGCATGCGGTTCGGTGGTGCGATCGAAACGGCTCCCGCCCGGTGTCTTGATGGAGAGGATCTCGCCGGCATCGGCCAAGAGGTTGAGGTTGCGGTAGACCGTGCCGCGACTGATCTTGTCATCCTGTTCGCGCACGGCGTTGTAGATTTCATCGGCGGTGGGATGGTTATAGCTTTGGCGCACGGCGTCAAGAACCAGCTTTCGCTGCCTGGTATTCCTTCTTTGCACCGCCATGCGCCTCGCCTCTTTTCTATCAACGGTCGTAGGTAAATGATACCGTATTTAGCACACAATACTAATAATGAGGACTAAAACCATCCTCGTTGGCAAGCGGGGTGCGAGTCTGGGCGTCTACAAGGCGAAAACGTGTCCCCATGCGCTCGTAGGAGGCATGAAGCGCCTCGAGCTGAGACACGATGTTTGCCGGCGTGCCCTGTAGCTCCATCTCAACCGAGCCGTCTTCCATGTTACGCACCCAGCCGGTGAGTGCGCGTGCCTGCGCGAGGTTGGTGTTGGTAAAGCGGAAACCGACGCCCTGGACCTGCCCCTCCCACCGCAGGAAATAGCGCTGCGGGGCGTCCTGAGCGACCTCGTCGCTTGCGAGCACGGTGAGCCTACGGCGCAGCTCGAGCTCGACGCCAGAAGGCTTTTGGGGTTCGCGGCTGCCGACGGCGACGCCCGAGAAAAGCTTGTCGAAAAAACCCATCGCTATGCCTGCTTGTTAGAGTCGGCGGGGAAGGCGATGCCCGCCTGCTGGCGCACGGCATCCATGATACGCAGCGACACGAGCGTGACATCGCGGTAGTGTCCGAGTTCGTGGCGTCCTGTCGGCGTTTCCCAAATCTCATCTTTAACGTGATGAACGCCGTCGATGGCGGTGATAAAGTCCGCGAGCTCGTATTCCATGGTGTTGCTTGACTTGGGAAGGTCGAGCGCGCGTCCGTTGTTGCCTTGCTCGCGCGGCGCCTCGGTCGCCGATCCGCGCACGACGTCACCGCGATAGTCGATGCGTACGTTGCGGGGCGTCGACAGGTGGTCAATCTGGATGGTGCCGCGCTCGCCTTCGATTTGCGAGGGCAGCAGATCGTTGGTGATCTTTGAATGCGCAAGTTCGACAGAGATGCGGCCTCCGCCATAGTTGGCGAGAATGGAGCCGCAGCCGTCGATGGGGCCATGGGTGAGCTCTTGCGTTGAGGGGTCGAGCAGCGTGGTCATGCTGGTGAGACCGGAGGGCATGCCGAAGATCTCGACCATGGGCTCGACGGTATAGACGCCGATGTCCATGAGGGAGCCCGAGGCCATGTGGCAGTCGAAGATATTGGTGGCGCGCCCCGCGAGAACCTCGTTGTAGCGCGAGGAATATTTGCCAAAGCGCAATGAGGCGCGGCGGATGGGCACAATCTCGCCCAGGGCGTCCTCGACGGCGTGGAAAGCGGGGTCATGGAGCGGGCGCATGGCCTCGAGGGCTACGACGCCCGCCG
The DNA here is from genome assembly GCF_015558785.1 of Collinsella aerofaciens. GTDB lineage: Bacteria > Actinomycetota > Coriobacteriia > Coriobacteriales > Coriobacteriaceae > Collinsella > Collinsella aerofaciens_P. The sequence goes on from NZ_JADMOP010000004.1 coordinate 59,408, forward strand.
CCTCGGCTGCACGAAAGACCTCGAGCGCCTGCGCCTCGGTGGCACAAAAGGGCTTTTCGACGATAACGTGCTTGCCGCCGGCGATACAGGCGAGCGCCTGCTCGTAGTGGAGCGCATTGGGGCTGCCGATGTAGACGGCGTCGACGTCGGCAGCGGACGCAAGCTCGTCAAGCGCGGTGAAGTTACGCTCGCCGCCGTGCTTAGTGGTGAAGGCGGCGCCGCGATCTGCATCGCGCGAGAGCGTGCCCACAAACGCGGCTTGGTCGTTGGCGTTGACGACCTGGATAAAGTCGTCGGTAATCATGGATGTGCCGATGGTCGCTATACGCAGCATGTATCCCCCTCGTGCCGTTCGGTTTATAGGATGAGTGTAGCGCGAGGGGGCAGGAAATAGCGTGCGAAAACGCCGTTACAGGTCGCTCTCGTTAAAGCCGGTGTCGATATCGAGGTTGCTGCCGTCGGCCGCCGTGGTGGCAAGCTCGTCACAGCGCTCGTTGAGCTCGTGGCCGGCGTGGCCCTTAACCCAGATGAACTCCACTTTGTGCTTGCTCTTTGCGGTGAGCAGGCGCTCCCACAGATCGCGGTTCTTGACAGGCTGCTTGTTGGCGGTCTTCCATCCGCGCTTTTTCCAGCCGTCAATCCAGTGCTTGTTAAAGGCGTTGACGACGTACTGCGAGTCGGAATGAACTTCGACCTCGCAGGGGCGGTTGAGCGCCTCGAGTGCCACGATAACGGCCATGAGCTCCATGCGGTTGTTGGTGGTCTTGGCGTAGCCGCGCGAAAGCTCAGAGGTGAAGGTCTTGCCGGCGGGGTTGGTGTATTTGAGCACGGCGCCGTAGCCGCCGCGTCCCGGATTTGATCGGGCCGAGCCGTCGGTATAGATGATGACCTTCACATGGTTCCTTTCGTTGGGTACGTTTCGCGTGAGTGACCATTGTAGCGCCATGCCCGCCGGGGGCTAGCAATCTACGATTTCTACCCCGTCTTCCGACAGTTGGTTGGCATGGATGATGCGGTTGAGCTCGTCGAGGTATTGCTGCAAGAGGGGAGAGGGCTTGCGGTCGTCATGCATGATGTAGCCCACATGCATCGTCGGGGCGTCTGCCAGGGGGATCGAGGCCATGCCCCACTGCATTTCGCTGGAGAGTACGCCGGTCGACAGCGCATAGCCGTTCGAGGTGATAAGCAGGTTGGTGAGCGTCCCGCGGTCGGATACGCGGATATTGCGGTTGCAGGGAATATAGCTAAACGGTTCCTCGGCGTAATAGAAGGAGTTCGAGGTGCCTTGCTCAAAGCTGTAGCGCGTATAGGGCGTGAGGTCGGCAAGGGACAGCTGCGAACGGCGTGCGAGCGGGTGGCGTTCGCTGACGAACACGTGGACTTTTGCATCAAAGAGGGGATGAAAGCTCGCTCGGGCATCGGTAAAGGCCTTCTGCAAGACACGGGTATTAAAGTCATCCAGATAGAGGATGCCGATATCGCTGCGAAACGCGCGCACGTCGTCGATAATCTGCGCTGTGGTGGTCTCGCGCATGATGAACTCGAACTTGCTGTCGCGGCAGCGCTCGACTACGTTGACAAAGGCCTCGACCGAAAAGGCGTAGTGTTGGGCGGAAATGGCGAGGCGGGCTTGCGGGGTACCGCCGTCCTCGTAGCGGGCCTCGAGCATGTCGGCCTGCTCTACGACCTGGCGTGCATAACCCAAAAGCTCGGTGCCGTCGTTGGTGAGTGCAACACCGCGGCTGGAGCGCGTAAAGATTTCGATATGAAGCTCCTGCTCCAGGCTTTTGACGGCATTGGAGATATTGGACTGTGCCGTATAGAGGCGCTGGGCTGCGGCGTTGATCGAACCGGACTCTGCCACGGCGATCAAAAAGCGAAGCTGTTGGAGGGTCATCGGCGCCCGTCCTTTCGAGTGTTATCTATAAAACCGATAACAGGTTAGCGCTTTAAAGTGATTGACCGAGGAAAACAATGCTCGTACTATTCAAAACACACAAAGACGGTAGGTAATTAAGCCAACTACGGAACCGGGATGCGAAAGGAGGCCCGCATATGAATTGCTTACCAAGACGAATGCCGGGCTCCTGTTTGCGCCCGTCGGCGTGATCAGGAGACAGCGACTCACTTCTCTTACTCTTATTACTTTTGTTCGATCAAGGAGATCATCATGAGCCAGTTTATCAACAACCCCGAGCACACCTTTGGTTTCGATACCCTGCAGCTGCACGTTGGCCAGGAGAGCGCCGATCCTGCATCCGACTCCCGCGCCGTGCCTATCTACCAGACCACGAGCTATGTGTTCCGCAACTCCCAGCACGCCGCCGACCGCTTTGGTCTTGCCGACGCCGGTAACATCTACGGCCGTCTGACCAACTCCACCCAGGGCGTCTTCGAGGACCGTATCGCCGCCCTCGAGGGTGGCGTGGCAGGTCTTGCCGTCGCCTCCGGTGCTGCTGCCATCACCTATACCCTGCAGGCTCTTGCCCAGGCCGGTGACCACGTGGTGGCTCAGAAGACCATCTACGGTGGCTCCTACAACTTGCTGGAGCATACGCTCTCCCAGTTTGGCGTCGAGACCACGTTTGTCGATGCCCATAACCTTGAAGAGGTCGAGGGTGCCATCAAGGACAACACCACGGTCATCTATCTCGAGACGCTCGGCAACCCCAACTCCGACATCCCCAACATCGACGCCATCTCCGAGATCGCCAAGAAGCACGGTCTGCCGGTTGTCGTCGACAACACCTTCGGCACCCCGTATCTGCTCCGTCCGCTGGAGCATGGTGCCAATATCGTCGTCCACTCCGCAACCAAGTTCATCGGCGGCCACGGCACCTCGCTGGGCGGTGTGATCGTCGACGGCGGTAACTTCGATTGGAAGGCGAGCGGAAAGTACGCCCAGATTGCTGAGCCCAACCCCTCCTACCACGGTGTCTCGTTTGCCGAGGCTGCCGGTCCCGCCGCCTTTGCAACCTATGTCCGCGCTATCCTGCTGCGTGACGAGGGCGCTTGCATCAGTCCGTTCAACGCCTGGGTCCTGCTCCAGGGCACCGAGACTCTGTCGCTGCGCGTTGACCGTCATGTCGAGAACACCAAGAAGGTCGTTGAGTTCCTGGCTGGTGACAGCCACGTCGCCAAGGTGAACCACCCGAGCCTGCCTGAGCACCCCGATCACGAGCTCTATCAGAAGTACTTCCCCCGTGGCGGTGCCTCGATCTTTACCTTTGAGATTAAGGGTGGCCAGGAGGCAGCTTGGAAGTTCATCGATCATCTGCAGGTGTTCTCGCTGCTCGCCAACGTGGCCGACGTCAAGTCGCTCGTCGTGCACCCGGCTACCACCACGCACTCCCAGCTCTCTGCCGAGGAGCTCGCCGAGCAGAACATCACGCCCTCCACGATCCGTCTTTCCATCGGTACCGAGAACGCCGAGGATATCATTTGGGATCTGAAGCAGGCCTTCGCCGCGCTGGACGAGTAAGGCGACTTGTGCAAGGACCCCTTGCGACTCGATAGGTATAACTGCATAAAATGCCTGCTCAAGGCGCCTGTGCGAACAATGGTTGCACAGGCGCCTTATTTGCATAGAGAGGGTGCAAAAACAGGGTTTTTGACACGCTTTATGCATTCGAGTTGTGGAAAACTCCTGTTGAGAGGATGTGAGTTTTACGCAATTGACGTGCGCCTTTTAAGTAAAACCGCAGGTCGCGATTTGCTCGGGGTACTATGCAGCGCGATCGAATCACACGCAGCTCAAACGCAGCAAAAACGCACTACGGAGGTTTCCAGCTACATGAGGATTGATTCACGAAAACCGAAAACCGCCGCCCTTTCCGCCGCTCTGACCGTGGCACTTTTGGCGGGCGCCGGTGCAACTGATGCCCACGCCGCAACACTGTCCGATACGGTTGGATCTACTCCGTCCGAGACGACGCTGGTGCAGCCCGTTGACTATCGTGGCGATGGTTATGGTTCCATGCAGGAGTGGAACGCCTCGATGGAGGCCAAGCGCGATTCCCTGGAGATGCGCGCTCAGATCATCATGAATATGTATGGCGACTATGCCACCGATGACGAGCGCGCTGTGCTGCAGGGTTGCATCGACGGTGCGGGTAGCCTGTTGACGATGGGGGAGGTCGACGCCAAGTCGACCGAGCTCGATGAGCTGCGCGCTGCGCTTGAGGATGCCAAGTGCGAAGCGCTCGAGGCTGCCGTCGAGGCGGAAGCTGCCGAGGCCGCCCAGGCTTCGTACTACAACGCCGGTTATACTCCGCCTTACGCGTCTGCCGCGTCCTACGCGAACGGATCGGGCCTGACGCGCTCTGCGGGTGTCAATAACTACAACGGGCGCCGCGAGACCTATTACAGCAGCAATGTGCTTTATCACTATCGCACGGGCGAATGGACTCAGGATTCTGAGGGCTTCTGGCGCGATTCCGACGGCTATTACGTTGTTGCCGCGGGCGATATGGCCCAGGGCTCGACCTTTACGGGCTCCAAGGGTGATTGCAAGGTCTATGACTCCGGCTGCGCTGCCGGAACCACCGACTACTACACCGGTTGGTAATCTGCCATAAGCAAAATAGGCACATGATGGGCGGGCGTCTTTACTGAGCTTTTAGGCAACGTAAAGCCGCCCGTTCTTTATGTGCGTTCGAGTTAACAGAGCCCTTACCGTGGCGGTACGCTGGGCGTATGGATGCGGGGCACACTAGTTCATGAGAAATAAGGTCTTTCTCGTGGAGGAAGTGGTCTTGTGAACGCTCGAGATATCGCCGTTGCCGCCATTGCATTGACGCTTGGTTGCCTTGGTCCTACGGCCGCGCTCGTCGCAGGTGTGCAGGGGTCTTGTGGGGCTGCCTCTATTGTGGTCGGCGCGCTGATCGCGGCCACGCTGCTGGGAAGCGCAGGCGTGGTTCTTTGCCGCGACGATGAGGACGAGGTGCCGGGGTCGCAACGCTAACTGTTGTGAGATCGGCCGCCGGTCATAGACGAAGATGAAGGCCGCCGCAGGGGAAAGGTTCCCTTGCGGCGGTTTTGCTGTTAAGGCTGTTGAATGCGGCGCGTCGGCGCTACCAGCTTTTCTCGATATCGCGGATGCGCCGATAGAGCCACTCGTTTTGCGGTGCCTGGATATCGTGTTTGGCTGCGAGGCGGCAGATGGTGCCCGCGAACTCATCAACCTCGGTTTTGCGCCTTGCGATGCGGTCTTGAGCCATCGAGGGCATACCGGCGGGGTCGATTCCCTCGATGAGGTGCACCATTTGCGTCAGATCTGCCTCGGTCAGCTCAACGTCCTCGGCGTTGGCAACCGCAAGCGTCTCGCGCATGGCGGAGACAAAACAGCGGCGCTGCTCGGAGCCCGGCTCCGTGGCGCTTCCGTAGGTCCCGCCGTAGGCCATGCAGGTCTGGTTGATGCCGTCGTTGAGCATGAGTTTGGCCCACATGCGGTGCGCAATGTCGCTCTCGACGGTATGGGCGATGCCGCAGCGCGTATAGAGCTCGTCGATAGCGGCGACGGTCGCGGGGTCCGTGCCGGCCGCCGCGCCAAAGCGGATCTCGCCCGCATTGGTAAAGGTGAGCGCGCCGTTGAGGAACACGGCGTCCATGCCCTGGCAGATACCAAGAACGGTATGCTCCCAGCCAAAGCGTTCGGCAATCTTTTGCTCGCTCGTAATGCCGTTGCATAGCGAGGCGATGAGCGTGTTGGGTCCCACGACGCGCTCCATAGTCTTGAGTGCTTGGTCGAGACCGGTGGTCTTGACTGTCAGGATGACCAGATCGGCGGGCGTCGCCTCGCTGGCGCGGACGGACGTGAGATCGCAGGGCTTGCCGTTGACAGTGAGCGCATCGCCCGCGTGACGCTCAAAACGGGTGTCATCCATAACGTATTCGACGGCGTCATTGCCGAGGGCCCTGGCAATCATGCTGCCGTAGAGCAGGCCGACGCCGCCCTTGCCGATAAAAGCGACCTTGTTGATCTGCATGTGAATCATCTCTCCATGTAAAAGGCGCCCGCGTAAGGGGCGCCTGATGGATTGTATGCTGCCAGGGTGATTGGTGGGTGCGCGGGGCGGCTGTTATAAAAAAGAAACGTTTGCCTGGACGCTACGCTGCAGGGCAGACCGCAAAGACATGCGCGTGGTCATGCCCGGCTCCTTTCATCGGGCTTTTTGCTGATGTTAAAGCGGTGCCGTGACGGCTCGATTTCTGCTGCGTTACGATACGTTCTCGATTGCGATTCCACGATGATTCGGCTGCGTGACCATTGTGTTTCGCCTTGCCGGGGCGCTGATGGCGAAGGGAGGGGCCGTGCAATACCGTGTTGACCCCAAAAGTGGTAACCGAATATCCGCTCTGGGTCTGGGCTGCATGAGGTTTCCCGGTGCGCCGGGACACCCCGATGCGAAGACCGCCGACGCTATCATCTCCCGTGCGGTGGAGCAGGGGATTAACTACCTGGACACGGCCTATCTCTATCCCGGCAACGAGGCGTGCATGGGCGCTTCGCTTGAACGATTGGGGCTGCGTGACCGGGTGTTGCTGGCGACCAAGTTGCCGCATGCTTCGTGCAAGTGTGCGGAGGATTTCGACCGGTTCTTCGATGAGCAATTGCGCCGCCTGCGGACCGACCATATCGACTATTACCTCATGCACAACATTACCTCGCCCGCCCAGTGGGAACGTGTGGTGGCGTTGGGCATCGAGGACTGGATTGCGCGCCAAAAGGCTTCGGGGCGCATTCGCCAGATCGGTTTTTCGTACCACGGCAGTGCGGCGGACTTCCTCACGATGCTCGATGCGTATGTGTGGGACTTTTGCCAGATCCAGTACAACTACGCTGGAGAGCGATATCAGGCGGGAACGGCGGGGCTCATGGCCGCCGCCGAGCGAGGTCTCGCGGTGTTTGTGATGGAGCCGCTTTTGGGCGGACGCTTGGCAGGCAAATTGCCTCCGCGGGCGCGCGCTGTTCTCGATGGTGCATGCGATCGGCATTTGCATACGCCTGCCGCTTGGGGGCTCTCGTGGGTGTGGAATCATCCCCAGGTGACCATGTTGCTTTCTGGTATGACCGATACCGCGCAAGTGGACGAGAATTCGTCACTGGCAGACCTCGCGTTGCCGAATTCGATGACGGCCAACCAGCTCGACACGATTGCGCGCGTGTTGATGGAGTTTGAGAAATCGAACCGTGTGCCCTGCACGGGATGCGGCTACTGCATGCCATGTCCCAAGGGTATTAACATTCCCGGCTGCTTTGCCGCTTACAACGCGAGCTACGCGCACAGCTGGTTTACGGGGCTGTCTCAATACTTTACGGCGAGCGCGGTGCGCACGAGCGAGCCCAAGCTGGTGAGCAATTGTGTCAAGTGCGGTAAATGCGCACGTCACTGCCCGCAGCACATCGATATTCCCGAGCGTCTCGACGATGTGCGCCGACGTTTCCAGCCTGGCCCCGTAACGGCCGCGCTTAAAGCCTTTTGCAAAACGCGCTCCTAATGCCCCTTTTATAACTTGCGGTGGAATAGTTCCTGTTTGCGGCAGAATAGGGGCCAAACAGGAGCTATTCCACCGCAACTGAAGGGGGCTGTCGTGGGCCATCGGGATTCATGTGATGATTTGCGTGAGGTTCGTTGGGGCGTTTTGGGCGCTGGGCGCATTTCGCATCGATTTGCATCGTCGCTCAAGGAGGTGGACGGGGCACGGCTTGTGGCTGCCGCCGGTCGCACTCCTTCGCATGTTGAGGAGTTTTGCAGGGCGTTTTCGATCGATAGCGCTCACGGCTATGCCTCCGCCGACGATAGCGGCGACGCGGCGTATGACGCGCTGCTTGCCGATTCCAATGTCGATGCAATCTACTTGGCTCTTCCGCATGGCATGCATACGCGTTGGGCCTGTCGCGCGCTGCGCGCCGGAAAGGCCGTGCTGTGCGAAAAGCCGGCCGTTTTGAGTGAGGAAGAGGCTCTCTCGATTGCCTCCACCTCTCGTGAGCGCGGCGTGCTGTTTATGGAGGCGATGAAGAATCGGTTTTGCCCGATGCGCACTCGCGTGAAGGACTTGCTTGCGTCGGGTGAGCTTGGCCGTATTGTCTCGATTGAAAGCGTGCAAAAGCTCGATTACGGCGAGCCTCCTTCGGGCTATCTGCTTGATTCGTTGCAGGGCGGCTGTCTATATGACATGGGCTGCTATGCGGTCGGTTGGTTTGAGGATTTGCTCGCGGGCGCGTGCGAGGTTTCATCCCGTGAAGTTCGCTGGCGTGACGTATCAGGCGGCCGCGTCGATTGGGCCGACGAGATCCGTATGAGCGTCGGCGGTATACCCATTCATATGGTGTGCGACGGCAAAGCAACATATGAAAGCCGCTTAACGATTGTCTGTGAGCGAGGCTCGTTGGAAATCGAGCGTCTCCATCGCCCCGAGCTCGCCCATGTGAAGTATTCCGACGGTCGAACGCTCGAAATAAATGCCCCGTTTGAGATCGATGATTTCTACGGCGAAATCCAGCATGCGACCCAGCTCATCCGGGCGGGGAAACTCGAGAGTCCCGTCATGCCCCTTGCCGCCACGCAGCGCTGCGCGCGCATTATCGATGCGATTCGCTTTAAACTTTAGTGCGTGGGGGCATGGCGCCAGCGCCTGGAATGCCTTGGAGGCCTTTGCCCCTGATGCCCCTTTTATAACTTGCGGTGGAATACGGTCTGTTTGCGCCAAAATAGGGCACCAATAGACCGTATTTCACCGCAACTGATGAGGAGGGAGCTGGAGATGCTGACGATCGGGTGTCATCTTTCGACGACGAAGGGCTATCGGGCAATGGGGGAGACGGCGTTGTCCATTGGCGCCAATACCTTTGCGTTCTTTACGCGCAACCCGCGCGGTGGCAAGGCAAAAGAACTTGACATGGATGACGTGGCGGCTCTGCGCGAGCTTATGTCGCAAAACGACTTTGGACCGCTGGTGGCGCATGCCCCGTATACCTACAACCCCTGTTCTGCCAAAGAGCGGGCGCGCGAGTTCGCCTTGGAGGCTATGGCAGAGGACCTGCGGCGCATGGAGGCGCTGCCCGGCAACTACTACAACTTCCATCCCGGTGCGCATGTGGGGCAGGGCTCCGACGCCGGCATTCAGATGATTGTCGACGCCCTGTGTCAGGTGATGTTTGAGGGCCAGCAGACGACGGTGCTGCTCGAGACCATGTCGGGCAAGGGCACCGAGGTGGGCCGCAGCTTTGAGGAACTGGCGCTCATCATTGAGGGTGTTGCCGGCAAACGCCCCGAGCTGTCGGCCAAGCTGGGCGTTTGCCTAGACACCTGCCATGTGAGCGATGCCGGCTACGACATCATCCATGATCTGGACGGCGTACTCGACGAGTTCGACCGCGTGGTGGGTATCGATCGCTTGCATGCCGTACACATCAACGATTCGAAGAACTCTTGTGGCGCCCATAAAGATCGTCACGAGTGCATCGGCAAGGGATACCTTGGCAGCGAGGAATTTGGTGGAGGTATGCAGGTTATGCAGAATATTGTATCGAATGGCCACTTGCGTTCGCTGCCGTTTATTTTGGAGACTCCGAACGAACTTGCAGGTTATGCAGCTGAAATTAGACTATTAAGGTCATTGCAGCAGTAATGACTGTCACAAAGTAGAGTATTCCATTCACGTTATGGGTTTGTTTCAATCAGTTTTCTCATTGCAGATTCGTAATTCCGGGTGCATAATAGCCAACAGTTTTTGCAGACCTCTGAATCAAACGAGGTCACCGGAAGGAGACTGATTATGAAGCTGAAGAAGCTTGGCGCATTTGCCGCCACGGGTGCTATGGCGCTCGCCCTTGCTCTGACGGGCTGCGGTTCGTCCAACGCCACCTCTGGTTCTGATGCCGGTTCCAGCAGCTCTGACGACGCTAAGGTCGAGAAGGTCGACGGCTCCAAGGAGTACGCGCTCGTCAAGGACGGCACGCTGACCGTCGGCACCTCTGCCGAGTACGCGCCGTTTGAGTACAAGGATGACAACGGCGACTACCAGGGCTTTGACCTTGAGCTCATCAAGGCTATCGGTGACAAGCTGGGCCTGGATGTCGAGTACGTCAACAATGACTTTGACACGCTGGTTCCGGGTGTCGCTTCGGGCGCCAAGTACGACGTCTCCATCGCGGCTATCACCGACACGCCCGAGCGTGAGAAGGAAGTCACTTTCTCCGATTCCTACTACATGGACGATCAGGCTATCGTGACCAAGGTCGATAACACCGACATCACGGCCGACAACTACAGCGAGAAGCTCAACAACGCCGACGCTACCATCATCGTTCAGTCTGGCTCGACCGCCGAGTCTTTTGCCCAGGAGAACTTCCCCAAGGCCAAGATCGTCCCCTACAAGGACGCTACCGAGTGCTTCAGCGCCCTGCAGTCCGATAAGGGCGACGCCGTAGTCACCAACCGCTCCGTTGCCAGCCAGCTGACCGCCGAGCAGTTCAACACCTGCCAGACCATTAAGCAGATCAGCACCGGCGAGGAGTACGCCATCGCCATCAACCAGGGTAACACCAAGCTCAAGGAAGACATCAACCAGGCCATCAAGGACCTGACCGACGACGGTACCATTGACGCCCTCATGGCTAAGTACAACATCAAGTAAAATAGCTACTTGATTGCTCGCGGGCCCTTTCCGTTTTGGCGGAGAGGGCCTTTGCGCTTCTCTTGACGGAGAGTATTTCCGTCTCGTTTTGCCGGCAACTTCTACGATAGGAGCCACCTTGTCTCGACTGAACAAAGGGGCCGCGGAGCAGCGTTTTCCACTGCCCGCCTTGCTCCAAAAGCTAGCCTGCGCCATGGCCGTGGCGCTCGCGCTGGTGTGCGCAGGGGCATATGCGCCCACGACCGCCCAGGCGCTTGAGACCGCAAAGATTACCGCCCGACCCAACACTGGTTCGGGCAGCGCTGTGGTCGGCGGTACCGAGACGCGCATTACCTGGGAGGTCCAGGCCGATGCCGACGAGGAGCTGAGCGGTCTTTCGCTGACGTTTGTCGACGGCACGACGTTTGGTACCGATGACACGCGATTGACGATGCTCTCGGGCGAGGACCTCATGGATCGTACGCCCATGAAGCCCACGTGCAAGGCTGACGGCCAGACGCTCAAGATCGACTTTGGCGAGACGGCGCCTGCCGGCGGCTTTTTCCGTGTCGAGGTTTACGGCGTGACCTTCCCCGTCGAGGGCGGCGATGAGGCCTTTAGCGGCACCTGCACTTTGGCCGATGGCTCGACCAAGAAGATCTCCAAGATTCCGTCGGTGGAGATCAAGGGCGTGACGGCATTCGATAACTTCCTGGCCGATCTTAAGGAGCAGCCGTGGGTCGAGGCCTGGAACTCCAATATGTTCCTGCGCCTGTTCTTAAACCCAGTCATTTTGGTCCAAAGCCTGCCGATCGTCTTTAAGGGCTTCCTTATGTCGCTCTCGATCGTGCTTGTGGCGTTTCCGCTGGCAATTCCCTTTGGCTTTGCCTTGTCGCTCATGCGCATCTCCAAGTCGCGCATCCTGCGCTGCCTCGCCGGCATCTATGTGAATATCATCCGCGGTACGCCGGCGTTCCTGCAGATCTATATCGCGTTCTTCGGTCTGCCGTTGGCCGGCGTCAAGGTTGATGACTACGTGCTTGGCGTTATCGTCATGGCCATGAACTCGTCTGCGTACCTATGCGAGATCTTCCGTGCCGGTATTCAATCGATCCCCAAGGGCCAAAACGAGGCTGCGCGTTCGCTGGGCATGAACGCGTTCCAGACGCTGCTCTATGTCATGATTCCGCAGACGTTCCGTAATGTTTTGCCTACGCTGACCAGCGAGTTTATCTTGCTTTACAAGGATACGTCGCTGCTTGCCGCCGTGGGTGTGGTCGAGATCGTCATGAACGCCCGTACCATCGTGGCCACGACGGGCTCCATTACACCGTACGTGGTTGCCGCCCTGTTCTATCTGGTCATCACCCTGCCGCTCGCTCGCTTGGTGAGCGGTCTTGAGGCGAGGCTTTTGGGCACGGCCGAGACCAAGAAGAAGCGTCCCGCCAAGAGCGCCGGACAGGTTGTCGCGACGCCCGCCGATCACATCGCCGGTCTGTAAGGAGGTCCTATCATGAGCGAAACCAATAACTCGAACGAGGTCGTCGTCAGCATCAAGAACCTCCAGAAGGCCTTTGGGGACAACGTGGTCCTGCGCGATATCGATCTGGATGTGCACAAGGGTGAGGTCGTTGTGGTCTTGGGCCCCTCAGGCTCGGGCAAGTCGACGATGCTTCGCTGCATCAATCGCCTGGAGCATCCCACGAGCGGCTCGATTGTCGTCGAGGGCGTGGATGTGTGTGCCAAGGGCGTCGACCTCAACAAAGTGCGCACGCACCTGGGCATGGTGTTTCAGCAGTTCAACCTGTTCCCGCACCTGTCGGTCAAAAAGAACGTCATGCTTGCGCAGCAAAAGGTGCTCAAGCGCAGCAAGGAAGAGGCCGAGAAGATCGCCGTCGAGGAGCTGACCAAGGTCGGTCTGGCCGAGCGCATCGACTTTATGCCGAGCCAGCTCTCGGGCGGCCAGCAGCAGCGCGTGGCCATCGCCCGCGCCCTGTCGATGAACCCGCACGTGATGCTCTTTGACGAGGCCACCTCGGCGCTCGACCCTGAGCTCGTGCGCGACGTTCTGGGCGTCATGCGCGACCTGGCGCACGACGGTATGACCATGATCGTCGTGACGCACGAGATGGGCTTTGCCCGCGATGTCGCCGACCGCGTCGTCTTTATGGACGGCGGCGTCATTGTGGAAGAGGGTACGCCGAGCGAGGTCTTCGACCACCCCAAGAGCGAGCGCACCAAGGCGTTCTTGGGCAATATCTCGTAGCCGGTTGATGTAACTGCCGTTACAAAAGAGCGGGGGCTGGACTTGAATCCAGCCCCCGCTCTTTTGTAGGGATGGGGATGTGCTTTGATGCAGGCTCTTTTGGAAGCCCTGGGTTCGTTACGCGAGCTCGGCTCCGAGGGCCTTGCAAGCGGTCTCGCCCTCGTCGTCGGGCACGTCGTAGCAGATGGTGGAGTCCACGACGTTGACGCCGGCATCGTCGGCGTCGGCCTTCCAGTTGTCCATCCACTCGCCCTCGGCCCACGAATAGGAGCCAAAGAGGACGACCTTCTTGTCGCCGAGGGTCTCCTTGACCTCATCCCACATGGGCTGGAACTCATCATATTCAAGCTCCTCGGAACCCATGGCGGGGCAGCCGAAGGCGATAGCGTCATAGCCAGCGGCCTTGTCTGCGGAGAAGTCGGCGCAGGAGATGACCTCTGCCTCGGCGCCGGCATCGGTTGCACCTTCGGCAACGAGGTTTGCCATGGCCTCGGTGTTGCCCGTGCCGCTCCAGTAGACGACGGCGATCTTGCTCATGTTGAGTCCTTTCAGTTGTGCGGCAGGTTGCCACGGCTTCTATGTTCTATCGGGTTGCCTGGGCAAGTTGCGCCAAGCTGTAGCCCTGCTGATAGACAAAGGTGAAGTATTGGGTGCAGGCGCGGTAGGCATCAAACGTCGCAAGTGCCTGCTCGACATTTGCGTAGACCTTCCAGGCCCCAAAGACCTTATAGTTCTCGCCGCGCTGGACGATAAACTCGTGCACGTCGTCGTAGGGATATCCTAGGAAGTAGCCTATTTCGTGCGGAAACTCGCAGGTGCAGTCGTTGCTGCAGCTAGCTTGCTGGGGTAGTGCGCATCGAGTCTGGCTACAGGCGCATTCCGCGACGTTATTACTCGCGAGCGTGATGCGTGATGCCAAATGCACAAGGCATGTCGAAAGGTCTCTCGTGTCGTAGCCTTCCGAGGCGAGCGCCGTTTTGGCGCGAGGGTCCGCGAAATAGGTGGTGAGGCTTTTGGCTCGGTACACGTACACGAGCGCTCCGCAGGGCCGCCAGACCAAAACACTCAGGTGGATGCCAAGCGGGTCAAGCTCGCGGTTGCACTGGGCGATAACGTTGAGCAGGCGTGCTCGGCGTTCTGCGATGGTTTCTGTTGCGGTCGAGCCGTCCCCGTGGGCGTAGGTGCCTGGATAGGTAAAGAGCGATGCCGGCTTGATGCCCGCGAGCGTGGGGGAGCAGTTGCGCACGACTACTGCCTGAAACGTTGGGATGTCTATGGTTCGAGTCGCGTCGCTCCTTACGGATCTAACTGTTAGCCTAGGAAAACTTATACACGAAAGTAAGCCATGGTCAACAAAAAAGTTTGAAGAGGAAAACTAATTGACCGAACGGACATGATTTTGGGTTAAGATGGGGACACCCCATGGGGGTATCTAGATAGTGCTACTGAAAGGGGAACGCATGAGTGACTTGCTCAACCCTGCGAATCTCATCGTGCTGACCGTCATTGCCGTCGGCATGTTTTTTGGACTGCGTCGCATTGCCGCTTCGACACACGGGAAGAGTTGCTGCAGCGATGGTGCGAGCGGCAAGAAGGCCAAAAAGGTTGTGGTGGCAGACACCGACGAGTCCCACTACCCCTATCGTGAGGAACTCCTTATCGGCGGCATGAGTTGCGACGGCTGCGCCCGGAATGTGACGAATGCCCTCAATGCGCTTGATGGCGTGTGGGCTACGGTAACGTACGCGGACCACACGGCACGCGTGCGCTCGAAGCGCCCGGTTGATCGCGACACACTCGAGACGGCAGTGAGGGGTGCGGGCTATTACGTTATGAAAATGTAGGCGTTGCCCTCTCCGGTGGGTACCAGCCTCCTGCCCATTGTGACTATCGGCATCCAAAAATTTGCGCAAAAATAACCTTTAGATGCGGCAAAAGTGGAGTTTGGTGACGGTTTGCGCGGAATTCGCTACCAATCGAGCATCTATGAACCCGTCCAAAAAATTACAGGTGTATATTTATACACTGATTATTGCTGTGCTCAGATTGCAATTAACCGTGGACAGAAATGAAGAATGCTAAAACTGGGCTTTAGGACAGGGGAGGCTATAACCTTATGAGACGAGTGGGAACACTTGGCTTGGTGGCAGCGCTTGCCGCTATCTTGGTATCGCCGCTGCCGGCGCACGCCGAAGACGCATCGGGTGCCGTTACCTACAATGCGGGAAATGGGTATTCCTTTGAGAAGCTCTCGCATCCTACGGTAGGAACGTCGCAGCCGGATGGCATCGTCGACTACCAGGGTAACGGTGCCGTTGCCGTTCCGGGCGCCGATGGTAATACGGCCAACAACGAAGGCGATCGCGGCCAGAGCTACACTTGGGCGGCTGCGAGCTATGGTGACTGGCTTTATGTGGGCACCTGCTATGCGGCGATGGGCAACACGCTGACGCTCATGAACAGCACGCTGGGCGATTCCTTTGATGTCGAAACCATGCGCCTGACGCTGGAGGCCATGTTTAACGGTACCTTCTTCTATGGACAGCAGAAGGAGGACGGCACGGCCGACAAGGACAGCGGCGGCATCTTGGTCAAGATCAATACCAAGACCGGTGAGACCAAGCTGCTACTCTCTGAATCGCTCAACGGCGTCGCTCCTTTGTTCCGCAATGCCGTGAGCTATAAGGGTAAGCTCTATTTCTGCGGCAGCGTCAGGACCAATGACGGCAAAGGCGGCCTGCCTGCTGTATACGAGATCGATCCTAAGACGGATGAGTACAAAGTTGTCTATCAGGGCCTTTCGAGCATGCAGGATTACGGTGCTGCCTACAAGCAGGGCATTTCTACCGGTATCCGCGGCATGTGCGTCCATGATGGCCAGCTCGTCATCAGTAATGTGGGTAAAGACGCGAACGGTAATTTTGTGTCGACAATCCTGACGTCGTCTGACCCCTCGAAGGGCCAGGACAGCTTCACCGAGATTGCCAACTCGGAGACGCTGTTTGGCTATCCGGCGATTCGCTATCAGGACAGCATCTACGGCGGCGCCATTTGGGATATGGTCTCGTACAATGGCCATCTCTATGCGACCATCTGCACCGGTACGCCCGAGAACGCTCCCGATGATAATTCCATGCAGTCGTTTGCCATGGTCCGTGGCGACAAGAATGCCGACGGCAGCTATTCGTGGACTCCCATTGTCGGCGATCAGAAGACGGACGGTGCAAAGTACTGCTTTGGCATCGATCCTGCCCGTACCCGTTCTGGCGCTGCCAACCTCATCGTCTACAACGACTACCTCTATATCGGTGAATACAACGACGAGGAGATTGCCCTCGAGCGCATCCTGTTCAACAAATCCAACACCGAAGAGGGCGGCAAGAGCAGCATGGGTGGCGTTGACTGCTCGTTTGTGAATGCCAATCTTGAGCAGTCGGTTAACATCTATCGCATGGACAAGGACGAGAACATGGAGCTCGTCGTTGGCGATCGCACCGACATGTTCCCCGAGGGCGGTATTTCCGGCCTGACTTCGGGCTTTGGCCGAAACGAGAACCAGTACATTTGGCGCATGCAGAAGTTCGACGGCAAGCTGTATATCGGTACCTTTGATACCGCGAGCCTGCTTGAGCCGATCGGCCAGTTCTCCAATGGCGACATTATCGATATGACGCCCGAGGAGTGGGACTCTCAGGTTCAGCGCCTTAGGGACCTGCTCAATCACCTGCTCGACAAGAAATCGCCTGACGACCCCATCGTTCCCGTGAACACGCTTGCGGACGATGATTCAAACGAGGCCGTCGAGGTCGATGATTCGAACGAAGCTGCTGAGGTTGATGATTCAAACAAGGCCGTCGATGTCGATGACGAGAAGACCGAGGTTGCTAAGGGCTTTGGCGATCTGAGCGATGCGCTGGAGGATGCCGCGGGCGGTCTTTGCGATCAGGCCGCGACGATGTCCCAGGACTTTGAGGACGACGCCGCTTATGTCCAGAAGATCGATGGCGAGATCGCGTACTTCAAGTCCTTTGCCGACCAGTATCAGGACATGCTCGATAGCTATGAGAGCCTTAAGCAGCAGTACGAGGATGCCTATGGCACCGAGCTGCCGAGCGATATTCAGGATGCGCTCGATAAGCTGCTGAGCGAGGAGAACCTCAAGAAGTTGCAGAGTGTCCTTACGTGCATGTGTTACCTGCGCGATGCCGAGCGCGGCTTTGATATGTATGTGACCGAGGACGGCGTGAACTTTACGACGCTGACGACCAATGGCTTTAACGATCCGTATAACCATGGTCTGCGCACCTTTGCGGTGACCAACCAGGGTCTGTGCCTTGGTACCGCCAACCCGTTCTATGGTTGCCAGGTCTGGATCCAGCGCAAGGAGAATTCGGAGAATCCGGTTGATCCCGGTACTCCGGATCCGACGGAACCCACCGATCCTTCGCAGCCGGGTGGCGGCGATCAGCCTGGCGGCAGCCAGACGGGTGGCAACGACCAGTCGAGCAGCACCACGACCACCGTCACGACGACCGCTAAGAAGACTCCGAAGGACGGCTCGCTGCCTCGCGCTGGCGACTCGACCCTCACGCTGGTCTTGGGATTGCTGGTTGCAGCTGCCGCAGTGCTTGGCATTGCTCTCGTCTTGCGCAAGCGTTCTCGTCGCTAGGCTCGTCCGCGTAGCTCAATGTCCTGGATATCGTCGAAGTTGATGGCGATATCCCTGAGTTTGAGCAGCTTGAATGCGGGTAACGCTTCGTCGAGAATGCCCGTGCGGCTACGATAGCCGTACGTATCGTAATAGGTGACGCGCACCAAGTCGCCGCGTTTGAGGCCCTCGAGCTTTTGCGAAAGCTCGAGGGCTTTTTCTTCCGTGAGCTCACGTTTTTGCTCGACGGTGATTTCCTGCTTGCGCACGAGTTCGTAGTATCCCGTGAGGGCGGCAAAGGGCATAAACTGTGCGGCGCGGTTGGCGCGCACGGCACCGTTGGCAGTGAGGTTGGGGTCGGCTGCGCGGCGTCTGCCCTCGGGGTCCGCCAGGCGCTCGAAGGCGGTCGGCGGGCGCATGGGCTGTTGTTTGGGTTTAGGCACGGTGTCCTCCAACTTGATCGTTGCGCTCGCGCGCGGTGGCGCCGGCGGTAAAGCTTAATCCCTTGACGAGCGCGTTCTTGCCGTACTTGCCTTTCACGGCCAGGACGGCGCGCGCCAGGTCGCGCTCGCGCTCATCGGCCTCGATATCGCTGAACAGATCGATGGTGGCAAATTCCTCGGGCACAAGATTGCTAAAGCCCAGGTTGATGCGCTTGACCGGTCGTTTGGGATCGACAGTCTGCGCCCAGAGCTCATCGAAATAGCCCATGATCTTCTTAAACGAATTGGTACGCTCGGGCAGCTTGCGCGAGGCGTTGGAGTGCGCAAAGAGCGCGGCATAGCCACCACGCGGTTTGCCACCATGCTCTCCCACAAAGATGCCATCGATTGCCTGCGCTTCGCGCACCAGGCGGCGCCGTTCGTCATCGCGCTGGACGGGCTTGGGAGCACGGGGCGCGAGCTCGGGGCCGGCGGTTGCGGTGGGTTCGATGCTCGACGTACTCGAGCGCAGGTGTCCGCATCCGTCCACATATTGTGCAGTACCGCTGGCATCAAGCCTGCGTATGTCGGCGCGCTCGCTCGCGTAGCCCACAAAGAGCGAGATGCTGTCGCAGACCACGTGCTTATCGATCAAGTCCAACACGGCGTTGTCGACCATCTCGCGCAAGACGGTGTAGGCCTGCTCGTAGGCATAGCCCTTCGAGAGCACCTGTCCTGTGGTGGTCGAAGTTGCTTGCGGGCGATAGGCTTGGATATCGGCGATGGTTGTCGGCTCGCGTCCGAAGGCGTGGTCGATGAGATACTCGGCATTGACGCCGAGCTCGTCGTAAAGCAGGTTTTCGTCGAGCGCCGCGACGCCCATCAGATCGTAGACGCCGTATTTTTCGAGTCGTGCTGCCACGCCGGGGCCGATGCCCCAGATATCGGTGATGGGACGATGGGGCCAGATTTCCTTGCGAAAGGTCTCATCGTCGAGTATGCCGATGCGGCTGGGTACGTGCTTGGCGGTGATATCGAGTGCAACTTTGGCCTGGAATAGGTTGGGGCCGATGCCGACCGTCGCCGTGATGCCGGTGCGCGCCAGGACCTCGTCGCGCAACATGCAGGCGAAGCCTTCCGCATCGGTGTGATAGAGGTCCAGATAGGGTGTCACGTCGATAAAGCACTCGTCAATTGAGTAGACGTGAACGTCTTGCGGACTGACGTATTCCAGGTAGATACCGTAGATCTGCGCCGACACCTCCATGTAGTGCTGCATGCGCGGTACGGCCTTGATGTAGTCGATGCCGTCGGGAATCTCGAATAGGCGGCAGCGGTTGTGAATACCTAAGTCCTTCATGGCCTGCGTGATGGCGAGGCAGATGGTCGTGCGTCCGCGCGATTCGTCGGCAACGACTAGGTTGGTGGTGAGCGGATCGAGCCCACGGTCGACGCACTCGACGCTGGCATAAAACGTCTTGAGGTCGATGCAGATATAGGTGTGCTGCTCGTGCGCCATCCGTGTCCCTCCATCAAACACATGTTCTTATCGAATATCTGTTCGATAATACCCGCTCGTCCGGACATCGTCAAAACCTGTTCCTTTTTGCCAGGTATAGTCGTGCAACTGCATCGGGTTTTAACGCAGCTCTAAAGAGTGCGAAACAGCTCGGAAAACCTTGCTTCGTAGCATGAGCCTAACGATTGATACCGCCTATGCGCACGGAAGGGTTGTGGGAAAGATGGTCAATTATGGGTTTGGTATGCCGACGCGCTTGGTTGCGGATGGGGATGTGGCTCGCTGGTGCGGGCGATTGGTTGCCCACTACGCTGGCGCCAAGGCACTGGTCGTGTTGGGCGGTGACAAGCATACGCGCGATGAGCTTGTCTCGGCGGCACTTGGTTCGCTCGCTCGAGCCCTACTCGAGCGTGTGCTTTTCCGCTGCGGCTCGTTTGAGGGCGACGGGGGAGACGAACTGGTCGACGAAGCCGTGGCCCTGGCGACCGACGAAGGCGTGGACTTTGTCCTGGCGATCGGCGATGCCGATGCTGCCGGCTTTGCGCGCGAACTCGCGCGTCGCATGGCGGCGCTCGATGCCGGCGAAGATGGTTTTGTCCCTTATGGATGCATTGTCTCGGAGGGCAAGGTGCCTGCTGTCGTGGGCACCGGCGAGGTTCCCGTTTTTGCCATTATCGCGCCCGAACTGCTGGAGGGCATCGGGTCTCCTCTGCGTGAGTTGCTCGGTAGCGTCTGCGCCGTGGCCTAATATTTGCCATAAAGGGATGGGTTATTTTTGGTTGGTAAAGCGTTTGACCTGCCAAAATAAGCCTGTCTCTTTTTGATCGGTTGCCGTTTGGGGGCCGATTGGCAACGCTCGCTGATTGTAGTCTTGACCTGCGCTAGAATAGTGGCATCTGAATGTCCGGGCGCATGGAGGCGTGCGCCCGTATGCTGAGGAGGACTCTATGGCAACTGTTGCCGCACCTATCGATGCTACGTCGACTGCCGCTTGGAAGGCACTCGAGGCCCATCAGGAGAAGCTCGAGGCCGAAGGTATCGACCTCAAGGCCTGGTTCGCTGCTGACGCCGACCGCGTGAACAAGCTGAGCTTTGACGCCGGTGACCTGCACTTCGATCTGTCGAAGAACCTGGTGACCGATGAGACCGTCAAGCTGCTGTGCGATCTTGCTCGCGAGGTGAAGCTCGAGGAGCGCCGCGACGCCATGTTCTCTGGCGAGCACATCAACACCACCGAGGACCGCGCTGTCCTGCACACCGCGCTGCGCCGCCCGGCAAGCGAGAAGGGCCAGCTCATCGTCGACGGCCAGGACGTCGTCGCCGACGTGCACGAGGTCCTCGATCGCATGTATGCCTTCGCCGAGCGCGTGCGCTCCGGTGAGTGGAAGGGCGTTACCGGCAAGAAGATCGAGCACCTGGTGTCCATCGGCATCGGCGGCTCCGATCTGGGCCCGGTCATGGCCTACGAGGCCCTGCGTCCCTATGCCGACGCCGGTATCGACTGCCGCTACATCTCCAACATCGATCCCAACGATCAGGCCGAGAAGCTCAAGGGCCTGGATCCCGAGACCACGCTCGTGATCATCGTCTCCAAGACCTTCACCACGCTCGAGACCCTCACCAACGCCCGCGAAGTCAAGACCTGGATGCTCGAGCAGCTCAAGGCTCAGGGCGCCATCGACGGCTCCGATGAGCAGAACGCCGAGGCCGTGGCAAAGCACTTCGTCGCCGTCTCCACCGCACTCGAGAAGGTCGAGGCCTTCGGTATCGACCCCGCCAACGCCTTCGGTTTCTGGAGCTGGGTTGGCGGCCGCTATTCCGTTGACTCCGCCGTGGGCCTGTCGCTGATCGTCGTGCTCGGCCCCGAGCGCTTCCAACAGTTCCTCGAGGGCTTCCACGCCATCGACGAGTACTTCTGCAACACGCCGCTCGAGAACAATGCCGTCGCGCTGATGGGCCTGCTCAACGTCTGGTACGTCAACTTCTTCGGTTCCAAGAGCCACGCCGTGCTGCCGTACTGCCAGTACCTGCACCGTTTCCCGGCCTACCTGCAGCAGCTCACCATGGAGTCCAACGGCAAGCACGTCCGCTGGGACGGCAGCGCCGTGACCTCCGATACCGGTGAGATCTTCTGGGGCGAGCCCGGCACCAACGGCCAGCACGCCTTCTACCAGCTGCTGCACCAGGGCACTGTGGTGGTTCCGGCCGACTTTATCGCTTTCGCCAACACTGCCAACCCTGCGACCGACAGCGGTCAGGACGTGCACGAGCTGTTCCTGGGCAACTTCCTGGCCCAGACCAAGGCGCTCGCCTTTGGCAAGACGGCCGACGAGGTGCGCGCCGAGGGCACGCCCGAGCAGATCGTCCCGGCCCGCTGCTTTGAGGGCAACCGCCCGACGACCTCGATCTTCGGCGACACGTTGACCCCGTTCGCGCTCGGCGAGCTCATCGCCCTGTACGAGCACATTACGTTTGTCGAGGGCACGGTCTGGGGCATCGACTCCTACGACCAGTGGGGCGTCGAGCTGGGCAAGCAGCTTGCCAAGCAGATCACCCCGGCCTTCCACGACGACGCTGCCAAGGCCGAGCAGGACGCTTCGACCCAGGCGCTCATCGAGTTCTACCGCGCTCACCGCAAGTAGTCGCTGCTGTTAACGCATCGCGCCTTATAGTCAGGGGCCCGTATCCTATCGGATGCGGGCCCCTTTGCTTTGCCGTGGTCCCGGGGTGCACGGCCTTTGTGGAACATCGCCGGGGCGCCGCGCGCTGCGAGAACCCTGCGCCTAGATTTCGGCCTCCGCATGGCCTCGCTGCGCCTCGGGCAGCTCCCCGTAGAGCGGATGGTCTTCGAGCCTAAAGCGCTCGACCTGTTCGGGAGTGCGACCGCGTACAAAGAGCCACGAGCGATCGATTGGCGTCGCCATGAGCGTGCTGGGCAGCGCGTCGGCGCGGTCTGAAAACACCCGGGCACTCTCGGGATCCTGGAACGCCAGCACCAGATGCGTGTCGCAGTTGCCCATGATGGAGCGTGCGCGTGCCTCGCCATAGAGCGCATCGAGCTGGTTGGTCGACTGCAGCAGCAGCGTTGCCCAGATGTTGCGGCTTCGGATAATCGAGAGCACGTTGTCGATCTGGGGGATCTGCAGATTTGCGAAGTCATCGAGCATAAAGCGCACGGGCACGGGCAGGCTGCCGTCGGGCTGCCTATCGGCCTCACGAATGAGGCCCATAAACGCCTGCGAAATAAAGAGGCCGGTCAGCGGATCGAGATTGCGGTCAATATCGCTCACGGTTACAAACAGGGCGCAGGGGGTGTGTCCCATGGAAGCGAAGTCCACCTGATGGCACTCACGATAGAGCTGTGCCGCACCGTCGAATCCCAGACACATGACCTTTTCGGCAAGGATGCCGACGATGCTCGCGTGCATGCGCTCGGCATTTTGCGTAATGGCGTAGCGCCGCCATAGCGAGAGGGCATAGCTTTGGGGGTCGGTCGTGATCAGGTCGTCAAACAATCGACCTGTGGCACCGTCCTGCAGGTGCTCGATCAGCTTGATGACCGAGCTGATCGTCTGCTCGTCGGCGGGTAGCTGTTCGGTGACGTAGGCGATAAGACACGACAGCAGGTTTGCCGCCGCATGATCCCAAAAAGGCTGGTTGTTGTCCTCGATGGGGCAGATGGCCTTTGCCACCGAGAGGATGTCCTGCTGGTTGGGCCTGCCGTCCGCCTTGCGGCGAATGTGCCTCAGGGGGTTGTAGCCGCAGCGCTCGATGCCGGGCGCAAGGGCCGGGACGGTGTTGAGGTCGGCGAAGTTGAGGCATTGCACGCGGTAACCGTGGGCTGCCAGCACGGGTCCCACTTCGCGACAGAGCGTGCCTTTGGTGTCGAGCACGATGTAGCTTGCGTTCATTTGCAGCAGGTTGGGCTTGAGGACGTTTCGGGTCTTGCCGGCTCCCGAGGGGCCGATCACAAGTGCGTTGTTGTTGAGTCCCGTTTGGCGGGTGTCGCAGGAGAGCGTTCGATCCTTGGCGAGGATGGTGGACGATGCGGACTCAGATGCGGCGAGGCGGCTGGCGAGGTTAGACATGGGCGACCTCCTTGGTGGTCGAGAGAATTTCGTGGGCAAAGCCGAGCTCGACGGCGCGCTCGGCCGAAAGGTAGGTGTCTTTTGCAGTGAGGGACTGGATGCGCTTGGGCGTGAGGCCGCTGCGGTCCGAGAGGATTTGCGTGAGGGTCTTGCGGGTCTGCATGAGACGCCGGCTGGTTTCCTGCAACGCAAGTGCCGAGCCGCCTGCCCCCTGGGGGATCAGCGGGTCATGAATCATGAGCTCTGCATGGGGCGCCATACGGCGATCGTCGCCGCCCATAAAGATCACGGCGCCCATGGACGCGGCGAATTCCAGGCAGACGGTGCGGATGGGGCACGATGCGAGGCGCATGGCGTCATAGATCGCAAGACCCGATCGCACGCTTCCGCCGGCGCTGGCGACAAATATGGTGATGGGGCGGCTGGGGTCGGTGGCATCGAGCAGACGAATCTGCTGGCATAGGTCGTGGGCCATCGGGGTTTCGATGTTTCCCATGACGGAGAGCTCGCGACGGGCGAGCATCTCATCGTAAATGCTGGTGAGCGTGATACCTCGGGCGGATTCACGCATGGTGAGGGGGCTGATGATGGGGGAATGATTGGTGTCCATGAGGACTCCTTTCTGTTGGTTGTGTTGTGGAATAGGATTGTTGCCCGCGGAGGGGCTGGCGGGCTACAGGGTTCGTCCGAGCCTGAGATCGAGCTCGGTTGTGGGGCAGGCTGCCTGTTCGTGCGGCTCGCAAGCGCCAAGGGCTCCAAAGCGATGGAGCGTTGCGACGGGCGTGGTGTAGGCGAGCCGCAGCTGATGCTCGATAGGGGCACATCCGTCATTTTTGTAATGAGCCGCGTAGTACTGCGCGATGCTGGCGTTCATCTCGCTGCCATTGCGATGGCGCTCAAACTGGCGTCTGCAGGTCTCGATGATCTTTGCTACCGACTTGGGTGCCGTCGCGGGAACAAGGGCGAGATAGCCCTCAAATAGTTCGTTGATGCTCAGGAGGCACAGCAGGTCGATCAGCGTCCTTATGGCTGCTCCCTCGGCAGAAAAGTGCGCGGTCATGCGGTTATATCGGTTGCGGTCGACGATGGCCACATGGGGTCTAGGAGTTTTCTGCCCCGTGGTCCCGGGCTTTTGCCGCGCCTGTGAATTGAGCTCGACGTTGCAGCGCTTGAGGCCGTCCAACGGAAGGAACAGTGCGGTGCGCAGGGTGTTCCGCTTGCTTTCGAGTTCATGACGCTCGTCGGGTTCCCATTCGAGCTTGAGTTTCGTGTCGAGCGCCGTAAGCATATGGGCTAGGCAGCCTACGGTAAGAATGTGCGAATCGTTGTCGCGTTTTGGGGCATAGGGGTCTGTCAGCTTGCGAATGTCGGGGTCGCCCATGATCTTTGTGCAGCGCTTCAGCAGTTGAGGGTGATCGGCCAAGATCGTCGCGAGCGGTAGCGACGCGTAGTTCTTGATGGTCGCGGCGGCAAAGGCGGCGTCATATTCGTTTGCATATGCTCGCTCAATGCGGGCATCCAGAATGCTTTTCTTATCGCCGTCTTCAGCGTGGTGGTTTGTCATAGCTTCTCCAATCGGTTGATGTTCGTGCTGTTTGTTGATGTGTTGGTTGTCGTGAGTGATGTGCTTGCCGTGGGTGATGTGCTGACGTTGGGGTGCTA
Source organism: Collinsella aerofaciens (assembly GCF_015558785.1). Lineage (GTDB taxonomy): Bacteria > Actinomycetota > Coriobacteriia > Coriobacteriales > Coriobacteriaceae > Collinsella > Collinsella aerofaciens_P. The sequence goes on from NZ_JADMOP010000004.1 coordinate 84,633, forward strand.
TGCGGTTTTCAATGAGCCCGTGAGGCAGTTGCTGCAGGGGCGGGATGGAACGGCCCATGCAAGGCGGAAGGCATCGTGCTCAAAATCGAGACAGCAATGCCCTGGGTGCCTCACATGTGGCAGTTACCTCATTAAGTTGTCATTGCGTTTGGGGTTGTACTTTGCCGATCTTCCTTCTCTTACACGCTAAAACTCAAACTTCATATGCTCGATCTACTTAAAACCGCAACGGCGGTCTTTTATCAACTTATATGTCGGAACGCGTCTTTGCAAGTACTTTTTTGTCTTTGTTTCAAATGGGGTGGTTTTGCAACCGTCATACGCGCGCCGTGCGAACGTGCCCCGGCTCGGATAAGATAGTGCGCGATAAAAACGATGCAAGGAGGCACATATGGCAATTAAAGCCATCGCAATGGATATCGATGGTACGCTCACCAACGATCAGAAGGTGATCAGCCCGCGTACGCGCGAAAAGCTGCTCGCGGCGCAGGAGTCGGGCATTAAGCTCATCTTGGCTTCGGGTCGTCCCGCATGGGGGCTACATGCTCTGGCACAGGAGCTCGACCTCCAAAACCATGACGGTCTGCTAGTCGCTTTCAATGGCGCGCATGTTGTCGACGCTCAGACCGATGAGGTCCTTTTTGACCAGGCCATGCCAGCTGACGAACTGCACCGTCTGATTGATCACCTGCAAAACTATGATGTGATCCCCATGATCTCGCTCGGGCGCGACCTGCATGTAGAGGACTCGTATCGCTGCATGATTACACTGCCGGACGGCTCGCAGAAGAATATCGTCAAATACGAGCGCGATGCCTGCGACCTTAAGATCCGCGAGGTCGAGAGCTTGCATGAGGTCGTGGACACTTATCCCGTAGACAAGCTGCTGACGGCAGGCGATCCGGCCTACCTGCAGGCGCATTACGAGGAGATGTATGCGCCCTTTACCCAGACGCTTTCGGGCATGTTTACGGCCGACTGGTACTTTGAGTACACGGCGCCTGGTATCGACAAGGCCCGCGCGCTCGAGGGTGCCCTGCCCAAGCTCGGCATCGATGCCAGCGAGGTCGTCTCGTTTGGCGACGGCCAGAACGACAAGTCCATGATTGAGTGGGCCGGCACCGGTGTTGCCATGGGCAACGCCGTCGATGAGGTCAAGGCTGTAGCCCAGATGGTGACCGCCAATAATAACGAAGACGGCATTGCGGTGGCGCTGGATAAGCTGCTGGGTTAGAATCGCCGATAGTGCATGGCTCGGGCGTCCGCTTGCGGGCGCCCTTTTGTTAGGGAGGGTGCCGTGTCCGCATTTCCGTTCGACGCCGTTATCTTTGACATGGACGGCGTGATTGTCGATACCGAGTATTACTACCTGGGCGAGACTGCCGCGTTTGCCAAGGAGCTTGGGCTTAACCTGACTCAAGAGGAGTTGAATGGGCAGGTCGGTACTTCGCACCAGTTCTTCCTGCATATGCTGGTCGATTGGTTTGAGCGCGCCGGTAAGGGGCATTTCACTGGCGAGGAAGCGTTGGCCCGTTGGAACGAGTGGGCGCATAAGCGTCCGCGCGACTATCAGGCTTTGATTAACCCAGGCGCCGTGGATACGATTCGAGAGCTGCCGCGCCGTGGCGTTCGCGTGGCGCTTGCCAGCTCGTCTCCCATGGATAGCATCGAGGAAGTGCTCAACGCATGCGGGCTGTCGGATGCCTTTGAGTATGTGGTGAGCGGCGAGCAGTTTAAGGAGAGCAAGCCCGAGCCCGACATCTACCTGCATGCGCTGGACCTGCTGGGGCTGCCCGCGAATCGCTGCTGCTGCGTCGAGGATTCGGTGCCTGGCATCACTGCCGGCAAGCGAGCCGGCCTGACAGTCATTGCCAAGCGCGAGGAGCGCTTTGGCTTTAGCCAGGATGCCGCGGACAAGATTATCGACCAGCTGCCGGAGCTGCTCACGCTTTCTTAGGAGCGCGGTAGTTGCGCGTTTTTCGGGTCTGATGAGTAAATAGCCAACATTTTGGTGCGACACCTAGCATACTTTAAGCTAATGCGGGCTTAAGGGCTTGTTGAATGCCCTTAAGCCCGTTTTAGAATTAATTGTGCTGGGAGAGGGTATATGCCACCGACTGAAGGGCCAACTGACGGTAAAGCAGCGATACCGCTGTACCAACAGGTTATTGATATCATCAAAAACGAAATCAACTCCGGCGCCTACAAGGCGGGCGCGCGGATACCCAACGAATTCGAATTGGCTGAGAGCTATAAAGTTGGCCGCGTTACCGTGCGACGCGCTATTGAGGAGCTCGTCCAGCAGGGCTATCTAACGAAGCGGCAGGGGAAAGGCACGTTTGTCAATGCCCCCAAGCTTAAGCGCAAGATTCGCCAGAAGGATGACGTCCAGAGTTTTTCGGACGCATGTCGCGTTAACGGAATGGAACCGGGGGCGTGTGTCATTTCGAGAAAGATACTGCCGGCGGATTCCACCGAAGCACAGTTCTTTGGTGTTCCCGTTGGAACTGACTTGATTTGCGTTGAGCGCGTGCGCACTGCCGATGGCGTCCCTGTCATGCTCGAGAACAACATATATGTTTACGAGGACAACGCCTATCTATCAACGGCACCTCTATCTAACCAATCCATTTTTGAGTTCGTGCGCAACCGGACGGGCCGCACGCCCGCGTTTACCGACCCGTGCACGCTCGAGATCGCGTGCGCGTCGCCCGAGGTCGCTCGACTGTTGGCAGTTCCCGTTGGCGAGCCCTTGTTTTATATGGAAGCCTTCTTTTTCGATGAGCAGCGGCGGCCGTTTATCATCGGTCGTCAGCGGATCGTTGGGTCTCGCTACGTTTTTGACATCTAGGACATTGCGAATGGAAACACCCGGTGGATCATCTCACCGGGCGTTTCCATACCGTTCACGGCGCAAACGCAACCGTTCAACCGCGTTGCGGCAATCAGTTTGAAATTATCTTGATGAAGGAAAAAGCTGCTGGTAATCTATGGAACGTCATAGAACGTTTGCATTGTGCAAACGTTGAAGCGAGATACGATGCAGTCTCGAGTTCTTTGGAGGTATCTATGTCAGATACGAAGGCGAAGAAGACAAACAGACGTTTTAAGTTCAAATTACCGCATGTCTATACGATCATGTTCTTGCTGATCGTTGTCTTTGCGGTCCTGACTTGGATCGTTCCCTCTGGTCAGTATCAGCGCAAGACGATTTCGACAGCGGCGGGCGAGCGTGAAGTCGCCGTTGCTGGAACCTATGAACAGGTCGATAAGAACTACACCGATTCCGAGGCCGGCGAGACCATCAATCTGGGCCAGGATATCTTCGCGGTTCTGCAAGCGCCCACCAAGGGCATCCAGGAGGCTGCCGACGTCGTTGCGTTCGTCTTATTGATTGGCGGATCGTTCGCGATCATCACCAAGACCAACGCTTTGAATGCCGGCATGAGCCGTGTGATTAAAAAGCTCAAGAACAAGGACATCCTCATCATTCCCATCACGATGACATTGCTGTCCATTTGCGGCACTACGTTTGGTATGTCTGAGGAAGCCCTGCCGTTCTATGCCATCTTCATTCCCATCATGATGGGTATCGGTTATGACTCGATGACGGCATTCATCATCTGCTTCCTTGGTCCTAACCTGGGATATTGTGCTTCGACCATCGACCCGTTTAATGTTTTGATCGCCCAAGGCATCATTGGCATCGAGGGTAATCCGCAACTGTGGCTGCGCGCCGTTTCTTGGGTTATCTTCACTGCCGTCGGTATCGCATGGGCCATGCGCTACGCCATGCGCGTCAAGAAAAACCCCGAGTCGTCCATTGTGTACGAGGACGATAAGCTCAAGCGTATTGAGTTTTCCGTGACCGATGCCTCCATCGAGGAAGAGTTCACTATCCGTCAGAAGCTCGTGCTCATCGATTTTGCTTGCGGTATGGGCATTATCGTCTGGGGTCTTGTTACCCAGGGCTGGTACATGAATGAGATTTCCGCCGTGTTCCTTGGCATGGGCTTGCTTGCCGGTATCCTGGGCGGTCTTGACCAGCAGACAATCGCAGAGGAGTTCGTTAAGGGTCTCGCCGACTTTGCGTACGCTGCCATCGTTATCGGTATCGCTCGCGGTATTCTGGTCATCGCCGAGGGCGGCATGATCATCGACACCATCCTCCAGGCGCTCGCTACCGCGCTCGCCGGCGCACCCGCCGCCGTCTACACCACGTTTATGTATATCGTCCTTGGCCTGCTCTCTTTGCTGGTTCCCTCGAGTTCTGGCCTGGCGGCGCTCACCATGCCCGTTATGGGCCCCCTGACCGAGCTCATGGGCCTCAATCCCGAGGCAGCCGTCACCGCGCTCCAGTTTGCCAACCAGACCATCAACACCATCAGCCCCGTGGCGGGCATGACGGTCGCCGGTCTTGCCGTGGCTAGGATTTCGTTTGGCCAATGGTGGAAGACCATTTGGAAGTTCTTCATTTTCATGGTCGTCTTTGGCGTGATTGTAACGGCAATCTCTGGCATGCTTCCGGTGTAGGTGGTTGTGATGTCTGATCGTTTGACGGTCCTGACGTCTAAGAGCGTCTTTACCGGTACGGGGGACCTGCCGTTTGAAGGTTTCGTAGCGGTCCGTGGCAATCGAATTGAGGCTGTTGGCACCAAGTGTGAGGTAGCTTCGTATTTGACCCAGGCGGACGAGGTAGTTGACCTGGGCGACCGCACCGTCATGCCCGGCCTGATCGATGTACATACCTTCTATACAGGCTGGGCGCTGCGGACGTTGGGGTCTGATCTGTCCGGCATCGCTGATGCCAAAGAGGCCGTGTCGCTCTTGCGTACATGGAAAGAAGATCATCCGGATTGCGCGGCGGCTTTTGGCCACAACCTACCCGAAACGTTGGCATCGGATGCCGAGAACGCAAATACGGCAGCTGTGTTTGACGATTGTTTTGGCGATATCCCCGTCGTCTGCTTTACATCGGGTGCGGAGACCTGCGTTCTCAATGCTGCCGCCAGTGCGCGATACGGCTTTACACCCCAGGCGTGCTATGCCGAGAAGATCTGGCGCATGATGAGCGATTTCCTCGCGCTGCCCGAGGTGCGTGCCGGGTATTCGGACTACATGAGCATGCTTAACGAGCGCGGCGTTACCGCCATCAAGGAAATGGCGTTTGATGACTACTACGGCTTTGCCGACGAAATGGCTCGCCGTGAGGAATCTGGTGAGCTGACGGTTCGCGTCTCTATGATGTCGCAGCCGGTGGGCGCCGGTGCAAATCTGGCATATGCCCGCGAGGCGCGAGAGCGCTTCCGGGGACCGTTCGTTCGTTTTTCTGGCTTCAACCGTATGACCGACCGCGGCGTATGGGCGGGGCTTGCCGAGATGATAGACCCCTATGAGGACTCGGCCGATGCGGGCGCTGCCGGCAAGACGGTCGTCGAGGAGCCAGAGTGGGATCTGATTGAGAACGAGCTGCGTGCAATTGATGCTGACGGCTTCCGATATTCCTTGCATTGCCAGGGCGATGGCGCCGTTCGTCGCACCGTGGCGCTCTATGCCTCGCTGCCTCGAGACGAGCATGGACGGATGCTTCGTCGCCATGCGATTACCGATCTCGAGAACTCTGACCCGACCGATCTTGTCAAGTTTGGCAAGTTAGGTGGAATTTGCGAGGTCTATCCGCAGATTCTGACGCTGGACCGGCGCGAGGATTGCCTGTCGATGATGCGTCGACAAATTGGCGAGACGCGACTTTTGCACAGCTGGAATCGCCGCGGCATGGAAGATTCCGGATGCACAGTGTGCTGTGGCACGGATTTGCCGCTGTTGATTCCGAGCTTGGGCGAGTCAATCTACAGTGCGTGCGGCGGATACTTCGACGACGGACTGCCCGTGAATGAGGTCAACACGCTGACGCTTGTCGAGCTCTTGTGCGCTTGGACTGCCGGGGGCGCGTACGACCTGATGCGCGAAGACGAGCTGGGTACGCTTGAGGTTGGCAAGCTTGCCGATATCTGCGTGCTCGATCGGGATGTGTTCGACCTCGATTATCGCGACGCACGTGATCTTGCGGTTGACATGACGATGTCGGACGGACAAATCGTGTTCGATCGAAATAAGGAGGCATAAGATGCCTGAATCCAAACCGACGCTGCGCCGCGAGCAGATTGCGGGCATGAATATCCACTACATCATGTGGTCGCTCGATTACTTCCTTGATGTGCAGCAGCGCTTGGGCTTTGAGTCCATTGAGCTGTGGTGTGCGGAGCCGCATGTGACGCTCGACCACACGGGCTACTTTGAGGCTGAGGTCCTGGCGAAAAAGGCTGCAGACCGTGGGCTTAGGTATCGTACTCTGTGCCCCGAGAATGTTGTCTATCCTTGGCAGTACTGCGCACGCAAACCGCTGCATGAACAGCGCAGCCTGGCGTACTTTAAGCACGGCATTGAGCTTGCCGAGGTACTTGGGTGCGACCGTATGTCCGTCAACTCGGGCTGGGGCGACTGGGACGAGGACCGCGAGGAAGCCTGGAAGCGCAGCCGCGAGCACTTGTCCATTCTGGCGGAGTATGCCGGCGAGCACGGTCTGGTGCTTACGATGGAAAGCCTGCGTCCCGAGGAGAGCAACCTTGTGACGACGGTTTCCGATGCGAAGCGCATGATTGACGAGGTCGCGAGCCCGTACTTACAGCCCATGGTTGATACAACCGCGATGGGCGTTGCAGGCGAGACGCTCGAGGACTGGTTTGCCGCCTTTGGTGATGGGGCAATTCACGAGATGCACTTTATCGACGGTGACCCGTATGGCCATCTGGTGTGGGGCGATGGCAAGCACGATATGGACGCCTTCGTCGCCACGCTCAACGCCCATGGTTTCGACGGCATGCTGGGCCAGGAAATCACGGACGGTCGTTACTACGATGATCCGGCGGCGGCGGATGCCAAGAACATGGCCGCATTCGAGAAATATCTGATTGACTAAAACAACCATCGGCCACGCAACCAACGTCATTGATTGCGGGCCAAATAAGAAAGGAACTGGATATGAACGCACACGATCTGATCAAAGAGGCAATTGCCGAGAAGGGCAAGTTCGACAGCGTCTACTGGATTGCTTGCGGTGGCTCCATGATCGATTTGATCCCGGCTCATGAGCTTCTGCAGCGCGAGGCAACCACCTTCACTTCGTATATCTATACGGCTCGCGAGTTCGATATCATGCGTCCGCGTCGTCTGGGCGAGAAGTCCCTGGTCATCGCTTGTAGCCACAGTGGCAACACCCCCGAGGTCGTCGAGGACTGCGAGATTGCCCTTGCTGCCGGCGCTACGGTGATCGCCCAGACCGACAACGCTGGATCCAAGATCGACTCCGGCAAGTGGACCACGTGGGTCTACCCGTGGGGCGAGGGCGTGCCGCAGGCCGAGGTCCCCGCTGGCATTTCGCTGTCGCTTGCGGCCGAGCTGCTCGATCAGCAGGAGGGCTACGCCGATCTTGCCGATATGTATGCCGGTATCGCCGAGATGGATAAGATTCTTCCCCCGGCACGCGAGAAGGTAAATGCCGAGCTGGGCGATCGCTTTGCCAAGCTTTGCCAGGAGCACGAGTTCTTCTACATTCTGGGCAGCGGTCCCAACTTTAGCCAGACCTACGGTTTCGCTATCTGCTCTCTTATGGAGATGCAGTGGCAGCACTGTAGCTACATCCACTCTGCCGAGTACTTCCACGGCCCCTTCGAGGCTACTCAGGATGGCGTTTTTTACTTCCTGCAGATGGGCTCCAGCGAGTGCCGTGCTATGGACGAGCGCGCCCTGGCGTTCCTTAAGACGCATACCGATACGCTGATGGTGCTCGATGCCAAGGAGTACGGTATGGAAGCCGTGCCGGCGAGCGTCCGTGCCTATCTGGACCCGGTGCTGTTCTACGCCATGAACTGCGAGCTGCGTGCTGCACGCGGCAAGGTGTTTGATCACGATCCCGATTTCCGTCGCTATATGGGTGTTGTCGAGTACTAGAAGGGGCAAAGGCCATGGCATTTAACGTTAACGCGCTCGGATTTGGCGACAACGTCGTCGATCGCTACGAGCATATCCACACCATGTATCCCGGCGGCAATGCGGTGAACTTCGCCGTTTATGCCAAGAAATGCGGTGCCGCACGCTCCGCATACATGGGCATTTTTGGCAATGACGCCGCTGCCGAGCATGTCATTGCAAGCCTCGAGGATGAAGGTATCGAGCTTGACAAGTGCGAGCAGATGATTGGCGAGAACGGAGCGGCTCGCGTGACCGTCGTTGACGGTGACCGTGTCTTCCTTGGCTCCAACGAGGGCGGTATCCGTGGCGATGCGCGCTATGTCCTCGATCGCTTTGACCTTTCGTACATGAAGCAGTTCGATGTGGTTCATTCGGGCAACTATTGCTTTACCGAGCGCGAGCTGCCCAAGCTGAAGGCTGCGGGCGTCACGGTCTCTTTTGACTTTTCGGATGACTCCACCGACGAGTACTACGAGCAGATTGCGCCCTACGTCGATTTCGCTTTCTTTAGTGCGGCGGATGCCGCGAGTGAGGACGAGATTCGCGAGCGTCTGGCATGGGTGAAGGGCCTGGGTCCGCGTTTTGTGTCGGCTACGGCGGGCGCCGAGGGCTGCATTGCTTACGACGGCGAGCGTTATTACCGCCAGCTGGCTAAACCGGTAACGGACATGAAGGACACCATGGGGGCGGGCGACTCGTTCCTCACCTCGTTTTTGATGTGCTATCTCGATTCCGCCAAGCGTGGTGAGGATGGCGCCGAGGCCATCGAGCGCGCGCTCGACTTTGCTGCCGGGTTTGCCTCGACCGTGTGCGGCATGGAAGGTTCTTGGGGCCACGGAGCACCAATCGTCGAATAGCCGAGCTGTCCCGGGGAGCTGTATTGGTGCCTTCCCGTGACTCGGTGGTCAAAAAAGCCAAATATGAGTACTGTGACTAATTTAGTCGCAGCAAAATCGACCCCTTCAGACGTGATTTGAGCGTTTGGAGGGGTTTAAGATTGCGAAAATGCAGGATGAGTGACTGTAAAAGTGTTAGTTAATGGACAATCGTAGATTATTCTGGTGGTCGGAAAGCTCAGGGTAATGTATCCATTTCGCTAGCAGTACTCATATTTGACGTTTTTTGACCACAGGGGTTAGCGAAGGCTAAAAACAGAGTGTGCATTCGCTAAAACCGCCGACTCAATATGCTTTGCGTCGCATTTTTTGAGCGAGGCGACGTGTTCTGAGGCGCTTTCGAGCGATCTGATGAGTGACTGTGCGCTTATTTCTGCGTTTGCCTCCGCTGGTGCATCGGTCTCGAGCAGTAAACGATCGAGTGGAATTTGTCGTACGTATTCGCGTCCTCGTTTAGATGCGAGCATGCGTTCGTTGACGGAAAAATAACAGCCCGCATTACGCGCGCGGACGAGTTCGTCCGAAGTACCGCTAAACCAGTGGAAGATGATAACGGGGGAGTCGGGGTTTGGGATGAGTAGTCCATGCGATTCGAGGACGTCCAGTACGGCTCCTGCCGAACGAACGGCGTGAATTGATATCACGCGCCCGGTAAGAGGATGCTGCACGAGCGCATCGCAGAGCCGGTTAAGTGCCTGTATTTGTAGCGGCTCACTTCCAGCAAAGCGCGCGGAAAAGTCGAGTCCGACTTCGCCGATGTAGCGTTCTTGGGCAGCAACTTCGCAAAGCAGATTGACTTCGACAAAACCGCAGTGGCCATCGGCGAGCCACCAGGGGTGAAGCCCAACGCCGGCGATGATGCCTGGTTGGCGACAGGCGCGCTCGTTTGCGGCCGAAAAGTCGCGCGGATTGACGCCGCAGTCAAATAGACCCAAGCCCAGCGCCGTCGCCTCATCGGCAACGGCGTCCGGGTGAGCCATTAAATCAAGATGGCAGTGTGCATCAAATAACCGGGGCTCCATCTCGGTGCGCTCCGCTAGTCCAGACGTTGGCCATCGGAGCGTACGCGCTCAGTGCCGCGGCCGCTGATCTGGCGGATAACCTCGCCGGCAATCATCTGGCCCATGATGGGCGGCATAAAGCTGGCGGTTCCCAGCTCGGTGCGCTCGTGGATGTTGGAAGGGTCGCGGGGCTGTGTCTTAACCGATTCCTCGCAGCTAAACAGTACATGCAGGCTCTTGATTCCGCGCTTCTTGCATTCTTTGCGCATGATGCGGCTCATGGGGTCACGTACCGTATCGAAAATGTCGGCAAAGCGGAGGCACTCGGGATGGAGCTTGTTGGCCCCGCCCATGGAGCTAACCAAACGAATGTCGTGGTCCTGAGCATATTTGGCAATGGTGAGCTTGGCCGAGATGGTGTCGATGGCGTCGACGACGTAGTCGAGCTTGCCGTCCGTCTGCTCCAAAACGCGCGCGAAAAATTCGTCGATATTGTCGCTCAACAGGTATTCGGTGCGCTTGATGACGGTAGCGGCTGGATTGATGTCGTGGATCATGGCTTCCATAACATCGACCTTGCACTTGCCGATGGTGCTTTGAAAGGCGATGGCCTGGCGATTGATATTGCTGGGCGCGATGATGTCCTTATCCAGAATGACGAAATGACCAATGCCGCCGCGGGCAAGTGCCTCGCAGCAATTGGAGCCCACACCTCCGCAGCCGAGCACCAGCACCGTGGCGGCGGCGAGTTTGTCGAGTGCCTCGCGGCCCATGATGATCTCGAGCTTGGTGTCGCGTGTCTCGATGGGAGTTGCGGCTGTGGTTTCGGTCATTAATATCCTCCGATGGGGAAGCAGGTCGTGTTTTAGCTATCGCCATTATAGGTAATCGCCCATAGGTTGCGATGGCGTTTGCTTTGATGTGGTTTGAAGCATTGCGATTTGATAGTTAGACAAACATCTAAATATTGAGTATAGTGTGCACGTCATGAGAGATGATGAGAGGAGGTCTTATGCCGGGAGAGGGTTTTAAGGCGCTGACCGATCCTACACGGCGTCACATTTTGGAACTGCTGCGCGAGGGCAATCGCACGGCTGGGGAGCTTGCCGAGCATTTTGACATCAGCAAGCCGTCATTGAGCCATCATTTGGCGACGCTCAAAAACGCCGGGTTGGTGACCGACGAACGTCATGGCCAAAACATCGTTTACAGCTTAAACACCACCGTCATGCAGGACTTGATCGGTTGGTTTATGGGCTTTACAAACACGGAAGGTGATAAGGATGAATAACGAAAACAAGGGCATTCACGCCACGGGGGTATCGTCGCGCGCGTGGGCCATGCTTGTTGTGGTCTGCGCTATTAATGTTGCCGCGCATCTCTGGGTGATGCCGAGCTTGCCTGCGCAGATTCCCACGCACTGGGGCGCGAACGACGCTGTCGACGGTTGGGGTCCTAGCTGGATGGCATCGGCGCTCGGCGCGTTGCCGCTGGCGCTTCTCGCAATGTTCCGCGTGGTGCCGCGCATCGATCCCAAAGGTGAGGCATATCGAACCTCGGGCAAGTTCTATCAGGGCTTCGTAATCGCCTTTACCTTGTTCATGTGTGCCGTAAGCTGGCTGGGAGAGCTTACGGTCTGGGGCGTGGTGCCGGCGGTCGGTTCGGTCAACGTGCTGATTTCCGGTGCTATCGGTTTGCTGTTCATCGGCGTAGGCAACTACTTGCCGCGTGTGAAGCAGAACTATACGCTCGGTATCAAGACGCCTTGGGCGCTTGCCGATCCCGAGAACTGGCGCCGTACGCAGCGCTTTGGCGGTGCCTGCTTTATGGTGCTGGGTGTTGGCCTGATTGCGATGGGCGTGGCAGGTGCGGTGCTTTCGAATGAAGTCGTCGCCGCGGTGATTGCGGTTCTGGCGTTTGGTTCGGTCGGAGCCGTCTACGTCTACTCGTATCTGCTGTGGCGCAAATCTCAGCGGGCTGTTCGTTAAGGTTGCGGAAAACTAGCGTACGCAGTTCATGGTATGTTCTGGGGGATTTTTCCCAGGTAGTATTAGGGGGTATGGGCAACCATGCCCCTTTTTCGTTACGTTTCAGAGCTGATTTCCTCATTTCGTTTCTACTAAAGCGAAACAAGAATAGAGAAACAGCAGGTAGAAAGGATAAAACAGGCAAATGGCAGAGTTTATCTACCAGATGTATCAGGCTCGTAAGGCCCATGGCGACAAGGTGATCCTTGACGACGTGACCCTGAGCTTCTACCCCGGTGCCAAGATCGGCGTCGTGGGCCCCAACGGTATGGGCAAGTCGACCCTGCTCAAGATCATGGCCGGCATCGAGGAGGTCTCCAACGGCGATGCCAGGCTTACCCCCGGCTACACCGTGGGCATCCTGCAGCAGGAGCCGCCGCTTGACGACGACAAGACCGTCATCGAGAACGTGCGCATGGCGTTTGGCGACATGATCGCCAAGGTCGATCGCTTCAACAAGATCGGCGAGGAGATGTGCGATCCGGACTGCGACATGGACGCCCTCATGGCCGAGATGGGAAAGCTCCAGGACGAGATTGACGCCGCCGACGGCTGGGATATCGATTCCAAGCTCGGCCAGGCCATGGACGCCCTGCAGCTGCCCGATTCCGACATGCCGGTCAACGTGCTCTCTGGCGGCGAGCGCCGTCGCGTGGCCCTGTGCAAGCTGCTGCTCGAGGCTCCCGACCTGCTGCTGCTCGACGAGCCCACGAACCACCTGGACGCCGAGTCGATCCTGTGGCTCGAGCACTTCCTGCACAACTACCAGGGCGCGGTGCTTGCCGTCACACACGATCGCTACTTCCTGGATAACGTTGCCGAGTGGATCTGCGAGGTCGACCGCGGTCACCTTTATCCCTACAAGGGCAACTACTCCACGTATCTGGAGACCAAGGCCGCCCGTATCGAGGCACAGGGCAACCGCGACGCCAAGCTCGCCAAGCGCATGGAGGCCGAGCTCGAGTGGGTGCGCAGCTCGCCCAAGGCCCGTCAGGCCAAGAACAAGGCCCGTCTGGCCCGCTACGAGGAGATGGAGGCTGAGGCGCGCGCAAGCCAGAAGCTCGACTGGACTGACATTCGCATCCCTGTGGGCCCGCGTCTGGGCAACAAGGTGCTCGAGGCCCATCATCTGCACAAAGAGTTCGATGGCCGCGTGCTCATCGACGACCTTTCGTTCACCCTGCCGCGTAACGGCATCGTGGGCGTCATCGGTCCCAACGGTGTGGGTAAGACTACGCTCTTCAAGACCATCGTGGGTTTGGAGCCGCTGACTTCGGGCGAGCTCGAGGTGGGCGAGACCGTCAAGATTTCTTACGTCGACCAGAACCGTTCCGGCATCGACCCCGATAAGAACCTATGGGAGGTCGTCTCGGACGGCCTAGACCACATGATGGTCGGCGAGACCGAGGTTCCGAGCCGCGCGTACGTGGCGAGCTTTGGCTTTAAGGGCCAGGACCAGCAGAAGCGCGCTGGCGTACTCTCCGGTGGCGAGCGCAACCGTCTGAACTTGGCGCTTACGCTCAAGCAGGGCGGCAACTTGCTGCTCCTCGACGAGCCCACGAACGACCTCGACGTCGAGACGCTGTCCTCGCTCGAAGCGGCGCTGCTCGAGTTCCCGGGCTGCTCGGTGGTCATTAGCCACGATCGTATGTTCCTGGACCGCGTTGCCACGCACATTCTGGCGTGGGAGGGCACCGACGAGAATCCGGGCAACTGGTATTGGTTCGAGGGCAACTTCGAGGCCTATCAGGCCAACCGCATCGAGCGCCTGGGCGAGGATGCAGCCCAGCCGCATCGTATTCACCGTAAGCTGACGCGCGACTAGATCGTTACGCGGTTTTCCAAACCGCGTAACTGCTCGACGCCGCGCGGGTCGCAAGCACCCCATCTTGCCGTTCAAGCCGTCGCTCGCGTATCGAAGTACGCGTCGCTCCTCTTTCACGGCAACCTGGGGCACTTGCGGCCCGCTCGCTGTTGGTTACGCAACATCAACAAATAAAAACGGCTCAAATCCTGATTTGGATTTGAGCCGTTTGTCGTTACTGCCCGGGTTCTTCGACTTTATCGATGGCCCAGGTGGATCCGAGGCCACCGGTGGTGTTGCGGCGGACGCGCACGGTAACTTCGTGGCGCTCGCCGGCCTGCGTGTAGCGCAGGGGGAAGCTTGCGCGGTTTCGCGCGGCCTCGATAGTACCGCGCTCGCGGGCGATCCAGTAGTACTCGCCGACGATGCCGAGGGTATCGGCGCCGTAGGGGAGATAGGTCGACAACTGGTGCAGAAGCGGGCCGGGGCAGAAGACCTCGGTTGCGAAATCGACGGGGAAGTCCTCAGGGATGGTCGGTGCTGCGGGCGCGGGGACCGGAGCCGGTACAGGTGCGGATGTGGACTCGATGACGGGTACAGACTCAGGCACCGGTTCCGGATTAACTGCGGAATCTGTCGGTTCCACGGAGACGGATGTGTCTTCAGTCTCGGTTTTGGCATCGGCTTCTGGGGCGTCCTCCGCCTCGATAGACGGCTTTGCCTCGATGGGCGTGGATGCCATGGTGGTGATGCCGGCGTTGGCGTTCTCGGGGTCATAGACGACCGTGAGCGAGATGGCAGGCTGCGGTACCTCGGGCTCCGATGCCGCCTCGGCAGCGTCCTGTTCTGTGGGCTCTTCGGGCTGATTGTCCTCAGCCTCGTCGCCAAAGACATCGCTGTTTTGGAACGCAGGCGTTTCGGATAGGTTAGCGGCTTCTTCGGCTGTCGACTTGGGAGCCTCGTTGAGCTCGGCAGTGGCTTCCTGCTCGGATATGACTACGGGCTCGGTCGTGGCAGCGATTTCGGTTTCGGCTTCTGCCGTTACCTCAATAGCGACTTCGATCTCTGTCTCGGGCTCGGGTTCCGGCACGACTTCAACCATGGCTTCGGGCTCGGGACGCTTAACGTGCTTGGGGCGCACGGCCTTGAGGTCCTTCTCGCCGCGCTTTTTCTTTTTGTAGGACTGCTTGGCGCCCTTGGCAGCTTTGGGCTTGTCCTCGCCTTTGGCAAGGGCGGCATCCCAAGCCTCGTTGGCGATGACGGTGGCATACAGGCGACCGCCCTTAAAGACAGTCAGCTTAATGCAGTCGTCGAGCTCCTCGAGCAGCTCGCGCGTGGACTCAAAGCCCAGGTCATATGCGACCATGTCACCAGCGGCGAGTGCCTCCTCGACCTGCGTCATAAACGTTTGCTTGCCGCACCCAATCGCGTCGCGCAGCAGGCGATACAGATAGATGTGGTTGCCCAGCGATAGCGTGGGCTTAACTATTGTCTTGCTCATGGCAAATCTCCTCTTTACACACCAAAGCATCTTACCATCGCGCGGGGCTTGCCATCTCGTCGCCCAAGGCAAACGGGCGCGACCGTTGCCGGTTCGCGCCCGTTATGCAGGTCGGTTATCTATGAGGGGCAAACGTGCTTAGTTGCCCGATGCCGTGTCTTGGCTCGAGCTGTCTGATGCCGTGCCGGAAGCGGTTCCGCTCGAGCTGTTGGTGTTGCTATTGTCGGTAGATCCCGTGCCCGATGCATTGCCGCTCGTCTGGTCGCCTGTGCTCGGTTGAGAGCCGTCAGTCGTTTGGCTTGAGTCGGTCGTGCTGGATTGCGTGCCGCCGCTGTTCGCAGAGGAATCAGCGCTCTGCGACTGATCGGGGGTGTTCGAGGACGAGTCGGTGGATGCGGAGGCGCCCTGCGAGTCGTCCTGCTGGCTTTGCGATTGACCGGTGTTATCCGCGTCGTGCTCGGTCGTGCGCGACGAAAGGATTGGCTCGGGACGCTCGCCCAGACCCTCACCGGCGGTGGTGATAAGGATGGCACCGGTGCAGGCGATGACCGCGACGATGGCGATGGCGATCGAGAAGATGATGACCTTCTTTTGCGTCTGGCTGCGCTCTGCCGCCGCCTTGGCGCGCAGGCTGTTGGGAGCGACGCGTGCCGTGGTCGCGCGCCCCGCAATCTGGCGCATCTCTTGCGTAGTCGCGGCGCCGCCCAGGTGCTCCTCGGCATTAAATTCAACGGGCTCATAGGCGCCGGCGGGGTAGTCGACGTCGGCGTGCGTACCTTTGAGGGCTTTGGCGCTGGCAGAGATAAAGTGGCGGTAGACCTGCGAGGACACAACGGTGATGACCGAGCTCACGGCGGCGCCGATCACCGATCCGGCGATACCGATTTTGGAAGCAAGCGCGACGCTCGTGGCGGCGGCTGCAGCGCCGGCGATGATTTGGGGAATGGAAATGTCGTCGAACAGGCCCTTTTTGGGCGCGATGGCCATGGTCTGTCCGATGGAATGGTTTTCGTGAACGCCGTTGTTGAGCGCGGCCGGTGTCATGACGCGTGTGCGCGGCGCGTCGGTGTACTTGGTTGTCATGCGGGACCCTCCCGGTGTAAATCTGCTTCGTTTCATGTAGCCATCAGGGTACCCACCAGATGTGAATCGTACGTGACATTTAACAGATACCATCAACTCATCAATAGCTCACCAAGTTGGTGGGATGCGGTTGCACCCGGCGGTTGAACTACAATAGGGCTTGCTAATTGTTGTGAATGGCGTCTACGCACGGGAGCATTCTTATGAATCTTCACCTTTCTCAGTCTGATGGCTTTTTGCGTGTGGCGGCGGCGTCGCCGCAGATTCGCGTGGCCGATGTCGAAGGCAATGCCGAGGTTGCGCTGGCGGCTGTTCGCGAGGCTACCGAGCGCGGCGTTCGCGCGCTGGTGCTGCCCGAGCTCAACTTGTGCGGCTATACCGCGGCCGACCTGTTCCATAACCGCACGCTGCTGCATGCCTGTGAGGCCGCTCTGGTACATATCCTCGACGAGACTCGTGAGCTGCCGATTGTCTTTACCATCGGTCTTCCCGTTGCAGTTGCCGAGAATATCTACAACTGCGCCGCCGTGTGCTGCGCGGGCGAGCTTTTGGGTCTTACGGCCAAAAAGTATCTGCCCAACTATGGCGAGTTCTACGAGCGCCGCTGGTTTGCTCCGGCGCCTGCGGATCCCGTGTGGGTTGAATTTGCCGGTCAGGGTCCGGTTCCGCTGGGTTCGGGGCTTGTCTACCGCTGCTGTGATGAGGGCGCCGAGGACCTGGTGCTGGGCGTTGAGGTCTGTGAGGACCTGTGGGTGCCGGCGCCGCCTTCGACCGAGATGGCGCTTGCCGGTGCGACGGTGATTCTCAACCCGTCGGCCTCGGATGAGATTATCGGTAAGGCAGACTATCGCCGCAGTCTCATCTCCAATCAGAGTGCGCGCCTGTACTGCGCCTATGCCTATGCGGATGCGAGCGAGGGCGAGTCCACGACCGATATGGTCTTTGCAGGCGAGAACCTTACCTACGAAAACGGCTCCAAGCTCGCCGCCACCAAACTGCTTACCTGCGATATGGCCGTCGCCGATGTCGATCTTGACCGTCTGGTTGCCGAGCGCCGTCGCTCGACGACGTGGACGCGCGCGGACGATGCGCCGGAGGCCACGACCGTTGAATTTTCGTTTGAGGGCGTGCTGGCAGACGAACCTGTCCTGCGCGATGCCTGCGATATCGACCGTGTCTTCCCCCGTGCGCCCTTTGTGCCGGCCGACCATGGCGACCTGGCCGAGCGTTGCGAGACCATCCTCGACCTGCAGACCGCCGGCCTCAAGACCCGCCTTGCCCATACGGGTACCAAGGCTGCAGTCATCGGTCTTTCGGGCGGCCTGGACTCCACGCTGGCACTGCTCGTGACAGTTCGCGCCTTCGATGCACTGGGGCTGCCGCGCACCGGTATCACAGCCGTGTCCATGCCCGGCTTTGGCACGACGCATCGCACTAAGTCCAACGCCGAGTCGCTCGCTCACGACCTGGGTGTGAGCTTCCGCGAGGTTTCGATCCACGCGGCTGTGGAACAGCACTTCAAGGACATAGAGCACGATCCGACCGTGCAGGACGTGACCTACGAGAACAGCCAGGCCCGCGAGCGTACGCAGATTCTGATGGATCTGGCCAACCAGGCTGGCGGTTTTGTCATCGGCACGGGCGACTTGTCGGAGCTGGCACTCGGTTGGGCTACCTATAACGGCGACCACATGAGCATGTATGCCGTCAACGCGAGCGTGCCCAAGACGCTTGTGCGCCATCTGGTGCGTTATGCTGCCGATGTCTTTGGCGGGCGTATTGCCGAGACGCTGCTCGACATCCTCGATACACCGGTGTCCCCCGAGCTTCTGCCGCCCACGGGCGACGGCGAGATTGCGCAGAAGACTGAGGATTTGGTGGGCCCGTACGAGCTGCACGACTACTTCCTCTACTACCTGCTGCGTTTTGGCTTTGAGCCGGGCAAGATCTACCGCATGGCGCTCAAGAGCTTCGAGGGCGTCTACGACGCCAAGACCGTCCACACGTGGTTGCGTACGTTCTACCGTCGCTTCTTTGCTCAGCAGTTTAAGCGCAGCTGCCTGCCCGATGGTCCCAAGGTGGGCTCGGTGACGCTCAGCCCGCGCGGCGATTGGCGTATGCCGAGTGACGCCAGCTCGCGTCTGTGGCTTGCGCAGATCGATGCGCTCAATGCAATTGACTAAGGTTGGCTAAATTGAACCAATACGAGGGTTGCAAGCGTTACACTTTTGCAATCTGATGGCCCGTATCGCGCGGCGCTCTTGTCGGAGCGCCGCGTTTTTCATATCGAAAGGTGGCACCATGCAGGCATCGCAGCGTCTCGACCGCTTTGGCGCGGAGGTCTTCGCCTCGCTCAACAACAAACTGCTCGCGCTGAAGGCTCAGGGCAAGACCATTTACAACATGAGCGTGGGCACGCCCGACTTTAAGCCGTACGGCCACGTGGTGGAGGCGCTCACACAAGCCGCCCAGGATCCCGAGATGTGGAAGTACGCCCTGCGCGACCTGCCCGAACTCAAGCAAGCCGTGTGCGATTACTATGAGCGTCGCTTTGGTGTCTCCGGCATTACGCCGTCCATGGTGCAGTCGTGCAACGGCACGCAGGAGGGCGTGGGCCATTTGGGCCTGGCCCTGCTCGATCCGGGCGACACTATTTTGGTTCCCGATCCGTGCTACCCGGTCTTTGAGGCGGGTGCCAAGATCGCCGATGCCAAGCTCGAGTACTATCCGCTGGTTGCCGAGCACAATTACCTGCCCTATGTGGCGGGCATCGATCCCGAAGTGGCCGATCGCGCCAAGTATATGATCGTGTCGCTGCCCGCCAACCCGGTGGGCTCGGTGGGCACGCCCGAGATCTACGAGGAGATCATCGCTTTTGCCCGCGAGCACGACCTGCTCATCGTCCATGACAACGCGTACTCCGACATCGTGTTCGACGGCGAGCCGGGCGGCAGCTTCTTGCAGTATCCCGGTGCGCTCGAGGTGGGCGTTGAGTTCTTCTCGCTCTCCAAGTCGTTTAACGTCACCGGTGCTCGCATCGGCTTTTTGGTCGGCCGCGAGGACGTGGTCTCTGCCTTTGCCAAGCTACGCAGCCAGATCGACTTCGGTATGTTCTTCCCGATCCAGAAGGCTGCTATCGCCTGCCTGAACGGTCCGCGTGATGAGGTCGAGGCGCAGCGTTTGAAGTACCAGGAGCGTCGCGATGCCCTGTGCGACGGTCTTGAGGGCCTGGGCTGGGAGCGTCCCAACGCGCATGGCTCCATGTTTGTGTGGGCCAAGCTTCCCGGTGGTCGCACCGATTCCATGACGTTTTGCGAGGAGCTCATGGAGAAGGCCGGTGTTGTGGTGACGCCGGGCGCGAGCTTTGGTCCTTCGGGCGAGGGACACGTGCGTATGGCGCTGGTTTTGCCGCCCGACCAGATCGCTTTGGCTGTCGAGGCCATCCGCGAAGCGGGCCTGTATTAGAAAGCTATTTCGGCTCGTCAATAGCTCGAAACCGATTTCGTGCAGTTATTTTACGAATTCTGCAAATAATTTCGGCAAACGGTCGATATTTGGCTGCGAATAGGAGCATAATCAAAGTCCCGATTGGATGTATTGGGATTACGGCAAGCCGCTCGGGTCGTTCCCGGGCGGCTTGTTTGTGGAGAGAGATGGGAGTTTCTAATGGTTAACGAGAAGAAGGTCGCTATTGTCGGCTGCGGTTTCGTCGGTTCGTCTTCGGCGTTCGCGCTGATGCAGAGTGGTCTGTTCTCCGAGATGGTTCTCATCGACGTGGACAAGAACCGCGCTGAGGGTGAGGCTCTGGATATTGCGCACGGCATGACGTTTGCCGAGCCGATGAAGATCTACGCTGGCGATTATTCCGATGTCGCCGACGCCGCCATGATCGTCGTCACCGCTGGCGCTGCCCAGAAGCCCGGCGAGACCCGCCTGGACCTGGTCAACAAGAACGTTAACATCTTTAAGTCCATTATCCCCGAGATTAAGAAGTCCGGCTTCGACGGCATTCTGCTCATCGTCTCCAACCCGGTCGACGTTCTGACCTACGCCGCCATCAAGATGTCCGGCCTGCCCGAGGGCCATGTCATCGGCTCCGGTACCGTGCTCGACACCGGCCGTCTGCAGCAGATGCTCGGCGCTCACGTCGAGGTTGACCCGCGCGACGTTCAGGCTTATGTCATGGGTGAGCACGGCGACTCCGAGTTTGTCGCTTGGTCCAGCGCCCAGGTTGCCGGCGTGCCGCTGAACACCTTCTGCGAGCTTCACGGTCATCTGGAGCATGAGGCTGCCGAGAAGCGCATCGCCGAGGACGTCAAGAACTCCGCCTACACCATCATCGAGAAGAAGCACGCCACCTACTACGGCGTCGCCATGGCCGTTAAGCGCATCTGCACTGCCGTCATGCGCGATGAGCAGACCGTTCTGCCCGTTTCCTCGCTCATGGTGGGCGAGTATGGCCTGTCCGATCTTGCCATTTCCATGCCGACGGTCGTTGGCCGCGACGGCGTCGTCTGCCGCGTCCCCGTGCCGCTGAACGATGGCGAGCAGCATGAGCTCACCGCCTCTGCAAAGGCCCTCAAGGACATCATCGACAGCGTCGACTTCTCCTGCTAAATGCGGCTCGTTTGAGCAACAGGCTACAATGAAGGCGCCCGGATCCATGTGACCCGGGCGCCTTTTTGGTGCAAGGTAACCTGACCCCAATGCACCATAGTTGATGGGAGGGTCATGTCGGATTCGCCTAATTTTTTAACCTATGCCCAGACGGCGTTTGATCCGTTTGAGGAGAGGCCGTTCTGCGCGGTGGATAGCCTCGTCTTTGCGTGGTTGTCCTATTTGCGTTTGCCGGGCGATATGGCGGAGCTGACGAACTGGCAGGGCCTAGACGTACGCGAGCTGCTGCGTGCCGAGTGCTACCGGGACATGATTGACGACTTGTGGGATCCAGAGGGGAGCAGGGCCTTGTTGGAGGCCGTGGCAGCAAGCCCTCGCTACCGTGGCGTGCACGTTTGCGGCTATCGTGCCGTGAGCGATGTGGTGGCGACAGAGCAGTTTGCAGCCATGGCGTTCCGGTTTCCGGCGGGGTTTAGCTATCTTTCCTTCCGGGGGACCGACAGCACGATTGTGGGCTGGAAAGAGGACTTTAACATGGCGTTCCGGTGTCCTGTGCCGGCCCAGGAATCCGCGGCGCGTTATGTGGACGAGGCGGCGGATGCGATTGACGGGCCGCTCTTGTGCGGAGGCCATTCCAAGGGCGGAAATCTGGCTGTGTATGGTGCAGCGATGTGCTCAAGCGGTGCTCGTAACCGGATTGAGCGGGTCTTCTCCCACGATGGCCCTGGCTTTGTCGAGGAGTTTCTGAACGGAGACGCCTTTGCGAGCCTTTCTGGTCGTATCGATAAAACCCTGCCCCAGTCTTCGATCTTCGGCATGATGTTCGAGACGCAAGAGGACTACGCTATCGTCGAAAGCACCGAGTTTAGCCTGCTGCAACACAATCCCTTTAGCTGGGTGGTCGACGGCTGCGATTTTGTGTATTGCGAACGCCTGTCTGCTGGCGCGCGATATGTTGATGGCTCTATTCGCGAGATGCTGCTTGCAGTGTCACCTGGCGAGCGCGAGCGTTTTGTAGAAGCGTTGTTCTCCGTGTTTGAGGCTACGGGCGCCGAACGTTTTGCGGATATCGCCGGGAACATGCGCGAGAACCTGCCTGTGATGCTCCGGGCCGCCCAAGGCTTTGACAAGGATACGCGCCATTTTGTTTCGCAGACCATCGCGGCAATCCTTAGATGTGCATTGCTGCCCAAACGCCCTCAGATCGACATGTCCGCTGCCGGTAAGAGTCTGGCAGAACAACTCGAGGCCTGGCAGTCCGAGCTCCTGCGTTAACCATTGGTGCAGAGAAACCTGGCCCCAATGCAGCAATCTTCGATGCGCTTGGGGCGGGCTCGACCGCTATACTGGTTCGTGCCGAAATCGATCTAGAACGGAATGCCGTATATGAAAATCAATCACGCGATTCTGCATATCCTGGACTTTGACTCTGCCGTTAACGTTATGAGCCAGCGCGAGCTCGATATCGAAAGCCGTACCGTGCGCAACTTCGTGACCACGCATCTGCGCCGCGCACGAACCTCGGCCGACAATAAACGTGCCACGTTTGCCGAGAACTCTGCGTTTGGCGGCGAGCTCAAGGGCTATTTCTTTGGCGAGCGCGAGTTCGTGGACCTGTCGCAGCAGATTGCGGAGTTCATCTCTTCCGAGCTCACCAAAGCCGAGAAAGCCGAGTCCACCGACGTGCTCGTGGCCGATTTTGACGACGATGAGGATGCCCGCTGGTTTGCCGTGATGCTGCTGGGCTCCAAGCAGGCTTTTATGCACGAAGTGGGCCGCGAGGAGGGGGAGGTACGCAACGACATCGCGCGCCACTACGCCATTCTGCCGAACCCCTCGCAAAAGGTGCCGAGCTATGCCATCGTGCGCGCGAGTACCATGGAGATCGGCTATGTGGACAAGAAACGCAAGATCGCCGGCGAGGACCGTATGCTTATCCCCGATGGCCTGCTGCAGTGCGACACGGGCGTATCGGGCAAGGAGGTCATCGACACCGTGACGCGTGTGGTCGAGGAAGTCGCCGAGGAGCACGGTGCCAATACGGCCGTAGCGCTCGCCAAGGTTAAGGCTGCTGTTGCCGAGAAGGTCGAGGATGACGAGGAACTGCCGCCTTGGGATATCGTCGACGAGGTCTTTGAGGACGAGCCGGTCATCAAGGAGAGCGTGCGCGCGGCACTGACCGAGGAGAAGGTGCCTGAGCGTGTGCCCGTGGAGCGCAAGCAGGTCGAACGCGCGGCCGTGCGCAATCACAAGATCCGTACCGACACGGGTATCGAGATCAGCTTCCCGGCCGAGATGGGTTCGAACTCCGAGTACATTGAGTTCGTCAACGAGCCCAACGGCCTCATTTCCATCGAGCTCAAAAATATCGGGTCAATTGAGAATCGATAAACTGCGCTTGAACTTCAGACAAAGCAAAGGCCGAAACCCTTCGGGACTTCGGCCTTTTTGCTTGGAGCTGAATTGAGTTGCAGACTGAGCATAAGTCAGCGAAAACGCCCCTAGGCGAGCAAGGTGACGTGAAAGAGGAGGGAAGCGTACTCCGGTACGCGACCGACGATTGAACGTCAGATTGCCGCTTAGGGGCGTTTGCAGCGTCGAGAGATCCGTCGTTCGTTAGAACGACGGAACCAAAGGTGCAGCGTCGACTAGTTACGCGGTTTGGTAAAACTGCGCAGCCCTAGAGTTGACGTAAGCCCTCTTCCAGGCCGGTCTTGCTGTCGGTCTTCTCGTCGCGCATCTTGATGACGCGGGCGGGGACACCGGCCACGACGGCACCGGCGGGGACGTCCTCGACGCACACGGCGCCGGCGGCAACGACAGCGCCCTTGCCTACGTGCACGCCCTCCAGGACCACGGCATTGGCGCCGATCATAACGTCGTCCTCGATGATGACGGGCGTGGCACTGGCGGGCTCCACGACGCCTGCCAGCACGGTGCCGGCGCCGATGTGGCAGTTCTTGCCCACGGTGGCGCGGCCGCCCAGCACAGCGCCCATGTCGATCATGGAGCCTTCGCCAATGACGGAGCCGATGTTGATGATGGCGCCCATCATGATGACGGCGCGATCGCCAATCTCGACACGGTCGCGGATGATCGCGCCCGGCTCGATGCGGGCGTTGATACCCTTGAGGTCGAGCATGGGCACGGCGGAGTTGCGGCAGTCGTTCTCTACGTCGTAGTAGTCGATGGAGTCGGCGTTGGCGTCGAGGATTGCCTTGAGCTCATCCCAGTCACCAAAGACGGTCTTGCCACGACGACCGCCGTAGACGTGCGCATTGCCCCACTGGACCTTCATGCCCGGCTTTTCGCGCACGTACAGTTTGACGGGCGTTTTCTTGGGCGCGGTTGCGATGTAGTTGATAATCTCCTGTGCGTCCATCTCGGCTGCATTACTCATTTGCTGTCTCTCCTTTGAGTGGATCCGGTTGATACCTGGTTAGGCAAACATGACCTGGTCGAACGTATAGAAGCCAGGCTCGCGGGTGACGAGCTTCTGCGCGGCTGCCAGGGCGCCGTTGACGAAGATCTGACGGCTCGTGGCGCGGTGCGTGAGCGTGACCTCCTCGTCCTGGCCGAAAAAGCTTACCTCGTGCACGCCGGCGACGGTGCCGCCGCGCAGCGAGTGCATGCCGATCTCCTTGGGGTCGCGCGCGCCGCACATGCCCTCGCGGCCATAGACGGGGTGGTAGCCTGCCTCGGGCTCGGCTTCGACGACGGCGTCGAGCAACAACTTGGCAGTGCCGCTGGGGGCGTCGACCTTTTGATTATGGTGCGTCTCGACGATTTCGCAGTCAAAGCCGGGCAGCTCGCGCGTGGCCTGGGCAACCAGATGGCGCAGGGCGGCGATACCGATAGAGTAGTTGCCCGAGTGCATAACACGGGCGTTCTGACCCAGCTCGCGCAGGCGATCCACCTGCTCGGGCGTATAGCCCGTGGTGCCGGAAACGAGTGCGGCACCCGTGCGCTCGACATAGGCGACAACGGCATCGAAGGTCACGACGTTCGAGAAGTCGATGATTACATCGGCGGCCGGTGCGCTCTCGAGCTCGGACAAGTCGAAGCCGATCTGGGCGACGATATCAAAAACGGGCTCTCCAGCGGTGTTGACAATGCCCTCGGCGGTGGTGCGGATGAGCGAGCCCATGCGGCCCGTTCCCATAATGACGGTCTTAATCAAGCAGACCAGCTCCTTTCAGAGCATCGGTAAGTGCGGAGCGCGTGTCGTCTGCCATGGGGCACAGCGGCATGCGGTAGTTTGCCTCGATCATACCCATCTGGGCGAGTGCTTCCTTGACGGGGATGGGGTTGACCTCGCTAAAGAGGGCATTGATGAGCGGCTGGCCGGCAATCTGGATATCGCGGGCGCGCTCCACGTCGCCGTCCAGATAGGCGCGGCACATGTCGTGCACGAGCTGCGGCTGAACGTCGGCCCACACGCTGATGGTGCCCGAAGCGCCCAGGCTCATGAGCGGCACGGTGAGGGCGTCCTCGCCCGAGTACATGCGGAAGTCGTCGGACAGCAGGTGGGCGATCTTGGCCGCGTAAGCGACGTTGCCAGAGGCTTCCTTAATACCCATGATGTTGGGATGTGCGGCCAGGCGCTCTACGTTGCGCTCGCTGATGCCGCAGCCGCAACGGCCGGGGATGTTGTACAGGATGCAGGGGATGTCCACAGCATCGGCGACGGTCTTAAAGTGCTGATAGATACCCTCTTCGTTGGACTTGTTGTAGTAGGGGGTAATGAGCAGCAGGCCGTCGGCTCCCAAGCCCTGGTAAGTGAGCGACTTGGTGAGCATGGTTTGCGTGGAGTTGGAGCCCGAGCCGGCGATGACGGGGACGCGTCCTGCAACATGCTTGACCACGGCGGCGACGACGGAGTTGTCCTCGTCATCGGTCATCGTGGCGCTCTCGCCGGTGGTGCCCAGGGTGAGGATGGCGTCGGTGCCGTTTTGCAGGTGGAAATCGATAAGGCGCTCGAGTGCGTCAAAGTCGACGCTGCCGTCCTTTTTAAACGGCGTGACGAGGGCGACGATTGAGCCCTCGAGGTTGCGGATATCCATGTTCTTCTCCTTCGCTTCCGCGATCTGGATGCGCTTATTCCATTGGGCGGCGACGGCCAAGCGCTCGTCTTGGGCGCGACGGCGGGCACTTTCGGCGCGCGACTTGGCCAGCAGCTCTCGGCCGCTCGGCAGCACGTCGAGCGTGGCAAAGTAATCGCCCGGGCGCTCGGCACGGCGGATGAGGTCGGCTGAGCCATCGGGGCGCAGCAGAACCTCGGCGGAGCGCAGACGTCCGTTGTAGTTGTAGCCCATGGAGTAGCCATGCGCACCGGTATCGTGGATCACAAGCAGGTCGCCCATGTCGATATGCGGTAACTCGCGATCGATGGCGAACTTGTCGTTGTTCTCGCATAGGTTGCCCGTGATGTCGTAGGTGTCCGTAACGGGTACTGTGGTCTTGTCGGCGCCACCCGGCTGGCCCATCACCGTAATGTGGTGGTAGGCGCCATACATGGCAGGGCGGATCAGATCGACGGCGCTTGCGTCGACACCGATATAGTCCTTGTAGATCTGCTTCTCGTGGATGGCCTTGGTGACCAGGCAGCCGTAGGGGCCTATCATATAGCGGCCCATCTCGGTGCAGATGGCCACATCGCCCATACC
The DNA here is from genome assembly GCF_015558785.1 of Collinsella aerofaciens. GTDB lineage: Bacteria > Actinomycetota > Coriobacteriia > Coriobacteriales > Coriobacteriaceae > Collinsella > Collinsella aerofaciens_P. The sequence continues at coordinate 111,259 of NZ_JADMOP010000004.1, forward strand.
GGCGGGAACCAGGATCTCGTCGTATGCCGCGTGTACCCCCTCGCCGATGGTGTGGATGTCGTTGGCCTGCTGCTCGGGCAGATAGGGGATGCCGACGCCGCCGGACAGATTAATGAAGGCGACATGTGCGCCGGTCTCGCGCTCCAGGCGCGCGGCAAGCTCAAAGAGGATGCGCGCGAGCTTGGGGTAGTAGTCGTTGGTGACGGTATTGCTGGCAAGGAATGCGTGGATGCCAAAGTTTTCGGCGCCCTTGGCCTTGAGCGTGCGGAAGGCCTCGAAGAGTTGCTCGGTGGTCATGCCGTACTTGGAATCGCCGGGGTTATCCATGATGCCATTGGAGAGCTGGAACAGGCCGCCCGGATTAAAGCGGCAGCTGACCGTTTTGGGGATGGGCCCCGCAACACGCTCAAAGAACTCGATGTGGCTGATGTCGTCAAAGTTGACGATGGCGCCCAGCTTGTCGGCGAGCTCAAAGTCGGCAGCTGGCGTGTCGTTGGACGAGAACATGATGTCGTGTCCCGTGATGCCCAGCGAGCGGGCGATCATGAGCTCGGTATAGCTCGAGCAATCGCAGCCGCAGCCGTATTCGTTGAGAATGGAGATGAGCGCCGGGTTGGGGTTGGCCTTGACGGCAAAGTATTCCTTAAAGCCCGGGTTCCATGCAAAGGCGTCGCGCACTTCTTGCATGTTGCGGCGGATGCCCGCCTCGTCGTATAGATGAAACGGCGTGGGGAACTGCTCGACGATATGCTCGAGTGTCTCCTTGTCCACAAACGGCTGCTTGGCCGCATATGCCTCGTTGGGGGTCAATGCCATGTCCCGTAAACCTCGCTATCCAGACGGCGCCATCTGCGCATCGAATCCGCATAGCGTGGACCCAATGTCCGGATAGCGCTCCCGCATTGCTGCAGACAGTCCTGTGGGTGTTTCCCGCAGGCCCACCAGGTTGTTCGTGCCCGAAAAACCCAGTTCGGCGGGTTTCGCCTCCCCACGGGGTCAAAGCCTGCCGGCTCGCCCGCGGCTCTTCGTGCCCGCGCCTCTATCAAGTGGTAACGACCCTATCACGTTGCACTTTACCAAACAAGAGTATTCGTATATAACGTTTAAAAAATGCAGCAATATGCTGGAAACATGTGTGCCACAATCCTGTATCACAATATGTTGCAACAGATGTGCCTCACGAAGGGATTCTCTATGACCGAGCTCCAAGAACTCCGTCGCTATCGCCGCGATCTCCATCGCATTCCGGAGCTCGATTTCGATCTTCCGCAGACTATCGCCTATATCGAGGGCGTGTTGGCGCCGCTCGCTTGCGAGGTGACCCATCCGTGTCCCAGCTGCGTCTGCGCTTTCTTCGACGCTGGCGTTGGTGCCGCGCGTGCCACGGCGATTCGCGCCGATATGGATGCGCTGCCCATCGCGGAGGCGACGGGAGCGGCCTTTGCCTCGATCCATCCCGGCAAGATGCACGCTTGCGGACATGATGGACACATGGCCATGGCACTTGCCGCCGCGACGTATGTCGACCGTACGATTCGCGAGCAGCCGGGCGCCATGAGGCGCAACGTGCTCTTTGTGTTCCAGCCGGCCGAGGAAACGACCGGTGGCGCCAAGACGGTGTGCGAGAGCGGCGTGTTCGAGCGCTACGGGGCAGATCGCATCTTCGGGTTCCACGTATGGCCCGACCTGCCTGCAAACACTTTGGTGAGCTGCTCCGGTCCATTGCTGGCGCGCTCGAGTGAGACGCACGTGCGCATTCACGGGACAAGTATCCATATCGCCAAGACTTACGGCGTTCCCGTAAACGAATCACACGATGCGGCGCTGGCGGCTGCCAAGTTCTTGGTCGCCGAGCGCGAATTGATGGACGAGTTGGGTGCCGACGAGCCCTGCATTGGTAAGTTCGGCCTGCTGCAGGCCGGCACCGTCTGCAACGCGGTGGCGGGGGAGGCCCATGTTGCCGGCAGCCTGCGTGTGTTTACAGACGACATGTTCGACCGTGCACGCGAGGGCGTGCACCGCGTGCTTGATGAGGCATGCGCTGCAACGGGCTGCACGTACGATCTCGACTTTGCCGAGGGCTATCCGCCGGTTGACAACGACCCCGAGCTATTTGCCAATGTCGCGCCTGCTTTGCCCGAGCTGCAGCTCGTGGATGAGCCTTTGCTGATTGCCGAGGACTTCGCTTTCTATCAGCGCCATCTGCCGGGTGTGTTCTTCTTGCTGGGCACGGGTGTGCCAGAGGGGCAAGAAAACCCGATTGACGCTGATGGCTGCCCAGCCTATGCGATGAGTGCCCTTCACACCGATACCATGCTCTTTGACGAGGAAGTCCTGCTCAAAGGACTCGATGTCTACAAACGATTGCTTGACTTGGAGTGACGATGGAACGACGTCGACAGTCTGCCGTGTATAGTCCGGGTGGGTGCGGGTGCGGCTTGCTGCTGCTCCCGGTTATTGCTGTGAGCATTGGCGTGATGTTTGCGCTTGCTGGACTGGCGGCAGCGGCACTTGTGCTGTTGATTGTGGCCATTGGCGTGACGATTTGGCTCTGCCGCAATCGCGAGCAACGCCGTGCCGACGGTAACACCAATGTCGGCTGGGTCGTCTTCCTGATTATTGCGTACCCGCTGAGCATCAGTTACTTGGCGTTCTTTATCCTGCTGCTCATCAGCACCTTTACTGGGGAATCTATCACGGTGGGGTAGGCTTCGACAAGCTTCTTGAGGATGAAACGAAAAAGGGGTCGGATGGGCGCTTTGCCCATCCGACCCCTTTCGCACGGTAGTTAATTCGGTCTCCTACTTTGCTGCCTCGCGGCGAGCGACCTCGTCGATCAAGATGGCATCGCCGTGCTTGGCGGCGTCAATGCTCGCGGCCATAAACATGCCCATTGCCGTGATGTAGGCGAAGAGCATCGACGGCGCCACGTCCATAACGATGCCGGAGAGAATCGGTGTCGCCACCTGAGCCGCCATGCTCACGGTGTAGTAGTAACCGGAGTAGCGACCCACGCTTTGGGAGCTGCAGCACTCCAGAATCATCGTGTACACGCACAGGTCCACGCCGCCCAGCGCAACGCCCATCAACAAAAAGACGCCGTACAGCACGGGCGAGAAACCGGGTGCCAGCCAAAGAAGCGCGGGGCATAAAACCATGATGACGGCGGTGCCCAGGGCGACCTTTTTACGGCCGATTTTGAGCGAAAGATTTGCCAGGGGTACGTAGCTTAGCAGCGCGCCTGCAATCGTCACGATATTGATGATGGCATAGGAACCGCCCTCCATGCCGTAGAACATATCGGCATAACGGCTGATATTGGTGGTCATGGCGTTATAGCTCATGTAATAGAAAAACGTTGCGGCGAGCAGCATGATGATGGAGCGGCGTACGCCGGCGTCTGCAATGCGATTTTTACCGCCGGCCTCGGGGGAGTCATCTTTGTCAATCTGATCCTCGTCGATGCCCATGGACAGCGATTTCTCGCGCATCTTTTCGACGAGGGCGGGCTCACGGACAAAGACGCCGTAGACAACGGCCGACACGAGGATAAAGACGGCCTGCAAGATAAAGAGCGGGAGATAATCGGGTTTGTCGGCCTTGGGAACCATGACCGAGATGGCGACGAGCATAAGGCCCGTTCCCGCATAGCCGACGATCTTTTCGATTGAGTCCGCCTTGGTTCGAAGTGGGCGAGGCGTAATATCGGCCACAATGGCAACCGTCATGGTGCGGTAGGCGCATATTGCAAAAAGCGTGAGGATAATCGCGCCAATGAGCAGAGGTAGGCTGCCCATGTTGTTGGCGATCGCGATGAGCGGGACGGAGAGCATTGCCACCGCGGAGCCGCCCAAGATAAAGGGCGTTCGACGCCCGAGTTTGCTTGCGCAGCGGTCCGAGAGGATGCCAAAGAGCGGAAGCAGGAACAGGCCAAAGACATTATCGATGGCCATGATCGCGCCGGTGAGCGAGTTGGATAGGCCAAAGGTCCCTGTGAGCATCTTGGGAACGATGCCGTCGTAGACCTGCCAAAAGCTGATCATGCCCATAAAGGGTAGGGAGGCGAGGGCGACGGCCTTGGTGTCGAGCCGGGCCGCCCGCTTAAGATTTGGTTGGGTCATGCTGGTTCTCCTGGTCGGTAAAAGCGGGGAGGGGTGCTATCGGCCCCCGTTCTACAGTTGTTCAAGGTTGGCGAGAAACGCCACATAGAATTCGATGCCGCGCTTGTAGACGTCGACGCCGATGCGTTCGTTGGCGGCATGGATGAGCTTGCGCGCCTCGCCCGAGTAGATAAAGCCGCAGAAGCGGTAGACGCGACCGCAGATCTCGTTGAACTCGCGCGAGTCGGTACAGGAGTTCTGCACGTAGGGAGCAAAGCCGGCCTCGGGATAGACACCCGACACGCAGCGATGGATGTAGTTGAAGGCGGCATCGTCTTCGTAAGTCGAGATGGGCGCGGGCTCGGTGTAGGGAATCGCCTCGTTGATTTCGACGGTGACATGGTCGGGGCTTACGCCCGAGGCGCGGCACTGCTGGGCGGCGAGCTTGCGGGCGCGCTCAACGGCATCGGCGATGGTCTCGAACGGAGCGATGCGCACGTTGAAGTTGGCGCGAGCAACTGGTGGCAGCACATTGTGCGCATTGGAGCCTTCGAGCTGCGTGAGCGCATAGGTTGTGCGCAGCATGGCCGAGGTCTCGGGGCTGGCGGCCATAATCTTGGTAACCGCGGGGCGCGTGAGCCACAGGTTGCCAAAGATTGCCTGATACGTCGCGCTGCTACGGGCACCCAACTCGGTCAGTGTGGCCTCGACGGCGGGCGTGAGCTGCGGCTTGCCGGGGTTGGCCGAGATAGTCTCGCATACACGGCAGAGAAGACGGCAGGCATCGTTTGCCGCAGGCGTAGAGGCATGGCCGCCGTCGGCGCGCGCCGTGACGGTAAGGTCGACGTGGCCCTTCTCGGACACGCCTACCATGGCAACGGGTTCGGTGACGCCGAGCGGGGCGTCGGTTGCCACGGCGCCACCCTCATCGAGCACCATGTAGGGATGGATGTTATGCTCGCGAAGCCACTGCACTGCATGGGTTGCAGTAGGTGCGGCGATTTCCTCGCCATCGCTCGAGAAGAACCAGACATCGCGCGGGGGAACGAAGCCCTGGGCAATCAAATGCTCGGCGGCCTCGAAGAAAGCCGAGACGATGCACTTGGTGTCGAGTGATCCGCGGGCCCAGATCTCGCCGTCGAAGATCTCGGCTCCAAAGGGATCGTGCTTCCAGTCTTGGCCCTCGACGGGCACGACGTCCTGATGCGCCATCATGACGATGGGGTCCAAGGCGGAATCGGCGCCAGGCCAACGCAGGAGCATGCCAAAGTCGTCGACGCGTGTGAGCTCGGCGACTTTAAAGAAATGCGGATAAAGTCGCTGAAGCGTGGGAATCCACTGGCTGAAGGGCTCATCATCGCGCTCGGCGATGTTCTCACGCGAAACGGTGGGGATGCGCAGCAATTCGCAAAAGCGCTCGACGGCTGCCTCGTCTGCCTTGTAGGTGCCTGCATCAAGAGGCGCGCCCTGTGCGACCGATACCGATGCTCCCATGGTGGGACTCCTTTCGTGTTGTATATCGAATACGTCAAGATTATCGCCCGCACCGCGCGTGGGAAATGGCGAAACACGTTGTTCATTTGCGGGCGGCGGGTCGGATAGCCTTAGCCGACGATGACCGTGCCGTCTTCGGTCACGGTGATGGCGTCTCCCGTCGACACAGCATCGAGAAACTCATCGCCCAGGTTGTCAATGGTGGGCATGGGGGTGTCGGTCCATACACCCGAGAGGATCGCGCCAGCGGCGGCAAGGCTGTCAATGGGTTTGGAAAACAGCAGGCATGCGGGTTGGCGCCCCATTTTGGTGGCGCAGAAGAGCACCATGCCGCCTGTGGTGGAGCCGATAGTCTGCGGAAGACACAAGGCACATCCCGCCAAAGGTTTGCCGTACAAGTCGGGATTGTTTTGGTCGGAACACGTGGCCTTTTTGTCGCCAAACATCAGTGCCTTCTGAAACGATGCGAGTGTGTTGAGCCCTCCGTGAGAGACAAGTGCCTTGGCGTGGGCAGTTCCGGGGACAACGACGCGGCCGTGAAAGATTTTTTCCATGAGGAGTCGCCTTCCTATTTGATTGGTTTTCCGGTGGTGACGTAGGCGAGCACCTCGTCGTCGGTGTAGTAGCGCGATGCCGAGTACGTACGCAACTTGTTGGAGTTGGTGATGATGGGCATGATGCCGCACAGCGGGTTGTTGGTGTACATAAGCGGGCAGATGCTCGAGACGACGGCACCGGTAGTCGAGAGGCGTCTGTATGCCGCAGTCTTGCGGAAGGCGTCTGCCACGGATGGGGCGGCGGTCAGTACGGTGGGTACTTGCACGCGGCACTTGCCGGAGGCGCTCAGCCCATCGCAGATGGCGTCTGCCCAATGGGCGAGTTGTGCAGACGAGAGGTGGGGGCAGCCGATGAAGGCAAGCTTGGGGCGCGCGCCCGGGTTCTTCCACATAACGGGGTAGCTCGAGCGGATGCGTTCCAGCTCGGCGTCGTCAATGCGATAGATTTGGGCGTCTGGTGCTATGAGGTGTTCGCCTTGTTCGACGGCCTCGGGCGTGATGCCGTCCACGTGGTAGAGCCCGACAGCGCCGTTCGATGCGCTGGCGGCGCCCATGTCCTTAAGGTAGTCCTGCGTGCCGGGTGTGAGTTCGCGGCCAAGCCAGCGGTCGAGGCCTTTAATGTAAGGGACGTCTTCCATCACCTTCATGCCAATGGCGCTGCCAAGCACTTGCGCTTCGGGCTTGCGCTTACAGTCGACTTCGATGATCCAGGTCGCCTTGCGGCCCTCATCGGTGAGCAGGCCGAATTCCGGGACAAAGCCGGCAATTGAGCCGAACATCTCGATGATGCCGGAGTTGCGATTGCAGCGAGCGCCCAGCACGGAGTTGGCAAAGACCACGGCGCTGCTTTCTGCCCAGCTTAGGATGTCGCCACGCCGAGGTCGATTGCCAACCTCGGGCTGGTAGCAGGTGCAGGTGAAAGCATCGTTGTCCAATAGACCCATGCTGCGCAGCTGTGCCTCATAATCGTCTTGTTTGGAATACATAATCTTGAACAGCAGCTTTTGCAGCGGGTTGGCCGGGACGGCGGGGTCGAGGGGCCTCGGGTCGACCGAGAATGACTGACCGGACAGGGCGCCGTCTTTCAGCAGCTCATCCATAAGGTCATAGACTGGACCGAGCATGGAGAGGCCAAAACTTGTGACAAGATGACCGTTTGCGCCGGTCACGGGAACCATACGCTCGGCGCCAAAGCATTCGCCGTACATAACGAGGGTCTTGACCACTTTGGCCATGGCGGGACCCTTGGCTCCATCGAGCAGGGCTTGTTGTTGGGAGGTCAGGTTCATCTGTGAGCCCATCCTTTCGTGTTAGATATTGGTGCCGAGTCGGTATGCCGCACGGACCGCTTCGAGCACACGGCCGGGCGCAAACCCATCGCCGATGTTATGCAGCTCGTCAGCGGCGTGCGTCTGCTGCAGTTTGTAGAACAGCGCGTCGTCGGGGTGTCCGCCGCAGGCAATGATTACCAAGTCGCAGGTTAGCTCGAGTGACTTCCAGTCGTTGCCGATTTTGGGTGCAAGCGGGTTTTCGACGTTCTCGGGCAAGACCGGTGACCACGAGACGTAGGGGTCGGGAACGTTTTTGTGGCAGTTGCGACTCAAGTGGAGACGCGCACACCTCGATGGGGCTCCAGACTCGCGTTTGCCGCCGACTTCCGCGCGCTCGACGCGTGTCATATTGAGGAGCCGCACATTGCGTCCCCTGAGCGTATGGAGTAGGTGGCCGCGATTTGCCGTGCAGGCGCCCTGCATCATGTGAGGCAGCATTTCAATTACGCTGACCTGTGGTATGCCGTGTTCGACGGTGAGCCATTGGGCAACCTCGCAGCCCACGGCCCCTCCGCCAATGATGGTGACGGTTTTGGCGTTGCCAAGCAGCGCGGGTTGGCGCAGTAGCTGCGTTGCCAGCACGGCATGACCCGATGCTGCAAGCTCCGTAAGACCGGGGATGGGCGGTATTGCATTGGAAGTGCCTGTCGCGCACACGATTGCGTCGAAGCCTGCTTTTGCAAGATCTTCGGCGCGTGCTGCCCGTCCAAGTTCGAGTGTCAGGTTCCCGTTGGGTTTTTCTGCCTGCTCGCGCACCTGTCGAACAAGATATGATCGGTAGTTATCGAGGTCGAACTTGATCCGGGCGGCGCTGGCGGAGAGGAGTTTTCCTCCAAGTTCATCTTCGGCATCGATGAGCTTTACGTCGTGGCCACGACGCGCGGCGATTAGCGCACAGACCATCCCAGCGGGTCCGGCTCCTATCACCGCTATGCGTTTGGGTTCTTTGGCGGGAGCGGGTGTCTGGGGCATGAGGTATTCAAAGCTGCAGCGTGGATTGACGGCACACTGCGGATGGCCCCCTTCGACAAACTCGTTGAGGCATCCTTCCTGGCATCCGATGCAGGGGCGAATATCTGTCACGCGACCGGCGTACGCCTTGTTAGGCCACTCGGGATCCGCAAGCAGCGGGCGTCCGAGCATGATCATATCGGCGTCGCCATTGCGAAGGGCGCGTTCGGCAATGTCGGGGTAGCCCAACTTACCCACCGCGACAACGGGTACGGGAAGGCCGGCATTGGAGCGGATATTGTCGGCGGCAAAGCGCTCTCGAACGGCGCGCGCCACGGGAACGAAGCAGCCTGCGGGCATGCTCGCAGGCGGGTGGGGCATCCACCAGTTGTCATAGCAACCAAGGTCGACGTCAAAGATGTCTACTCCCGCCGCCACGAGCTCTTCCATATAACCCAGGGTCTGTTCGACTGTGCGGCCGCCGCGCATGCGTCCCAGATAGGTCGAATTCATGACCTGCTCGTCATAGGTTTCCTCGAGTGCAAGCGAAAGGTCGATGCGGTACATGATGGGGTAGTCGGGCCCAACGCGGCGACGGATTTCTTTGATCATATCGAGGCCAAACTGACGCCAATCGGCATAACGTCCGAGCTTGCGATGGTTAAAGGCGGGGTTTCCGAGCTGCTCGATAAGATAACCCTCGTGCCCGTGCAAATAGACGCCATCGATGCCCATGGCATGAGCATCGGCCGCCGCTTGGCCGATATTGTTTACGATACGGCGCAGCTTTTGGTCCGAGAGGCGCATGCATGGAATGGCGGGGATGTAGTAGTTAGGCAAGAAACTCGCCGAGACCGGAAACTTCTTTTGCGTGATGAGGCATTGCGGGTTGCCCACGCGGCCGAGTCCGGCCGTAAGCTGGACAAAAATGCGCGATCCGAAGGCATGGACACCTTGGGCAAGGTCGCGCCAGCCTGCCATAACGGTTCGGCTTCGATCGATGCGCGGGAAATAGGTGAGCTTGTCCAGCTCGGTGACCGTGGTATCGATGCCGTGGCTTACCGGCACGAGTCCTGTTGTGATGAGGCCGCAGCCGCCTTTGGCGCGGGCGAAAAAGTACTGCAGCATCATGCCACTGGGGCGGCCAGTTTCCTCGCACATGTCGATATTGCCCATCGGTGCCATGACAATGCGGTTTTTGACGGTGAGCTTGTTAATTTTGATGGGAGAGAAGAGCTTGTCAAAAGGATAGAGCTCTTGTGTCATGCGGGACGATCCGCAACCGGAATTTTTGGCGGGCCAGCTGTCGAATGAGTCGACGAGTTGCTGCACCAGTACGTCTTTTCCCAATGAGGTTCCTTTCAGATGTTGACAAGGTAACAAAGCAGTTTACGTCTAAATGTTTAATAGTCAACAACAAAGGTATGAGTTCGGTGAAGGAAAAAAGACTCAATGAGCGTCGGATGGCAAGTTGTGTCGCGACATTAGCTCCCAGCTAATGAATTTGAACTCGCTGCCTCCTACGATGTGCTGTGTGCCGGCACGGTAGCCGGATCGTGGGAAGGATGCATAATGGCAAAAGAGGGAAAGAAGCCGATCGGCAAGATCATTCTGGGTGTCATCGTGGTGCTTGTTGTTGCCGGCGTCGTAGGTTCTATGGGCGGTAACTCGTCTGATTCGTCTACGGGTGATGCAGCAAAGCCTGCCGAACAGACTCAGCAAGTCGAGGAGCAAAAAGAGGCACAAGAACCCTATACGGTTTCGGATGAGGCCGGGGATGCGTCTAATCAGTTCGCGTATAAGATCACTGGCACATTGACCAATAATACGGATAAAGAGCAAAGCTACATTCAGATTGAGTATGTTCTGTATGACGCAGACGGCAATCAGGTGGGAACGGCTCTTGCGAACACCAACCATCTCAAAGCGGGCGGCACCTGGAAGTTCGAAGCGATGAGCACGGTATCTCCCGACCAGGTTGCCAGCTGGGAACGTTCTGACGTGAGCGGTTTTTAACTAGAATTAAAAACATGGTTACTATGCGAGCTGGGGGGTGAGGCCATATGCCCGATAAGAAGCTAACCGAAGAGTTGCTCAACGAGCTGCTCGATGCTCCGAGTATCGAGGGCTATATCAAAGAGCACGACTTTACCGCCCCGTCGCTTTCGGGGTATCTGAAACAGCTTTTGGAAGAAAAGGGGCTGGAGCGTTCGCGCGTGGTGCGTATGGCCGACCTCAACGAGACGTTTGGCTATCAGATCTTTACCGGTGCGCGGCATCCGAGCCGCAATAAGGTGCTGCAGATTGCCTTTGCCATGGCGCTGACGCTCAAGGAGACCAACCGCGCCTTGACGGCGGCGGGCGTCAATGTCCTCAACTGCAAGGACCGCCGTGACGCCATCATCATTTTCTGTATCGATCGTGGCTGCAGCCTGCAAAAGGTGAACGAGGAGCTGTATCGCTTTGGTGAAGAGACGGTGAGCTAACAGCTAGCTGCCGGCGGAAGCGGTGTTCACGATATTTAGAACGTGCAGGGCACGGGCGTCATGGGGCGTCCGTGCCCTGCGTTATTATGGACGCTATGGATACTCAGAGCCCAACATATTCCGATGATGAGCTGACTGCTGCGCTCGCCGGACACCTGGCGTCACTTGAGCGTGATGACAGTTATCGCGTAGACCGTGTGCTCAAGCACTCCGACGTCGAGACGACCGAGCTCGTGTACTTTGAGGGCTCCGGCGGAGGATCTCTTGGCCCCTTTGTTCGCAAGCGCATCGACGCGTCGGCCCAGATTGGCGGGGCGTATGAACGCCTGTTTGCGGCCCAGCATGCTGGGCGACGTTACGAGCACTTGCCTCGGATTGTCGATTGCCGCCGCGTGGGCGACGAGCTTTGCGTGGTCATGGAATACATCGAAGGCGAAACGCTCGGGGCCCTGGTGGGGCGTTTGGGTGCGACGCCCGATTATGCTTGTGAGCTGTTTGGCGCCCTTTGTGATGCAGTTGCGGAGCTCCATGCCGGCTTTGCGTCGGCGGGGGAGATGGCCGCTCCGGTGATCCATCGCGACCTAAAGCCCTCGAATATCATCGTGTCGGGCGCAAACTATACGCCCGATACAGGCATGACGTTTTCATCGCTGGTGATTATCGATTTGGGAATCGCTCGCGTGTGGCGCGAGGGAGCCGATGCCGATACCGTTAAGTTTGGCACGCGTCCCTATGCGCCGCCCGAGCAGTATGGTTTTGGCCAGACGAGCGTGCGCAGCGATGTCTATGCGCTCGGTGCCCTGCTGTTCTTTTGTCTGACGGGGGCCGATCCCAAGCCAGGTCGGAACATACGCGAGCAATGCGAGGCACGTGACGTCCCCGCCTCGCTTGCCGATGTTATTTGCATGGCGATGGCGCTCGATCCGGACAAGCGCTTTGCAAGCGCGAAGGCGCTAGGGCACGCTGCACGCGCATCGTATGCGTCGTCCGCGCCGAATGCTGCTTCCTTTCAAGAGCCTCCGGAGCGGCGAGCCGTGTGCCCTGCGCCCGTGCTCCCCACGGATCAGTCTCAGGGTGGATTGCCGTTGGTGCCTGAGCGCCCGAATTTACTCTCCCGCATTCCCGACACCGTTGGGCGCATTTGGAACGCATTCGTCTATCTTTCGCTACTTGTTTTCTTTGCCGGAAGCCATTTTGCCGTTTTTCATCCTACGGGCGCCAACCAAAACTACCCGATGTGGTTTCTCGCGATTGAGTATTTTATCTTCGTCGACGGTCTCGTAGTGCTCATCCATTTTGTGATGCTCGACAAACGCCGCCTTCGCCGGCGGTTTGAGCTACTCGATAGATACCGCGGTAAAAAGCTTGCAAAGCTTTGGCTCAAGGCTATGGGTGTGCTCTTGTTGGCAATGATTATCATTGTTGCCATTGCAAACGCGACTGGCGTCGTCGATACCTCCGTCGCGTAAAAGAAAAAGGGCCCCAATTGGGGCCCTTTGACGTTGATCTTAGATGCGGTTCATCTGGGTTGCAACCTTGTTGTACCAGTCCTGCCACGTGGGTGGGCAGTACTTTTTGGCGGCTGCCGGGGTAAGCGTGGAGTCATAGTTGGCGCCCAGGTAGGCAACGTGGGCAGAGACGCCCTCGCTCCAGCTACCAAAGCTCCGCCAGCCGCCGCCGCGGGCGCTCCAGCCCCAGGCGTTATAGGAGCCGGCACAATAGAGGCCCTTGCTGCTCTCGATGCAGGCGATGGCGGGAGACCAGCGAGGGTCAACACCGGTGTTCCAGGCTGCCACGGCAAAGTTGTAACCCTGGCCTGCCATGGGGGAGCCGGCGAGGTAGTTGTCGATGCGACTCGTCCACTCGTTGATAAACGAGTCGTAATCGGAGTTGCCGGTATTGGAGTTGTTCACCGTGGTGTCGATAGTGGTGTTGGCGTTATTGGCCTGGCTGTTGGAGTTGTTGCCGCTCACGCCCTCGCCCGAGAGCTTCTCGGCGGCAGCGGCCTTGTCGGCCTCGAGCTTGGCCAGCTCGGCGGCATTCTCCTGCTCGGCCTTTGCCTGGGCTTCGCTGCGAAGCTGCTGGGCCTGTGCCAGTGCGTCCTCGGCGGTTTTCTGCTCGGTCTCGAGTTGGGACTTGGCCTGCTCGAGCTCGGTCTTGTTCTGCTCGAGTTCGGTCTGCATCTTGTTGAGCTCTTCGATCTCGTCGACGCTCGAGCTCGTGATCTGGTTGGTGTACTTGCAGGTGGTGATGAACTCGCCCAGGCTCTGCGCGTTGACCAGGAAGCTCACGATGGGGTTGGTGCCCTTCTGGTACTTATACAGATCGCGCATGGCGGAGCTCGCCTTGGCCTGTTGATCGGGAAGTTCGGCTTCGATCTTCTCGATGCTTGCCTCGTTAGTGTCGATTTGCTTCTGCAGATCCTCGAGCTTGGTGCGGGCTTCGTTGTAGGCACTCGTGGCGGTTTCGATTTTCTGCTGGGCAGCGGAAAGCTGATCCTGCGTTGCCTGCGAGGCGGCATAGGCTGCGACGGGGGAGAGCATCGGCGCGGCCGTCAGTGTAACGGCAAGCGCGGCGCTCGTGATGATACGAGCCGGCTTCGACGCGATGAGCGCTGCGGTGCGATGGTTCGAATGCTGCATCCAGTCCCTCTGCAATCAATCGTAGGTTATGGTTCGAACGGTATTCTACTACTGCTTTCGACCTCAACTTGAACCTTAAAGGTTCCAAAGGGTCAAGTTGAACTTGAGGCTTTGGCTTTGACCTGCAGTTATGATGAATTGTTGAGAAACCATAGAGTTCAACTTTAACGTTACAGAGCTCTGTTTGAGAGGAGTTTTGGGCTGTAAAAGCCATCTCAACGTGGGGTTTTATAACTACAGCGTGCCCTTCTGGCGAGCCTGCTCAATCTCTTCGAGGGCCTCGGCGGGGGTGAACGAACAGGTGCCGTCGCCGAGTTTGATTACCTGGATATCGTCGCCGGCGTAGACCTCTCCGCCCTTTAGTACCACGCCAAAAACGCCCTCGTGGGGAAAGATGCAGTCGCCGGCGAGATAGTAGATGGCACAGCGTGTGTGGCAGACCTTGCCGATTTGGCTGATTTCGACAAGCACCTCGCTGCCAAGCTTGAGCTGTGTGCCCAAGGGGAGCGAGAGCAGGTTGATGCCCCGGGTTGTGAAGTTCTCGCCAAAGTCGCCCTCGTGCACATCGAGCCCGCGCGCCTGCGCCGTCTGGATAGACTCTGCAGCTAAAAAGGAAACCTGGCGGTGCCAATGCCCGGCGTGCGCATCAGAGGCGAGGCCAAATTGCTCTATAACGGTGTCGTGCCCGTCGGCGACGGGCGACTTGCGCGTGCCCTTGTGTGCCGACGTGTTGATCGAGACAATGCGGGCGGGTCCGTTGTAGGCGTCGTTTGCCGTGCACAGGGGAGCGGTCGCTTTCGCACGTTCTGCCAGCTCGCGCCTCGCGGCATTGAGGATGGGATTATCGGTCGGATGGTCTTGGGGCACGTGTGCGCCTTTCGCTCGAAGATGTCAATACACTGAATCCTACAACAATGGTAGGTTCATTGCCCGTTGTCATACAACGGTGAGCGCCGTCTTCGTGCTGGACGATTACGTCGATTGCCATAGATACGGTGGAGCTTTGGGCGCCGGCGGCTTGGCACGCTAGAATAAATCAGTTGCGCAAAGACCGCCCGTTGTATGGGCAGTTCATGATAGGAAGTTTCCATGGCATTGCAGTTTACAGAGCGCGAGTTCATTCCCGTGCTGCTCGGTGGCGACATCAACGCCTACTCGGTGGCGCGCGCCTTCTACGAGGAGTACCAGGTCAAGAGTCTGGTCTTTGGCAAGTACCAGACGGGTCCCGCGTACCGCAGCCAGATTATCGACTACACGCCCAACGTGGATATCGATACCATGCCCGTGATGCTCAAAACCGTCAACGGCATTGCCCAAGCGCATGCCGATAAGACGATTGTCCTTGTGGGCTGTGGCGATAACTATGTTGCCCTCGTGGCTCAGGCCAAGGATGCCCATGAGTTGGCGGATAACATCGTCGCGCCTTACGCTCCCTATAGCATGCTTGAACAGTGTCAGAAGAAGGAGATCTTCTACGAGCTGTGCGAGAAGCATGGCGTGCCCTATCCGCACACGTTTACCTTTACCAAGGCGATGCTCAATGCCCAGGGTGAGGCGCCTGCCGAAGTGCTCGACCAGATCGATTTTCCTTACCCGATGATTCTGAAGCCTTCCGACGGCATCATGTGGTGGCAGCATGAGTTCGAGGGCCAGAAGAAGGCCTATGAGATTGCCGACCGCGCCGAGCTGGAACAGGTCATTCGCGATTCGTATGCCAGCGGCTACACCGACGATCTGATCTTGCAGGATCGCGTGCCCGGCAACGACGAGTACATGCGCGTGCTCACTAGCTATTCCGACCGCAACGGCAAGGTGCGCATGATGTGCCTGGGCCATGTGCTGCTCGAGGAGCATCAGCCCCACGGTGTCGGCAACCATGCCTGTATCATTACCGAGCCCAACGACGAGCTCATGGGCGGCGTGCGCAAGTTGCTCGAGGACCTTCACTTTGTGGGCTATTCCAACTTTGACGTTAAGTACGACGAGCGCGACGGCTCGTTTAAGTTCTTCGATTTCAACACGCGCCAGGGCCGCAGCAACTACTACGTTACCAACAGCGGCTTTAACGTTGCCAAGTATGTGGTGGACGAGTATGTGTTCAACCGTCCGTTTGAGCCGGAGTTTGTGACGGCTCAGGACGAGGCCCTGTGGATGGTCGTCCCCATGGGCGTCGTCGACAAGTACGTCAAGGATCCCGAGCTGCGCGCTAAGGTGCATCGCCTGGACAAGGAAGGCAAGGGCGCCGACCCTTCGTTTATGAAGGGCGACTTTGTCTTTAACCGCTGGCTGCGCATGTGGCACACCAAGCTGCGCCACTTTAAGCTGTTCAAGACGTATTACAAGTAGATGAGCGCGGCGCCCGTCCGGTTTGCATCGGGCGGGCGCGGGTATGATACGCGCAATTGCGCAAGCGTCACCAAGGAGGCGGCGATGGAAAAGCTGGGAGTTATCGGCGGCATGGGCGCCGAGGCCACGTCGTATTACTACGACCAGGTGGTGCGTCATACGGCTGCTGCCTGCGATCAGGAACATATCGACATGGTGGTGCTCTCCAAGTCGACCATGCCCGACCGCACGTTGGCCATTAAGACCGGCGAGCATGCCAAGCTGCTGGCGACCATGAAAGAGTGTGCCCAGGCACTCGAGTCGCTGGGCTGTGCGCACATTGCCATTCCCTGCAACACGTCGCACTACTTCTACGACCAGATCCAGTCGTTTACCACAGTGCCGATTATCCACATGCCGCGTGAGTCGGTGCGCTATGCTCTGGCCGGTGCGGTGATGGGGGAGTGCGAGTTCGATCCCAACCTGAGTATGCCGGCCGAGCCGGTGCACAAGATTGGCATCATGGGCACCGACGGAACCGTGGGCGCGGGCGTCTACGGCCGCGAATGTAAGGCTGCGGGTGTTGAGGTCGTCTATCCCAGCGAGAAACGTCAGAACGATGTGATGTCGCTTATCTACGATGATGTGAAGGCCGGACGTGAGCCCGATATGGATAAGTTCGACCGCGTGATGTGGGAGTTCGCCCGTAGCGGCTGCGACCGCGTCATTCTGGCCTGCACCGAGCTCTCGGTGCTGCAAAAGTACCGAGAGATGCCCGAGATCACCCTCGACGCCATGGACGTCCTGGTGCGCGAATCCGTCATCCGCAGCGGCGCCCCCTACCGCCTCTAGCTTCCGACCTGCCAAAAAGGAACAGGTTTATTTTGGTAGGTTTTATCTGGTGAAACAGTAAAGGCCTCGGCTCGTTTGGTGCGAGCCGAGGCCTTTTGCGTTGGGCGGTTGCTGTCGGTGGTGAACTAGAACAGGAAGCCGATGGCGATGAGGGCGATGCTGACGATGAGCACGGCGATGTCCAGGCCCTTGATGGGGTAGCGCTTGTACGAGCTGGCGCGCGTACGCAGAGCGAAGCCGCGCTGTTCTGCCGCCAAGGCTGTGGCATCGGTCTTGCCCACGCTCGAGATGAGCAGTGGCACGCACAGTGGCAGCATGAGTTTGAGCTTCTTGATGGGATTCTTGGTGTCGTACTCGACGCCGCGCGCGGTCTGCGCCTCCATGATGGCATTCATCTCTTGGCCAAACACCGGCACAAAACGCAGTGCCGTGGTAAAGGTGAAGGCGTAGCGATACGGTACGTGCAGCACCTCGACGCAGGCGTTGGCAAGGTCGTTGAGCTTGGTCACCATGAGCATGAGTATGAGTGGCAACGCTACGCCCAGCAGGCGCAGGCAGGCCTTAGATCCGGTGATGAGGCCGGTATCGGTAACGAAACCCCACACCACATTGCCATCGCGCATAAATGCCAACTGCAGCACCAGCATGATGAGCGCGAGCGGAATCAGCAGCTTGAGCAACGAGAACAGGCGGTCGACGACGCCGGCGTAGGCGCCCAGCGCAAGGGTGAGTGCCAAAAAGCCCAACAGCGCAACATAGGTGTCGGACAAAAAGATGCCGATGATGATGGCGGCGGCAAGGCCCAGTTTGACGACCGGGTTCAGGCGATGCAGCAGCGTATCGCCCGGCATATAGTCGATGACGTTAACCACGGCGGACCATCTCCTTGGTAATGCGAACGATATCGGTGACCTCGCTCACCTGCGCAAAAGCGGGGGAGACGGAGGATGCCAAGCGGCGCGAGAGTTCAATGACCTGGGGCGGCTCCACGTAGGCACGCTGCATGAGCTCAATATTCGAGAACAGCTCGTGCGTGCGTCCGCGGTCGAGGATACGGCCGTCGGCCATCACAACAATACGTTCGGCAAAGTCGGAAACGACTTCCATATCGTGGCAGACCATGATTACGGCGCAGCCGCGCTCGGCCATGGTGCGTACCGTTTCCATGACGGTCATGCACTCACGGTAGTCAAGGCCGCTCGTGGGTTCGTCGAGTACTACGATCTTGGGCTCTACGACCACGACGGAGGCGAGCGCCACCATTTGTCGCTGGCCGCGCGAAAGCGAGAAGGGCGCCTCGTCGGCGGGCAGGCCAAAGCGGTCGATGACGAGCTGAGCACGACGCAGGGCCTCGGCGCGGTCGATGCCGGCAAGCTCCAGTCCAAAAGCGACCTCGTCGAGCACGGTATCCTTGCAGATCTGGCGGTCGGGGTTTTGGAAGAGCGTTGCGACCTCGCGGGCGATGCGACTTGTGGGGACCGCGGCGGTGTCCAGGCCCGTAACGCGCACGCTGCCCGAGGCAGGCTTAAGCAGGCCCGTGAGCAGTTTGGTGAGCGTGGTCTTGCCGGCGCCGTTTTGGCCGACGATGCCCACGAGCTCGCCAGGATAGAGCGTAAGGCTAAGGTCGTGGACGGCAGCGCCGCCGTTGGGGTAGGCAAACTCAACGTGATCGAAGGTGAGCACGGGTTCGGCGTCCTTGGCATGAGGGCGCAACGACGGGGCATGTGGGGAGTCCGCGGGAGCCTGGGCTTCGCTGGCCGCGTGCGCGGGGTCGACGATGCCCGAAATCAGACGCTCGGCCTCATCGACATCCAAGCAAGGGGCGCCGCTTACCAAGCCATCGGCCTCGAGACTGTTGAAGATACGCGTGACGCGGGGGCAATCGACGCCAATGGTGCGCAGTTCATCGGTATGCGCGAATACCTCGTGCGGCTCGCCCTGCAGCGCGATTTCGCCATGGTTGAGCACGAGCACGCGGTTGCAATACTCCGAGAGCAGGGCGACTTTTTGCTCAACGACGACGATGGTGATTCCAAGTGCGCGGTTTGCCTCGCGCAGGGTCTCGAAGACCAGCGTGGAGCTGGCGGGGTCGAGTGCCGCGGTGGGCTCGTCGAGAACCAAGACGCGCGGGCGCATGGCGAGGATGGCGGCGATGGCTACCTTTTGCTTCTGTCCGCCCGAGAGGGTTGCGATCTCGCGGTCGCGCAGGTCGCTGATGCCGACGGTCTCGAGCGTTTCGCTCACGCGCCGCTCGATCTGGTCGTGGGGAACGCCAAAGTTCTCGAGGCCAAAGAGCATCTCGTCCTCGACGACCGAAGCGACCATCTGCGTGTCGATATCCTGCAGCACACTGCCGACGATCTGCGACACATCGGTGAGCGAGACTTCGCAGGTGTCGTGGCCGTCGACCATGACGGACCCAAAGAACGTGCCGGTGTAGTGGTGGGGCACGGCGCCCGACAGACAGGCGGCAAGCGTGGACTTGCCGGCGCCCGAGGGCCCGATGATGCCGATGAAATCTCCCTTGTTCACGCTGAGCGAGATGTGGCTGAGCGCCTGCTCGGTCTGCGTGCCATAGGAGAACGAGACATCGTCGACGTTGATGATCGTTTCCATGGATACCTTTCATAGTCATTGGGGACGTTCTTAAATGACCAGTCGTTTAAGAACGTCCCCAAAAGCTAGCCGTTTGGGACAGTCTTTGGTGGTGAAGCACGGAGACGGCTTTACGAGGGGCCTCAGGTTGGCGTGAAAGAGGAGCGAAGCGTACTTGGGTACGCGAGCGACGAATGAACGCCAAGATGGGGTGGCTCGTAAAGCCGAGCGGGTTAGTTGAGCTTCAGGGCCTTCTGGATGGGCAGATAGAGGGCGCCGACCAGAATGGCGTTAAAGACGGCGGTCATGGCAACGACGGGCAGCATGGCGGCGGCGAGCTCGCCGACCACGCCGAGCATGGCCATCTTGATGATCATGAAGATGACGCCGGAGACAAAGGTGGTCAGGAAGGTTGCGACAATGGCGATGGCGGGCTTGACCTGACCGTTCTTGCCGGCGGCGTTGACGATGCCGGCCATGAGCATGGCGGCGATGCCCTCGGCGGCAAAATCGACGAACGGCGAAGTGGTGGTGATCTGGATCACGGCAGCCGAGATGAGGCCAATGACGAGCGCCTGGCCGATGTTGGGACGAACGACCAGGATGGTGAGGCAGAAGGCCGAGATGATGAACTCGGGGCTGATCATGCCGCCCGAGATGCCCGAGATGGCCTTGCCGACGGTGAAGTTGAGGATGAAGCCGGCGGCGAGCAGGATGGCAAGCAGGACGAGGGCGCGGACATCGAGTTTGCCACGGTCGGCGGTCTGGACGGTGCGGGGCTGGGTGGCGGTGGTGTTCTGAGACATGGTGAAAATCCTTTCGGAATGGGAGTGCAAGAGAAAAGCGGAGGCGCGTGATGCGAATGCGATCGGGCTCGAGATAGAAAAAGGCCCCCGGTCGAAACCGGAGGCCTTCCAATCACCTAGAGCGCAAAAACAGGCGTGAGGGACTCACTGTCGACCGATCGTATTCGCATCACGCCACCACCAGTTGTTGAGAGACTTCATCGTGTTCTTCATGTTGGTGGCTCCTTTCGTGATGCCGTGGCGCGGTCGCACCTAGTTGCTGTTGCGCTGCACTATAGCACAGCGAAGTGTGTGCGGGGAAATCTTTTTTGAAAAGATTTCAGGCGGGTTTCCCGCCGGTCAAAAGAGCGGGCTGAGCGGGCGAGGCTGCCATTGCTGCCTTGTCCGCTCAGCTAAGACGTTACTCCTTATTGCGACGGTAGAGGAAGTAACCGCCCGCGGAGATGACGGCAACGCCAGCGATGGCGAATGCGGCCACCATGCGGCCATCAAAACGATCACCGGTGGTGGGCAGGCCGCCCTTGGTGTTCGTCTTGTTGGTGGTTACCGTGGTCGTGGTGTCCGACTTGCCAGGCTTCTCGGGCTTGGTGGTGGGCTGCTCGGGCTTAGCGGGCTGCTCGGGGGTACCGGGCTGCTCAGGAGTACCGGGCTGCTCAGGAGTACCGGGCTGCTCAGGAGTACCAGGCTGATCCGGGGTTACCGGGTCGGTGGCAAGAGCGTCCTTGGCGTAGGTGATGGACACCTTGAGGCCGTTGATCTCGGTGTTCAGGTCGCTCGGGGTGAAGGGCTGGTCGAAGTTTTCGGCCTTCTGATAGGCGCGCATCTCCTGGAGCAGGGCCTTGCACTTCTTGTAGGTGTTCTCGGTAGCAGCCTTGCCGGCCTTGTTGGCCAGGGCAGTGCGGCCCTCGGTGGTCGTCTCGGCTAGCATGGCGGCGTCAACTTCCTTGTTCTGCTCGATGAGCTCGTTCTGGAGCGCATCGAGGTAGGCACGGACGCTGATACCAAGGGTGTCAGGGTTCTCAAAGCAGAGCGAGCTGATGTCCATGAGGACGTAGTTGATTGAGTTCTCGGGCTCCTCGTTGTACACGACGTCAGTCTGTTTGCAGTGATCGAAGGAGACGGTCTGATCGCTGAAGTACGGGCTGACCTCAGTTATCAGAGCGGAGTACAACGGGATGGCGACGGAGTACGCGGCGCGGGAGAGCATTTCCCACTGGATGGTAGCGACTTCGGGGTCATACCCGCGACGAATCTGGAAGAGGTTGATCTCGGTGTTGCGCTCGCTGCCGATGCAATAAACACCATCAGTGTTCGCGTTGAGGCCAGGGACGTTCTCGCCGCGGTTGCCGAAGGCGCGAATCAACTCGAAAGTGCTCCAACCAGACTTGCCAGGCTTGAAGAACAGGGGCTGGATTTCGCTGACCATGGCTCCCTTTTGGTCAGGTTTTCCTTTCTCCTTTACTGTGATAATGTCGTAATCTGTGCCTTCGGTCAGCTGACTACCAAAATAATCGCGGCCTTGCACATAGCGGGACCACTGGTTTACGCCGGAATCGGCGAGGCTTTCGCCATACGTTTGGGCGACATCGAATTTGCCGTCAGCGGAGTATTTGGCGAAACCCTTTTCTTCGGGCATGGATTGGATCTTTTCAGAGTGGAGGCAATTCTCGGTGTCATTGAGGTCGACATCGTAGTTGAGGCTCCCGATATTAGGGTTGAGCGACGCGACGTCGTCAGCGAGCTTCATGGCGATCCACTGATGGGCGGAAAGTGTGGCGAACAGCCAGGTCTCGTTGTTGTCGGCGATGATGATCTGGTCGTTGGTGCAGACGCCTTGATCATCGATCAGGCTGCCGAGAAGCTCGACGCCCTCGCGGGCCGTGGCGCTCTCGCCCAGGATGATGCTGCCGTAACTGTACTCGCCCAGACCCACTTCCTCATCGATGAGGTCTGCTGCAGCGGCCTCCTCGTTATAGGAGGTGCTTAGCGTGGCGGAGCAGGAGACGCCCTTCTCGTTGATGCCGGCCTCGGAGTAGGCGTCGGTGCGACCCATCCAGTTGGAGGGGTGGTCGCGTACATAGCTGTAGCGATAGGTAGGCTTGTTCGAAGTGTATTCAAAAGCAGATTCAATCGAGCTGTACTTAAAGCCAGGTTCGTGGGCAGGTTCGATGCCGTAGTGCTTAAGATAGCGCTTGCCAAAGTCCTCGGCGCGGCCGTAGTACGTGTTGCCGTCCGCCGTGAGCTTGCCGCCCATGTAGATCTGCGTGCAGGCGAGCGCAGACGTCGGCATGGACATGATGGTTGCAGCTCCAAAGGCGAGGCCTATGCCAAGCTTTTTGAGCGCGTTGACGGGGTGAGTTTTCCTCATTTTCCCTCCCAGCGTGCGAAAGCTCTCCGTTGCCAGAGAGCTTCAGCCAATAAAGACACCCCATTAGCGTAACGAACTGGAAACAATATTCATCTATGAAAGAAACTTACTCGATAAGCGTAATGAAATATGCGATGAGTGGTTAATTATACTCGGTTTGTAGCTTTACTTTAATAAAGACGTCCTGCAATTACATTACCTGAATAAAGCGCCTTGCACGGGGCGCAAAGAAAATCCCCCGCTGTTTGGCAAATGCATAAACAGCAGGGGAGACGATAATTGGATGAATATCATACCAATGTGGAATTACTTCTTCCGGCGGTGGATCACGTTGATCGCATAGCCGACGAGCATGGCCAAAACGATGATGATAAAGCCGAGCAGGGGATTGTCGTTCATAGGGTCCTCCTATTATCCGAGCGGGGAGAATTCGTCGACGATGAGGTCGAGGCATTGCGGAAGTGCGCGGGCTCCAAAGACGCCCGAATTGCTGGAGATAATCTCGCCATCGAACTGCATGCCCAGCGACGGGGTGCAGGTGATCTTGGCTTCCTTGGTCTGGATGATTTTGAACTGCGGGCGGCCGAGTACCTTGCCGGCGGGGTCGAGTGCGGCGGTGATCGCAGTCGGTAGAAGCTGCACAGTTTTTACGGGTTCGATGACCGCAATGTCGACCATGCCATCGTTCATACGGCAGTCGGGGAACAGGTTGATGTCGTTTTGGATGACCGAGGTGTTGCCGGCCATGCAGCAGATGCCGTCGAGCTCCTCGACAATGCCGTCATGCTCAATCGTAAAGTGCGCCACCGTGGGATTGGGCGTGGCGAGCGCGGAGAGGACGTAAGCGATCTCGCCGATGTCGTTTTTGGTGGGGGCGGCCTTCATCATGATCTCGGCGTCGAAGCCCGAGCCGGCGATGATGATAAAGCCGTGGCGCTTCTCGTTGCCGTCCTCGTCGAGCCAAAAGAGCTCGCCCATGTCGACTTTGACCGTGCGACCGGCACGGCAGGCCTTGGCGAGCGCCGCCGCCTCAGGGGCATTGCCGATGTTGTTGAAGAACAGGCAGGCCGTACCGGAGGGGAAGACGAGCGTGGGGACACCGCACCCGCGCATCTGGTCGAGCACGTTGGAGACGGTGCCGTCGCCGCCCGAAACGACCACGCGGTCAAACTCGCGCACGTCTGCCACGGCGTCCTCGGGTTCCATGCCATCGCCGATAAAGCGCATCACGACCTCGTCGCCGCCCTGTGCAAGGGCGTGCGTGAATGCGAAGATTTCATCTGAGCTGGGGCCCGATGCCGGGTTGTGGATGATAAGGCAGCGCATACTTACGTTCCCGTTCTGTGACTAACCGAGTATAGTTGTAAGGCAATGCCGATATCCTACCCGTGTTTTTCGGGCCTAACCTTATTCGATGGGTTGATATGTACATTTCCACACATCAGGCTCTACTCGACTTTTGCCAGCGCGCTCGTGAGTTTGACGCGATTGCCGTCGATACCGAGTTTTTGCGCGAGCGCACGTTCCATCCGCGCCTGTGCTTGGTTCAGATTGCCACCCCTGCCGAGAGCGTCGCGGTCGATCCCCTGGTGATCGACGACCTATCGCCGCTGGCCGAGCTTATGGCCGACGAGAGCGTGACCAAGGTCTTCCACGCGTGCTCGCAGGATATGGAGGTCATGCTCCATACCGTGGGCGTGCTGCCACGACCGATTTTCGATACGCAGGTCGCCGCCGCCTTTTTGGGCGAGCGCCAGCAGATTTCGTATGGCGCGCTTGTTCAGACGTTCTGCGGCGTATCGCTGCCCAAGACCGAGTCGCTGACCGACTGGTCGCGCCGCCCGCTGACCGATAAGCAGATTGAGTATGCGATCGATGACGTCAAGTACCTGATCGTCGCCTATACCGAGATGATGAGCCGCCTGCGCGAGCTGGGCCGTGTGGACTGGGTGCTCGACGAGCTGCGTCCTCTGGCTGATGAGTCGCACTATCGCGCCGATCGCCACGAGGCGTTCCGCAAGGTCAAACGCATCAACTCGTGCAGCCGTCACCAGCTGGGTATCGCGCGCGAGCTCGCCGCCTGGCGCGAGGACCGCGCCGAGCGCCGTAACATCCCGCGCAAGTGGGTCATGTCCGACGACACGCTGCTTGCGCTCGTTAAGCGCAATCCCGTGCGCGTTGAGGAGTTCCGTAGCATTCGCGGTACCGATCAGTTGGGGGAGCGCGACGTGGACGGTGCGCTCATGGCCATCAAGCGCGGTGCGAGCTGTCCGCACGATCGCCTGCCGCTCTTGGTGCGCGGACATCGTCAGATTTCGCCGGAGCTGGAGAGCGTGACTGACCTTATGTATGCGCTTATCCGCCTGGTTGCCGAGCGCTCAGGCGTGGCGACCTCGGTCATTGCCTCGCGCGATGACCTGGCCGACTATATCGAGCATCCCGAGCAAAGCCCCCTGCGCGAAGGCTGGCGCTTTGAGCTTGTGGGCTCGCGCCTGGACGATCTGCTTTCCGGCAATATGGGGTTGACGGTGAAGGACGGAAAAATCGAATTGCTGTAAGGAAGCCTAGCCGTTTGAGTGGGTAAAATGCCTCCAACGTGTAACTCGATTCGGAGGAATTCGCATGCCCTATTACTATGGATACGGCTTTGGCATTGACCCGCTGTACCTGCTGGTTGTTCTTGTCTGCACGGTGCTTGGCCTTGCCGCACAGAAATATATCAACTCGACGTACAAAACCTGGTCCAAGGTTCGCTCGGACGGCGATACGGGTGCCACGGTCGCTCGCCGCATGCTCGACGCCAACGGCTGCAACGCCGTGGGTATCAAGGGTGTCGCCGGCGAGCTCACCGACCATTACAACCCGCAGGACAATAACCTGTATCTCTCGGATGCCAACCGTTCGGGCGGGTCGGTCGCTAGCGTTGCCGTCGCCTGCCACGAGGCGGGCCATGCCGCCCAGCGTCAAAGCGGTTACGCCATGATGAAAGTGCGCACCGCCCTGGTTCCGGTCGTTAACTTTACCCAGAACACCTGGACCATCGTGTTGCTCTTGGGCCTGTTTATGAACATTGCCGGGCTCACGACCCTCGCGTTGATCTTCTTCTCGTTTAGCGTGCTGTTCCAACTCGTTACGTTGCCGGTCGAGATTGACGCTAGCCGACGTGCCGTGGCGTACATCGAGCAGTCGGGTATGAGTTCCAAGCAGGTCAACGGCGCCAAGAAGGTGCTGACGGCCGCCGCGCTTACCTATGTGGCCGCAGCGCTGACTTCGATCATTCAGCTGCTCTACCTTATGGCTCGCTACAACAGAAACTCCAACCGATAACAAATTGGATCGCTGGGCGCCGCGGGGATTCGTGTCCCCGCGGCGCTGTACTATGTGTTGGACTTAAATTTGCGCAGGGCCGGAGCCCATGTGCACGATGACGAAAGGAGGCTGCGTGGCGGGCTGGAATCTAACCGGCAATGCCGTTTCCGCCGAGTTTGACGGTTCGGATGAGCAGGAGCGCAAGGAGCTCAGCGTGAGCCAGGCGGTGGAGATCGCCGCTGGTGCGCTCGATGCCATTCCGCAGCTGAGTGTCCTGGGCGAGGTCACGGGTTTCCGTGGTCCCAACGCCCGAAGCGGCCACTGCTACTTCCAGATTAAAGACGACTCGGCCGCCGTCGACTGCATCATCTGGAAGGGCGCCTATCTCAAGCGTACCTTCGATCTGCGTGACGGCATGCAGGTGAGCTTTAAGGGCAGCTTCAACCTCTATAAGCCCACGGGTCGTATGAGCTTTGTCGCTCGCTCGTTTTCGCTGGCGGGGGAGGGTCTGCTGCGTCAACAAGTGGCGCAACTGGCCGAAAAGCTACGCCGCGAGGGCCTGATGGACGAAGCGCGCAAACGCCGCATCCCGGTGTTCTGCTCACGCGTGGCGGTTGTCACCTCGCTTTCCGGTGCGGTAATCGACGACGTCAAGCGTACGCTGCGCCGACGCAACCCGCTCGTCGAGCTCGTCTGCGTGGGCGCAAAGGTCCAGGGCGAGGGTGCGCCGGCAGAGCTTATTGAAGGCTTGCGCCGCGCCGCTGCCATTACGCCGGCGCCCGATTGCATTTTGCTCGTGCGTGGCGGCGGTTCCTTCGAGGACCTCATGACCTTTAACGACGAGGAGCTTGCCCGTGCGGTGGCAGCCTGTCCCGTGCCTGTGGTGACGGGCATTGGGCATGAGCCCGATACCTCGATCTGCGATATGGTGAGCGACCGTCGCGCCTCCACGCCAACGGCGGCGGCAGAATCGGTAGCGCCGGCTATGACGGAGTTGGCCGACGTGCTCGAGGCGCGCCATCAGCGTCTGGGTGCCGCGATGGCATCGATGATTGGGTCGGCCCAGGTCGACCTGGAGATGCTCAACCAGCGCGGTCGTCGTGCCTGGGACACCTATACGGCTCGCTTGGGCGATGCGCTCGATGCGGCTGCGTGCCGCCCGTGCCTCAACGACCCAACTTTTATGGTCGAGCGTCGCGAGTCTGAGCTTGCCCTGACTGCCGATCGTCTGTCCGGCGCCATAGCGCGTTCGGTTGGGGCCTTCCGTTCCAACTTCGAGCGTCTGCCCGAGCGCTTGATCGCAAGCACCTCAGGACTCGATGGCAAGCGCCATTCGCTCACGCTCGCAAGCTCCCGCCTGGAGCATCAGGGGCGCACGATGCTCAGCAAACCCGCGTCCGACTTGGGCCGTGCGGCGGCCTCACTCGATGCCCTGTCGCCGCTCAAGGTGCTTGCCCGCGGCTATTCCATCGCGTACAGCGATGATGGGGTGGCTACGAGCGCCAAGACCTTTAAGCCGGGCGACGCCATCCGCGTGCGCATGGCAGACGGTAACGTTGCGGCAACGGTCGATACGGTCGAGTAGGCCGCGTTTCATAGCGATAAACCTTTAGGAAAGGAAACAGATATGGCAGAGAAGACCCCGGTCGAGCAGCTTACGTACAAGCAGGCCTCGCAGGAGCTGGAGCTCATCATTCGCAGCTTGGAGTCGGGCGATATGGAGCTCGAGGAGTCGCTCGAGAGCTATACCCGCGGCGTCGAGCTCCTCAAGAGCCTGCGCACCCGCCTGTCCGATGCCGAGCAGAAGGTCTCGGTGCTTCTGAAGGATGTTGACGGCAACGACGTGCTCGCCGACGGCGAAGCCGCCAACACGGACGACAACCTCTCGTTCTAACCATCTCGACCAAATATAATTACCTTGGTCTGTGAGAAAGGAATCAACCATGTGTGATTGCATCTTCTGCAAAATTGCCAACCACGAGATCCCCTCGACCGTTGTCTATGAGGACGACCAGGTCATCGCATTCGACGACCTCAACCCCCAGGCGCCGGTCCATACCCTCGTGATCCCCAAGAAGCACTACAACGACATCGCCGACAACGTGCCTGCCGAGACCATGGGCGCCATGGCTCACGCCATCCAGGAGGTCGCCAAGGTCAAGGGCTTGGAGGACGGTTTCCGCGTCATCTCCAACAAGGGCGTCAACGCCGGCCAGACCGTCATGCACTTCCACATGCACGTTCTCGGCGGCAAGAGCCTGGGCGAGAACCTCATCTGAGGGCGCTTCTTCCTTGCAATGAAACGGAAGCTCAAGCACCGATAACTTATATATCAACGCAATAAACCCGAGCGCGAGGGCGTTTGGGTTTATTATTGAAGCGTATGTAACCTGGCGGCGCCACACCGCCTGTTAGTAGGGAGACACATGAACGTTCTGGTCGTCAACGCGGGATCTTCGACCCTTAAGTATCAGGTCATCGACACCAAGTCCCATAAGGTGTCCGCAAAGGGCTCCTGCGAGCGCGTCTGCTTTACCGGCGGTACCTTCACCCACGCTGCCAACGGTTCCAAGAAGGTGACCGAGAACATCGAGTTCCCCGACCACAAGGTCGCCATCGAGGTCGTCCTGAAGGACCTCGAGGCCAACGGCGTCAAGATCGAGGGCATCGGCCATCGTATCGTTCAGGGCGGTTGGTACTTTGGCGATTCCTCCCTCGTCGACGAGGACGTCCTCGCCAAGATCCGCGAGGTCGCTCCGCTCGCCCCGCTGCACAATAACCCCGAGGCCAACGTTATCGAGTACTGCCTGGAGCAGTATCCCGATCTGCCCAACGTCACGGTCTACGACACCGCTTTCCACTTCAATATGCCCGAGGTCGCCAAGACCTACGCCCTGCCCAAGGACGTCTGCGACAAGCTGCACATCCGTAAGTACGGCGCCCACGGCACCAGCTACCGCTACATTTCCAAGAAGGTTGCTGAGATGACCAACGGAGAGGCTCGCAAGGTCGTCGTGTGCCACATCGGTTCCGGCGCTTCCCTGTGCGCCATCGAGGACGGCAAGTGCATGGACACCACCATGGGCCTCACCCCGCTCGACGGCGTCATGATGGGCACCCGCTGCGGCTCCATCGACCCGGCTACCGTGTGCTACCTGCAGCGCGAGGGCGGCTACACCTTCGATGAGGTCGACGAGATGATGAACAAGAAGTCCGGCCTTTTGGCTGTGACCGGAGGCAAGACCAACGACTGCCGCAACGTCGAGGAGCTCGCCGCTGCTGGCGACCCCGAGGCCCAGCTCGCCTTCGATATGTTCGTCTACAAGATTGCCGCCAAGGCCGCCGAGATGGCCACCTCCATGTGCGGCATGGACACCCTGGTCTTTACCGCCGGCATCGGCGAGCACGCTCCGGCCGTCCGCGCCGGCGTGGCCGACCGCCTGGCCTTTATGGGTGTCAAGATGGATCACGCCCGCAACGCCCTGCGTGGCGACGGCGCTTGGTGCCTGTCCGCCAAGGATTCCAAGGTCAAGATTTTCGTCATCCCCACGGACGAAGAGTTCATGATCGCTTCCGACGTCGAGCGCATCGTCAACGGCAAGTAATTGCAAGAGGGGAGGGGCTGGACGACCGAGCGCCGTTCGGCCCCTCTTTTGTGCTCGTTGGGCGATATGCCTGATAGCTATTTATCAAAGTGTGATAACTTCTTATTAAAATGCGGCCGCTTTAAGGGGTCTGCGCCGACCGTATCGCACTGCAAAGGAGTCTCATGAACGTACTTGTTGTCAACGCCGGTAGCTCAAGCCTTAAATATCAGCTTTTGGATACCGATACCCGCGAGGTTTTCGCCAAGGGCAACTGCGAGCGTATCGGTTCGGACACGGGCATCTTTGGCCACTCCGAGAACGGTGGCGCCAAGCAAACCGAGGAGGCTCCCTTCCCGGATCACCGTTCGGCTATCGCACGTGTGCTCGAGAAACTCGAGAAGACCGACTTTACGATCGATGGCATTGGCCATCGCATTGTTCAAGGCGGTTGGCACTTTAAGGATTCCGCGGTCGTCGACGACGAGGTCATGGCTAAGATTCTCGAGGTAGCCCCGCTCGCCCCGCTGCACAATTATGGCGAGGCCGCAGCAATCGAGTATTGCCGCGAGAAGTATCCGGAGCTGCCCAACGTGGCCGTCTTCGATACCTCGTTCCACATGACCATGCCCGAGGTCGCCTACACCTACGCGTTGCCCAAGGACGTGTGCGACAAGTACCACGTGCGCAAGTACGGTGCCCACGGCACGAGCCACCGCTATGAGTGGATGATGGCCAAGGAGATCCTGGGCTCGCGCTGTCACCGTCTGCTTTCGTGCCATCTGGGCAACGGTGCTTCGCTTGCCGCCATTGAGGACGGCGTGTGCCGCGATACCACGATGGGCCTCACGCCGCTCGACGGCCTGATGATGGGTACCCGTTGTGGTTCCATTGACCCGGCCACCGTGTGCTACCTCCAGCGCGAGGGCGGCTACAGCTATCAGGAAGTCGACGACATGATGAACAAGCAGTCCGGTCTGCTTGCCATCTCGGGTATCTCCAATGACGCCCGCGACATCCGCACACGCGCCTCCGAGGGTGACGAGCGCTGTCTGCTCGCCTTCGATATGTTCGCCTACAAGGCTATGCAGCAGGCCGGTTCCATGATCGCTTCCATGGCGGGCGTGGACACCATCACCTTTACCGCCGGCATTGGCGAGAACGACTGGTCGATCCGCAAGGCCTTCTGCGACTGCTTTGAGTGGCTGGGCGTGCGCATCGACAACAACAAGAACCGCGAGGCCGTGGGCAACGGCCCGCAGGTCATCAGCGCCGCCGGTTCCTCCGTCACGGTCATGGTCATCCCCACCGACGAGGAATACATGATCGCCCACGACGTCGAGCGCCTGACCAAGAACAACTAACGCGCGCATTTGCAGGTAAACGAAAGGCCTCCAGAGCAACAGCTCCGGAGGCCTTTTGCTAGCGGGCGGAAATTCCTGTCCCGAGGGGATATGTACGCTACTCAGCCATCTGAGCCTGGACGGCGGTGATGGCCACGACACCCACGATGTCGTCGGCAGAGCAGCCGCGCGACAGATCGTTGACCGGCTTGGCGATGCCCTGCAGGATGGGGCCGTAGGCGTCGGCGCCGGCGAAGCGCTGGACCAGCTTGTAGCCGATGTTGCCGGCCTCGAGGTCGGGGAACACGAGCACGTTGGCCTTGCCGGCAACGGAGGAGCCGGGAGCCTTGAGCTGGGCGACGGTGGGGACAATAGCGGCATCGAGCTGCAGGTCGCCGTCGATGGCGAGCTCGGGAGCCTTCTCCTTGCAGAACTTCACAGCCTCCTGGACCTTCTTGGCGACCTCGCCGCCAGCGGAGCCCATGGTGGAGTAGGAGAGCATGGCCACGTGCGGCTCAACGTTGCCCATGAAGGTGGACCAGGAGTGAGCGGAGGCGATGGCGATCTCGGAGAGCTCGTCGGAGGACGGGTTGATGTTGAGGCCGCAGTCGGCGAAGATCAGCGTGCCGTCAGTGCCGAACTGCGGGGTGTCGGTGCACATCACGAAGAAGGCCGAGACCAGCTTGGTGCCCGGGGCGGTCTTGAGGATCTGAAGCGCGGGGCGCAGGGTGTCGGCGGTGGAGTGGCAGGCGCCGGAGACCAGGCCGTCGGCATCGCCCATCTTGACCATCATGGTGCCAAAGTAGGTGGCGTCCATCACCTGGGCGCGAGCCTGCTCGATGGTAACGCCCTTCTTGGCGCGGAGCTCGGCAAACTTCTGCGCGTACTCCTCGTGCTTCTCGGCATTGCGCGGGTCGATGACGGTAGCGCCGGGAACGTTGATCTCGTCGGGGTTGCCCAGGATGACGATCTTTGCCAGGCCCTCCTCGATGATTTTGGTGGCCGCGACGATAGTGCGCGGATCCTCGCCCTCGGGCAGGACGATCGTCTTAAGGTCGGCCTTGGCGGCAGACTTCATACGGTTTAGGAAATCGCTCATGTTACTCCTTACAAGCGTTTCGCTAAGCTCCAGGCACCCGGCTGTTCACGAATAAACCCGCTGCTAGCGGGTTTACCTTTCAATTATGTACGCCGCGGTGCTTGAGCTTTCCTTGTGTGGCAAGCTCATTATAGGACGCATTAGCGCTATAATCGCTCTGATAAATATGTCTCGAAGAATGTTCGAGAAAAGCCCAGCTAACGAGCCCGTGGCTTTTGACAAGGAGTATCGATGCAGATTACCTCAGGCCTGCCTGAAGGCTTTAACGCCGGCGCGTACGACATGATTGTCGTCGGTGCTGGATATGCCGGTGCCGTTTGCGCCCGCCGTCTTGCCGAGACCATCGGCTATCGTGTTGCCGTTTTGGAGCGCCGTAGCCACATTGCGGGCAATGCCTATGACTGCACTGACGAGGCCGGAATCCTGATCCACGAGTACGGTCCGCATATCTATCACACTTTTAACGAGCGCGTGCACAATTTCCTGTCGCGCTTTACCAAGTGGACGGATTATCAGCACAAGGTGCTCGCCAACATCAACGGTACCCTTATGCCCGTGCCCTTCAACCATGCGAGTCTCAAGCTCGCCTTTGGTGACGAGCGCGGCGAGGAGCTGTATCAGAAGCTCGTGGAGACCTTTGGCAAGGATGTCAAGGTGCCCATTATGGAGCTGCGTAAGAAGAACGACCCGGATCTTGCCGAGGTCGCCGATTCCGTCTACGAGAACGTCTTTTTGCATTACACCATGAAGCAGTGGGGCCAGACGCCCGATCAGATCGATCCCTCGATCACCGGCCGCGTTCCCGTCTTTGTGGGCGATGATGACCGCTACTTCCCGCAAGCTCCCTTCCAGGGCATGCCGCAGGAGGGCTACACGGCGCTCTTTGAGCACATGCTCGACCACGACCTGATCGACGTGTTCTGCGACGTGGACGCCCGTGACCTCTTTGAAATCGACGAGACTACCGTCAAGATCGACGGCAAGGTCTATGGTGGCGAGATCGTCTACACCGGTCCGCTCGATGAGCTGTTCAATCTCGATCTGGGCGCGCTACCGTACCGCACGCTCGACATGAAGTTCGAGACGCTCGATATGGACCAGTTCCAGCCCGTGGGCACCGTCAACTACACCACGAGCGAGGACTACACGCGCATTACCGAGTTCAAGAACATGACCGGTCAGATCCTGCCCGGCAAGACCACCATCATGAAGGAGTATTCCAAGGCCTATACGCCCGGCTCGGGCGAGACGCCGTACTACGCCATTCTTGAGCCCGAGAACCGTGAGCTCTATGAGCGCTATCTTGAGCGCGTCCAGAACCTGACGAACTTCCACCCGGTGGGTCGTCTGGCCGAGTATCGTTACTACGATATGGACGCTGTGACCAATTCCGCCCTCGATCTTTCGGATGAGATTATCGCCTGCCATGCATAAAGTCATAACATTCGGTATTCCCTCGTATAACGCCGCCAAGGACATGGACCATTGCATCACCTCCATCTTGGAGGGGAGCAATTACGCCACCGATATCGAGATTATCGTAGTGGACGACGGCTCCAAGGACGAGACGGCCGATAAGGCCGACGAGTGGGAGGCACGTTATCCCGGTATCATTCGCGCGGTGCACCAGGAGAACGGCGGCCACGGTATTGCCGTCCTTTCGGGTCTGCGCGAGGCACAGGGCACCTACTACAAGGTCGTCGACTCGGATGACTGGCTCGATGCTGCGGCTCTTTCGACTATGCTGTCGATTCTGCGTGGCTTTGAGGAGCGTGACCAGCGCGTTGACCTGTTTATCTCGAACTACGTGTACGAGAAGGTTTACGAGGGCACGCATACCGCTATTGGCTACAAATTTGCCCTGCCGCGCAAAAAGATCTTTTCCTGGGATCAGATCGGTCATTTCCGCCTGGACCAGAACCTACTCATGCACAGCCTGTGCTATCGCACGGATGTGCTGCGCGAGTCCAACCTTCCCATGCCGCCGCACACGTTCTATGTGGACAACATCTACGCCTACGTGCCGCTGCCGCGTTGCAAGACCATGTACTACGCCGACATCGACCTCTATCGCTACTTTATCGGTCGCGAGGGCCAGAGTGTCAACGAGGCCACGATGGTCAAGCGTCTGGACCAGCAGTTCCGTGTGACGCGCATCATGATGGAGTCGTACCACCTGTACAGCGATGTTGAGTCGTCGCGTCTGCGCTCGTACATGATGGGCTATTTCACCATGATGATGGCGATCTGCTCGGTGCTCACCAAGCTTTCCGAGGAAGATTGCGCCGACGAGCGCCTAAAGACGCTGTGGAATGATTTGAAGGCCTACGACGAGCGCATGTATCGTCGTGCCCGCTACGGCGTGGTCGGGTTCTTCACCAATCTGCGCGGACGGGCCGGAGACAAAACCACACTCGGCCTATACCGTCTTGCCTCAAAGATCTTCAAATTCAACTAGCTGCCGAGTAATCGCTGCTGATAGGTTGACTGGGCCCCTTGGCCTTTAGTTTGCTACTGCGAACAGTCCTGCTCGCACGGAAAGCACATTAAGTGCTTTCCGGCTCGTGCGGAACTTGTATCAAACTAAAGGCCAAGGGGCCTCTGCTATAAGAATCGATTGTCAGGTTATTTGAATTTGAAGATCTTCGACGCGCGGTACACAGGGGCCTGGGCTGAAAAAATATTAGTTGGTAGTCGGTCGGAGGCGGGCGGGCATTACGTTTGTCGCGAGTTCCGCATGCAAAGAAGGCCACTTAATGTGGCCTTCGTCTTGCATAGGACTGTAGAGCAGCAAACGTAATGCCCGCCCGCCTCCGACCGACGGTCGAGTGAGATTACTTCGCAGCACCTGGGATTCCGTGGGAGGTTTTGGCGGTTTTGGCTCCGTTTACGATGGCGGTTTCCAGGGCCCTTACGGCGAGCATGCCCAGCAGGTCTAGGGGAACGGCGGCGCTTGCCTGGGCGCCCAGTTTGCCGCTGGCGAGGGTGTAGATGGTGTCGCCGTCGTTGGTGGTGTGTGTGGGGCGGATGGCGTGTGCGTAGGCGTCTGCGGCCATCTGGGAGACCTTGGTGGCTTGTGCCTTAGTGAGTTCCACGTTGGTGACGATGCAGCTGATGGTGGTGTTGGTGCGGTCGAGCGGCATCTGCATGGATCCGGCGGCGGCAAAGGCTGCGAGTTCCATGTCGACGATCTGGTCGCTATCGGCTGCGGCGCGCATGCCGGCGACCCACTCGCCGGTGAAGGGGTCGACAACGTTGCCGCAGGCGTTGACCGAGACCACGGCGCCCACCTTGATGGGGCCGAGTGCCACGGCGGCAGCTCCAAGGCCGGCCTTCATGCAGGTGGCAGGCCCCATGAGCTTACCCACGGTAGCGCCCGTGCCGGCGCCTACGTTGCCCTGTTCGAGCTTGGTGGGGGTGTGGTCGAGTGCTTCGCGCACGGCGGCGATGCCGGCCTCAATGTCGGGGCGCACGGTGGGGTTACCAAAGGCGAGGTCGAAGATACAGCTGGAGCACACGATAGGCACCTGCGTGGGGCCGACGGGAAGGCCGATGCCGCGGCTCTCAAGCTCGCGAGCGACGCCGCTTGCAGCCTCGAGGCCAAAGGCCGATCCACCCGAAAGGCAGACGGCGTGGACCTTGTCGACGGTGTTCTCGGGTCGCAGCAGGTCGGTTTCGCGCGATGCTGGAGCACCGCCGCGAACGTCAACGCCGCCGGTGGCGCCCTCGGGTGCCACGATTACGGTGCAACCGGTGCCGGCCTCCTCGTCCGTATAGTTGCCATAGCAAAAGCCATCGACATCGCAGACGTCAATGGCCTCGAGCAGTGTATCCATGTTTAACTCCTATCGGTTTTCCGCCGCGCCTTGTGCCCGGTCGGGATCCGTACGGTACGCCAAAATTGTAGGCGCCGGGGGATACCCAGCGCCAGATGCAATTACGAGAGTTTTTGAATCGCGCGCGCGACGCGGGCGATGGGTAGGCCCACCACGTTATAGAAGTCGCCCGAAATATCGTGCACGAGCATGCGTCCTCCTGTGCCCTGAATGCCGTAGGCGCCGGCCTTGTCCATGGGCTCACCCGAGGCGACGTAGTGCTCGATCTGCTCGTCGGTGAGCTCGTAGAACGTCACGTCGGTCACATCGACAAAGGACAGGCTTTCGGCGGCATGCGGGGCGGTCGTATCGCCTGCCTTAACGATGCAGACGCCGGTTGCGACCTGGTGCGTGCGGCCCGAAAGCTCACGGAGCATAGTGCGCGCCTCGTCCTCGGTTGCCGGCTTGCCCAGAATCTTGCCGTCAAAGGTGACGATGGTGTCGGCCGCGACCGTCAGCTCATTGGGCTCGGCATACTCGGCAGCAACGGCAGCCGCCTTGGCGCGTGCCAAGCGCTCGACAAGCGTGAGCGGGGCCTCGCCATCAAAGGGCGTTTCGTCGATATCCGCGGGAATCACGCGAATGTTGTAGCCTGCCTCGCGCATCAGCTCTATGCGGCGCGGCGATTGCGAAGCCAAAATCATAGTTGGATGCCCTCGGCGACCTTCTCGACGGCCTTGTCGCCGGCGAGCGTGCGCAGCAGCTCCAATGCAAAGGGGAGGGACTGTGCCATGCCGCTGGCAGTGATGATGTTGCCGTCTTGCGTGACCTTCTCGCCGGTATAGGCGCCTTCGGGGAAGCTTTTCTCAAAGCCAGGGAAGCACGTGGCATGGCGCCCCTCGAGCAGGTCGAGCTCGCCCAGGATAAACGGGGCGGCGCAGATGGCGGCGACGTGCTTGGTTGCGGCGAACTCGCAGACCACGTCGCAGACGCGCTGATCTGCGCGCAGGTTGGTGGCACCGGGCAGGCCGCCGGGCAGCACGACGCAGTCGTACTCGTCAAAGTTGATCTCATCAAAGAGCGCATCGCAGGTCACGGGGATCTGCAGCGAGCTTACGACCTCGCGCGTGGGCATGATCGAGACGAGCGTGGCACGCACGCCGCCGCGACGCATGACATCGACCATGGTCAAGCATTCAATAGTTTCAAAGCCATCGGCGGCGAGAACGGCAACGCTGGGCATGAGGGTTCCTTTCATAGGCGGCATACAATTAGCCGTCTTATACCCCGAAGACCTCCGCTTGCCACGCTCGATTTCCCAATGATTATCTGAGCAATGATTAAGCGGCTAGTTGCGCCTAAGGTGGACGACGGTCTCGCAGTGGAAGGTTTGTGGGAACAGGTCGACTGGCGTGATCTTTACGGGGGAGAAGGTGCCTTCTTCGACAAAGCGTTTGAGATCGCGCGCCAGGGTGGCCGGGTCGCAGCTCACGTAGGCGACATCGCGGGCACTCGTGCTGGCGATAAGGCCGATCGCCTCGGGGGCGAGGCCTGCGCGCGGCGGGTCGACCACCAAGATGTCGGCATCCTGGTCGGGGAACTCGCGCACCGCGTCTCCGCCAATGACGTCGACGTTATCAAGCTTGTTGATTTCCAGGTTACGGCGTAGATCGCGCACGGCGGGGCCGTAGGCCTCGACGGCAGCGACAAAGTCGCAGCGGCGGGCGAGCGGCAGGGTAAAGGTGCCGGCACCGCAGTACAGGTCCACGGCAAGCTCGTCTTCCTGCGGGTCGAGCGCTTCCATGACAAGATCGATCAAAATCTCGGCACCCTTGGTGTTGACCTGGAAAAAAGACGGGGCAGACAAGCGCATCTGATCCTCGGCGATATTCTCGGTCCATGAGCCCTCTCCGGCGAGCATTTCGACCTTGGAGACACGGCGGGCCTTCTTTTCGCCCTTGCTCATCACGCGTACGATGCTCGTAGGATGAGCGGCGTCCGCCAGCACGCGGGAGACCTGCGAGCGCGGAAAAGAGCCTGTGGGCGTCCAGAGTGCGACCTCGAGTGCCTTGGTGCGGCGCGATGCGCGAATGCCCACGCGTTCGAGCCCCAAGTCATGGCTGCCGCTTAGATAGTTGAGTGCGCCGACGACCGATTTGAGTGCCTTCGGGAAGCGCTTATCGAACAGCGGACACATATCGACGGTCACGATTTTGCTGGGGTCGACACCGTGCATGCCAAGGCGCACGCGACCGTTGACGACGGTCGGTTCGAGCTCGATTTTATTGCGGTAGCCCCAGTCGTCCTTGGTGTGGCAGATGGGCTGTACCAACTCATCTGCCAGCTCAGGAGCGAACTTGCCGATGCGCTCGAGCGTGGAGCGCAGGTTTTGCTCCTTGGCGGCGAGCTGTGCCGTGCGTGAGAGATTGCCCCACGAGCAGCCGCCGCAGATGCCCACGAAGGGGCAGGGAGGCTGAATGCGATTGGGGCTTGGCTCCAGAATCTCGGTGGTGCGGGCGCGCATGAATGACTTGCCGTCCTGTACGACCTCGGCCTCGACGGTGTCGCCTGCCACGGCACCCTGCACAAAGACGGCCTTGCCGTTGTCGGCGTGCGCCAGCCCGTCGGCGCCGTAGGTCATCGATTCTATAGTGAGCTTCATATTCCTGCCTGTCATTCGCGTTGTTGTTCGCACCATGGTAGCAGGGAAAAGCGCCCCGTATCCGAGGCTTTCCTCAAATGCGGGGCGCTTCTACAAACTGCTTCTACAAACGACTATTTCGTCTTGCCGGTAATGAGCGTCTTAAGACCCAGGCCGATCAGACCCAGGCCCATGCGCACGCGGCCGGGGCGATGGCGCTCGATGGCCTTGGTCTTGCCAGCGGGCTTATCGCGACGGGCGCTCGTCTCGGGTGCGGGCTTGGTGACCTGCGGATCGGGCTGAGGTGCAGGTGCAGGCTCGGGCTCAATGACGGTCGCCTGGACCTCTTGGACCTTGGGTGCTACTGGCTGCGGCTCGGCCTCGGAGGCAGGTTCCGCCTCAATGACGGGCTCGGGCGCGGCCTCGGCGTTGCGATAGGCGCGCTCCAGCAGGGCTTCCTGTGAGTTGAAGGGTTTCTCACCCTCTGCACGCTCCACGGGGACCCAGGTGCCGTCGCTCGTGAGGCTGCGGGCCTTCACGTTGTCGCGCAGCTGCATGCCCATGTACTCGTGCACCAGAGCGCAGCAGGTGGGGTCGAGCACGGGGAAGGCAATCTCCACGCGGTGCTCGGTGTTGCGCGTCATCATGTCTGCCGAGCTCAGGTAAATCATGTCCGAGTCCACGCCGAAAGCATAGACGCGCGCGTGCTCCAAAAAGCGTCCGACGATGGAGCGGACATGCACGTTCTCGGTCTTGCCCGGAACACCGGGCTTGAGGCATGAGATGCCGCGGATGATCATGTCTACGCGCACGCCGGCACACGATGCCTCGGCGATCTTGTCGATAACCTCGCGGTCGGTCAGTGAGTTGAGCTTAAAGAACACGCGGGCGGGCTCGCCGGCAAGGGCGCGCTGGATCTCGCGGTCAAGCCCGCGCATGATGAGCGGTTTCAGTCCGACGGGCGCCACACCCAGGAAGCGGTAGTCGCCGCGCAGGTTGCCCAGCGACAGATTGCGGAAGAACAGGTTGGCGTCTTCACCGATGCCGGGATGGGCTGTCATGAGCATAAAGTCGCTGTAGAGTTTGGCCGTCTTCTCGTTAAAGTTGCCGGTGCCCAAAAGCGTGAGGCGGGTGAGCGCCATGCCCTCGCGATAGGTGAGCTGGCAGATCTTGGAGTGGCACTTAAAGCCTTCGGAGCCGTAGATGACGGTGCAGCCTGCCTCTTCCAGACGCTCGGCCCACTCGATGTTGTTCTGCTCGTCAAAGCGGGCGCGGAGCTCCATGAGCACCGTGACCTCTTTGCCGTTCTCGGCGGCATCGATCAGCGACTCGCATAGGCGGCTCTGCTTGGCCACGCGGTAGAGCGTGATGCGCAACGAGATGCACTCGGGATCGTAGGCTGCCTCGTGTACCAGATCCAGGAACGGATTCATGGCCTCGTAAGGGTAGAAGAGCAGCTTGTCGTGCTGCAGCACCTGCTCGCGGATGGAGCGGGTCATGTCGATGGTGGGGTTGGGCTGTGGCTTAAACGGCGTAAAGAGGAGCTCGTTGCGCAGGTGCTCGGGAATCTTGCCCTCAATGCCAAAGACGTAGCCCAGGTTGAGCGGGATATCGCAGGTAAAGACAGAGCGGCGCGAAAGCTCGAGCGCCTTGCGGATAGTCTTGAGCGTCGCCTTCTCGAGCGACCCCGAGACCGCGAGCACTACCGGCTGCAGGCGCAGGCGCTTCTTGAGAATGCGCTTCATGTGCTGGCGGTAGTCCTCTTCCTCTTCGACGCCCTCGCCGTCCGGATCGATGTCGGCGTTGCGGGTGACGCGGATCAGCGCACGATCCAGCGGCTTATAGGAGCCAAAGCAGCTGTCCAGGCAGGCGAGGATGACGTCCTCGAGCAAGATGTAGGAGTAGGTGCCGGTGGGCGAGGGGATCTCGACCACGCGGTTCATCGAGGCGGGAATCTCGATAAGGCCCAGTAGGCTCTCCTCGTCGGTGGCGCCGTCCAGACCACAGGCCAGATAGAGCGCGCCGTTGCGCAGGTTGGGGAAGGGGTGGCGAGGATCGATGACCAGCGGCGAGATGACCGGCGACACGTAGGCCTGGAAGTAGCGGGTTACAAAGGTGCGCTCCTCGGGCGTAAGCGAATCGATGTGGGCGCGGTGAACGCCCAAGGTGTCGAGCTTGCCCTCGATGCTCTTAAAGATGGACTCCCAACGGGTAAGGAGCCCGGGCATTTCGGCCATGACAGCATCGACCTGTTCGGAGGCGGTCATATTGCTCTTGTTGTCGACAGGTTGTTTTTTGAGCTCCGCCAGATCGGACAGGCCGCCCACGCGCACCATAAGGAACTCGTCGAGGTTGGACTCGAAGATCGAGACGAACTTTAGTCGCTCGAATAACGGAACGGTTTCGTCGAAGGCTTCGTCGAGCACGCGGTTGTCAAAGCGTAGCCAGCTGAGCTCTCGGTTTTGCGTGTATGAGAAGTCGCGCGGCGGTTTGCGCAGCTTTGCGGCGGCTTGCTTCTTTTCGATTTTGCTCGGCATATGCATCTGTCCGTTCAGTCCCCACAGGGGACGGTAGCCTAACACTATTCACTATTGTCTCAATTTAGTCGACCTGTGGCACGGACGTATTGCGTGAACGGTATCTTTACCTACTTCTTACGCTGCCAAGGCATGCAACTAACTGCCCAACTCGTTTAGAAACAATCTATATCCATGCTCAATTGGTGAGGATGTATGAATAAGAATGATTGCGAGCTGAATATAATCGAATCCAAATTGAATCATGAACAAACGACATATATATGCAGAAAACCGTTTTAGCTATGCAATTCCTAAACATGAAAATATTTGTGCAATCTAGCTTAATTCCTTAGAAAAAATAACATTTACCTTTGAAAACCTGCTTTAGAGAACCGAAGTGCATCATGGGGGAATCATATGAGATATACCGTTCATCGCACTTTGCTGACCGTTCGGGGGCGAGGTGGAATTGCAGGTGGTTTTTGGATATAACTAGAGCTGTCAGCAAGCAGCGTCCCATACGGAGGGGCGCTGATACATTCGGCCAGTAAGGCCCGAAAGAAAGGTAGGAGGCCATGACGAAAGGTCTGCACGTGCCTTCCGAGATCGGCAAGCTCAGGAAGGTCTGCCTGCACCGTCCCGGCGACGAGCTCCTCAACCTGCCGCCCGACGAGCTCGAGCGACTCCTGTTCGACGACGTCCCGTTCCTGGAGGTCGCGCAGCAGGAGCACGACACCTTCGCCCAGATCCTGAGGGACCAGGGCGTGGAGGTCCTCTATCTCGAGAACCTCGTCGCCGAGGTGTTCGACCAGGTCCCCGGCGCCCGCGCCGAGTTCACCGACCAGTACATCGCCGAGGCCGGCATCCGCGGCCAGCACATGCCGCAGATCGTCCGCGAGAAGCTGGACTCCATCGAGGACAACCTCGAGTTCGTCAAGAAGACCATGGCCGGCATGACCAAGTCCGAGATCGACATGCCCCTCACGGCGTCCACGACCCTCGACTCCCTGGTCAACTCCGAGTCCGAGTCCGACCTGATCATCGACCCGATGCCCAACCTCTACTTCACCCGCGACCCGTTCGCGGTCGTCGGCGAGGGCGTCAACCTCAACCGCATGTACTCGGTCACCCGCAACCGCGAGACCCTGTACGGCAAGTACATCTTCAAGTACCACCCCGACTACAAGGACGTCTCGCTGTACTTCCGCCGCGACTGCCAGTTCCACACCGAGGGCGGCGACGTGCTGAACATCAACGAGAAGACCCTCGCCGTCGGCATCTCCCAGCGCACCCAGGCCGCCGCGATCGACGTCATGGCCCAGAACATCTTCTGGAACTCCGACTCCAAGGTCGAGCGCATCCTGGCCTTCGACATCCCGGTCTCGCGCGCCTTCATGCACCTCGACACGGTCTTCACCCAGATCGACGTCGATAAGTTCACGATCCACCCCGCCATCATGGGCACCCTGCGCGTCTACGAGCTGACCGCCGGCAAGAACCCGGGCGACGTGAACATCCGCCTGATCGAGGACACCCTCGAGCACGTCCTGGAGGACGCCACCGGCGTCGACCAGGTCAAGCTGATCCCCTGCGGCGGCGGCGACCCGATCGCGGCCTCCCGCGAGCAGTGGAACGACGGCTCCAACACCCTGTGCGTCGAGCCCGGCAAGATCTGCGTCTACGCCCGCAACACCGTCACCAACGACGTGCTGTACAAGGAGGGCCTGGACCTTCTCGTCGTGCCCTCCGCAGAGCTCTCCCGCGGCCGCGGCGGCCCGCGCTGCATGAGCATGCCCTTCTGGCGCGAGGACCTCTAAGGTCTTCAAGGACTCGTACGGGTCATAATACATACATCTAGCTGCCATTAGATGTCTCCCATTGGGGCGGTGCGGGTTTTCGCACCGCCCCAATCTTGTATGAGGAACGTCAACACGATTGGACGACTGCTTTTGTAAGGAGCTTGGCCATGGACATCAAGACGATTGGCGTTGAGGAATGGCTCAACGTTTGGGAGAAGAGCGCCACGTGGGACATCGCCCAGTCGACGATCTCGTCGCTCACCATGGGCGAGCTGCGCGCGCTCGATGAACAGGACGGCGCCACGTTCTACGAGCGCCTGGACCGCGAGAAGATGAACTACGGCTGGATCGAGGGCTCGCCGGAGTTTAAGGCCGAGGTTGCCAAGCTGTATCGTCGGGAGGTCAATCCCGATCACATTCTGCAGACCAATGGCTGCACGGGCGCTAACCTCAACGCCATCATGGCTGTGGTCGAGCCCAGCGACCATGTTATCGCCGAGTGGCCCACCTACGCGCCGCTCTACGAGATTCCGCGCACGCTGGGCGCCGAGGTCGAGTATTGGGAGCTTCGCGAGGAACTCGGCTGGAAGCCCGATATCGAGGAACTCAAGCGCTTGGTGCGCCCCAACACCAAGCTTATCTGCATAAACAACGCATCGAACCCCATCGGTACGGTGCTCGATGCCGATATGCTCGGCCAGATTGCCGAGATCGCCCGTTCGGTGGGCGCCTACGTGCTGTGCGACGAGGTGTATCTGCCGCTCGAAAGCACTGAGTCCTTTATGTCGATGGTCGACGTGTACGAGAGGGCCATTGTCACCAACTCGTTGTCGAAGACCTATTCGACGCCTGCGGCCCGCGTGGGCTGGGTCCTGGCCGACGAAGAGGTGTCCAACCGCATCCGTACCTA
The DNA here is from genome assembly GCF_015558785.1 of Collinsella aerofaciens. Lineage (GTDB taxonomy): Bacteria > Actinomycetota > Coriobacteriia > Coriobacteriales > Coriobacteriaceae > Collinsella > Collinsella aerofaciens_P. The sequence goes on from NZ_JADMOP010000004.1 coordinate 154,785, forward strand.
TCGCGATTACACCCTGATCTGCGGCGGCGTGTTCAACGATGCCCTGGCGACCTATGTGCTTGAGCACAAGGATAAGATTCTCGAGCGCAATCGCAAGATCGTGTTTGGCAACCGCGATATCGCGCAGGCTTGGATCGATACGCAGCATCGCGTTTCCTGGACGGCCCCGCAGGGCGTGTCCACCTCGTTTATCCAGCTGGATATTCCCGAGGATGACGAGGAGTTCTGCAGGCGCCTGCTGTCCGAGAGGGGAGTGCTGCTGGTCCCCGGTAGCCGTTTTGAGCTTCCCTGCGGCGCACGCCTGGGCTACTGCGCGAGCGAGGACGTTCTGCGCGAGGGCCTGAGGCTTTTGGGCGAGGCACTGGCGGAGTTCGATCGCTAGGATTCCGATGGTCTTCGGGGGCCTTATCCAAATTAGCCGAAGATTATCGAAAACGGACCCGTTTCCCTAGGGGAAGCGGGTCCGTTTTTCTATACCGAGAAGTCAAGTTGTTACAAATGGGGCCGTAAAGCGAGCCGGTATCCGCTGGGCTTTATACTGAGTTTCCGGTGAACGGTATCAAGCGTCTGGTAAACGGTAATTTATTTACCAGAAATGAATAGGACAAACTTTTTTCTGAATAAAAATGAAAATGGTTGAGACGCGGTGTGAACCGCTAATTCTATTCATAGCTTTATTAGAAATATGCAATTTGAGGATGGTTTAACAAAGTTTAGTTCCATTTGATTTTAGGATTAAAACGCGTTTAAGCACGTAAATACGCTTTATTAAGATGAAGTGTGCCATGCGTGAAGTATATGTGTATGCCGTTCACCCCCTATAAAAAACCGTTCGGGGGCAAGGTGGAAGTATGAGCTGATTTTGGATATAACTAGAGCTGTCAGCAAGCAGCGTCCCATACGGAGGGGCGCTGATACATTCGGCCAGTAAGGCCCGAAAGAAAGGTAGGAGGCCATGACGAAAGGTCTGCACGTGCCTTCCGAGATCGGCAAGCTCAGGAAGGTCTGCCTGCACCGTCCCGGCGACGAGCTCCTCAACCTGCCGCCCGACGAGCTCGAGCGACTCCTGTTCGACGACGTCCCGTTCCTGGAGGTCGCGCAGCAGGAGCACGACACCTTCGCCCAGATCCTGAGGGACCAGGGCGTGGAGGTCCTCTATCTCGAGAACCTCGTCGCCGAGGTGTTCGACCAGGTCCCCGGCGCCCGCGCCGAGTTCACCGACCAGTACATCGCCGAGGCCGGCATCCGCGGCCAGCACATGCCGCAGATCGTCCGCGAGAAGCTGGACTCCATCGAGGACAACCTCGAGTTCGTCAAGAAGACCATGGCCGGCATGACCAAGTCCGAGATCGACATGCCCCTCACGGCGTCCACGACCCTCGACTCCCTGGTCAACTCCGAGTCCGAGTCCGACCTGATCATCGACCCGATGCCCAACCTCTACTTCACCCGCGACCCGTTCGCGGTCGTCGGCGAGGGCGTCAACCTCAACCGCATGTACTCGGTCACCCGCAACCGCGAGACCCTGTACGGCAAGTACATCTTCAAGTACCACCCCGACTACAAGGACGTCTCGCTGTACTTCCGCCGCGACTGCCAGTTCCACACCGAGGGCGGCGACGTGCTGAACATCAACGAGAAGACCCTCGCCGTCGGCATCTCCCAGCGCACCCAGGCCGCCGCGATCGACGTCATGGCCCAGAACATCTTCTGGAACTCCGACTCCAAGGTCGAGCGCATCCTGGCCTTCGACATCCCGGTCTCGCGCGCCTTCATGCACCTCGACACGGTCTTCACCCAGATCGACGTCGATAAGTTCACGATCCACCCCGCCATCATGGGCACCCTGCGCGTCTACGAGCTGACCGCCGGCAAGAACCCGGGCGACGTGAACATCCGCCTGATCGAGGACACCCTCGAGCACGTCCTGGAGGACGCCACCGGCGTCGACCAGGTCAAGCTGATCCCCTGCGGCGGCGGCGACCCGATCGCGGCCTCCCGCGAGCAGTGGAACGACGGCTCCAACACCCTGTGCGTCGAGCCCGGCAAGATCTGCGTCTACGCCCGCAACACCGTCACCAACGACGTGCTGTACAAGGAGGGCCTGGACCTTCTCGTCGTGCCCTCCGCAGAGCTCTCCCGCGGCCGCGGCGGCCCGCGCTGCATGAGCATGCCCTTCTGGCGCGAGGACCTCTAAGTC
>NZ_JADMOP010000004.1:157082-181310 GCF_015558785.1 Collinsella aerofaciens
GCCCTCCGCAGAGCTCTCCCGCGGCCGCGGCGGCCCGCGCTGCATGAGCATGCCCTTCTGGCGCGAGGACCTCTAAGTCTTTCCGTTTCCGGTGCGGTCCCCCTACAACCGCACCGGCTTCGCCCGTTAAACGGGCAACACTAATACTTACGTAATTCATTTCTTCGAAAGGAATCGAACCATGGGTGTTAACCTCTCCGGCCGTAGCTTCCTCAAGCTTCTCGACCTCACCACCGAGGAGATCGAGTACCTGCTCAAGCTCTCCAAGAACTTCAAGGATATGAAGCGCGCTGGCGTTCCGCACCGCTATCTCGAGGGCAAGAATATCGTTCTGCTCTTCCAGAAGACCTCCACTCGCACCCGCTGCGCCTTCGAGGTCGGCGGCATGGATCTGGGCATGGGCGTCACCTACCTCGATCCGGGTTCGTCGCAGATGGGCAAGAAGGAGTCCATCGAGGACACTGCCCGTGTTCTCGGCCGCATGTATGACGGCATCGAGTTCCGTGGCTTTGCCCAGGACGACGTCGAGGAGCTCGCTGCTAAGTCCGGCGTGCCCGTGTGGAACGGCCTGACCACTGAGTGGCATCCCACCCAGATGCTCGCCGATATCCTGACCGTCCAGGAGAACTTCAACTACGACATCAAGGGCAAGACCCTCGTCTTCATGGGCGACTGCAAGAACAACGTCGCTCGCTCCCTCATGGTCGTCTGCTCCAAGCTCGGCATGAACTTCGTGGCCTGCGGCCCCGAGGAGTGCATGCCCGCCGACGACGTCATCGAGGCCTGCAAGCCCATCGCCGAGGCCAACGGCTGCACCATCAAGCTGACCACCGACGTCAAGGACGGCGTCACCGGTGCCGACGTTATCTACACCGACGTGTGGGTCTCCATGGGCGAGCCCGACGAGGTCTGGGCCGAGCGCATCGCTCAGCTCACCCCGTATCGTGTCACCTCCGAGGTCATGGCTATGGCCAACCCGGGTGCCATCTTCCTGCACTGCCTGCCCAGCTTCCACGACACCAACACCACCATTGGCGCCGAGAAGTGCGAGCAGTTCGGCATCACCGAGCAGGAGGTCACCGACGAGGTCTTCGAGAGCCCCGCTTCCAAGGTCTTCGACGAGGCCGAGAACCGCATGCACACCATCAAGGCTGTCATGTACGCCACGCTCAAGTAAGAGCATCTAGCATCTCGCTCGGGGTGTATTGCTGCACACCCCGAGCGGTTTTATCTGGTAATAATCTCGCATCAAGCGGCAGGCACGGCACGGAAGAGCCGCTTCTGGCGAGATCAGTAAATGATTTATGAAGGGGGGATGAGAACTATGACTGAGACCGCTAAGAAAAAGCGCGGTATGCCTTCATCGTTCACCATTCTTCTTGCTCTGCTGGCAATTGTCGCAGTGATTACCGTTATCGTCTCCGGCACGTCCGGCGGCGCGGTTACTGCCGCCCGTCTGAGCGATTTCTGCACCGCCCCGATTAAGGGCTTCGCTGACGCTCTGCCCGTCTGCCTCTTCGTTATGATCCTGGGCGGCTTCCTCGGTATGATGACCGAGACCGGCGCCCTGGACAACGGCATCGCCGTTCTGGTGCAGAAGCTTAAGGGCAACGAGATTATGCTCATTCCCGTGCTGATGCTCATCTTCTCCCTCGGTGGTACCACCTATGGTATGTGCGAGGAGACCGTTCCCTTCTACGCCCTGCTCGCCGCTACCATGATGGCCGCTGGCTTCGACCCCATGGTCGGTGCTGCTACCGTCCTGCTCGGCGCTGGCTGCGGCTGCCTGGGCTCCACGGTTAACCCGTTCGCCGTCGGCGCTGCCGTCGACGCTCTGACCGGCGTTGGCATTGAGGTCAACCAGTCCATCATCATCGGCCTCGGTGCCGTCCTGTGGATTGTCACTACCGCTATGTCCATCTTCTTCGTGATGAGCTACGCCAAGAAGGTCAAGGCTGACAAGGGTTCCACCATCCTGTCGATGCAGGAGCTCAAGGACGCCGAAGAGGCTCACGGCAAGGCTGCTTCCGAGGTCCACAAGGAGGTCAAGCTCACCGGTCGTCAGAAGGGTGTTCTGATTGCCTTCGCCTTCACCTTCGTCGTCATGATCGTCGGCTTCATTCCGCTGGCCGACCTCAACGAGGGCGTCGCTAACTTCTTCGACGCTGGCGCTGTCTACGACGCCGACGGTAACGCCGTCGTCCAGGGCTGGTCTGCCCTGATCACCGGCCTGCCCATTGGCCAGTGGTACTTCGACGAGGCTTCCACCTGGTTCTTCCTCATGGCCGTCCTGATCGGTATCATCGGTGGCCTGTCCGAGAAGCAGATCGTTAACACCTTTATCACCGGCGCTGCCGACATGATGTCCGTTGTTCTCGTCATCGCCCTCGCCCGTGGTATCTCCGTCCTCATGGCTAACACCGGCCTCGACGTCTTCGTCCTCGACGCTGCCGCCAATGCTCTGGCTGGCCTGTCCGGCGTGATCTTCGCTCCCATGAGCTTCCTGGTCTACTTCGGCCTGTCCTTCCTGATCCCCTCGACCTCTGGTATGGCTACCGTCTCCATGCCCATCATGGGACCGCTGGCTGTTAAGCTCGGCTTCTCGCCCGAGGTCATGGTCATGATCTTCTCCGCCGCCATCGGTGTCGTGAACCTGTTCACCCCGACCTCCGGCGCCATCATGGGCGGTCTCGCCCTGGCCAAGATCGAGTGGACGACCTGGCTCAAGTTTGCCCTTAAGCTCATTGTCGCTCTCTCCGTCGTCTGCGCCGTCATCCTGACCGTTGCCTGCGTGCTGATCTAAGTACCCAACGGGTACCCCACGGAAACCTTGACGATCCTGTAAAGGATCACCTGGTCATCGTCTGTCCGGTGGGGTCAACCCACCGGTAGACTCCTACCTTTAGCCCCCTTCCGTTCCGTGCGCGGGAGGGGGCGCTCTTGTGTTCCGGCGTTTTACCAAACGCCGGAACCGCTCGACGCTGCAAGCCCGCCAGAGCGGCAATCTGACGTTCAATCGTCGGGCATGGCCAAAAGGCCTATGCCCTCCTCTTTCACGTCACCTTGCTCGCTCTGGCGGGCTTTCGCTGGCTTATGCTCAACCTGCGGCGCTGCCATCGTTGGTGCTGAGCGACTTGTTCCCCGCCTCAAATTAGCCATCCTGGTTCCCCGGTGGTTGCGGTGGGCGTGTTTGGTTGGTGCCTGTTGATGGTTTGGGTATCGGGGAGGGCGGGCTCCGTTATAATCGCCTAGAACATTAAATGGAAACGGGACGGGAGCCATACATGCGCCAGGGTTTCGACAACGCGAAATATATCGAGCTGCAGGCCGCTCATATTAAGGAGCGCATCTCGCAGTTTGGCGGCAAACTCTATTTGGAGTTTGGCGGCAAGCTGTTTGACGACTATCACGCGAGTCGCGTGCTGCCGGGTTTTGAACCGGACAGCAAGTTCCGCATGCTCAAGAGCATTGCCGATGACGTTGAGGTTATCATCGCGATCAACGCGAACCACATCGAAAAAAACAAGGCTCGTGGTGACCTCGGTATTACCTATGACGAGGATGTGCTGCGCCTGGTTGACCTGTTCCGCGGCAACGGCTTTGCCGTCGCGGCTGTGGTCATCACCCAGTACGCCGGCCAGCCTGCTGCCGATGTGTTCCGCAACCGCCTGAACGCGCTCGGTATTCCCGCCAAGCTGCACTATCCCATCGAGGGGTATCCGCACGATGTCGATCTGATCGTGTCCGACGATGGCTACGGCAAGAACGAGTTTGTCGAGACCACCCGACCGCTCGTCGTGGTCACTGCCCCCGGTCCTGGCTCGGGCAAGCTTGCCACCTGCCTGTCTCAGCTCTATCACGAGCACAAGCATGGCACGGCCGCCGGCTATGCCAAGTTTGAGACCTTCCCGGTCTGGAATCTTCCTCTGACGCATCCGGTCAATATTGCCTACGAGGCCGCCACGGCTGACCTCGACGACGCCAATATCATCGATTCGTTCCACCTTGAGGCCTACAACAAGACCACAGTCAACTACAACCGCGACGTCGAGGCCTTCCCGGTGGTCCGTGCTCTGATGGAAAAGATCCTGGGCAAGAGCCCCTACCAGAGTCCTACGGACATGGGCGTCAATATGGTCGGCTTTGCCATCACCGATGACGATGCCTGCCGCGACGCTTCCAAGATGGAGATCGTCCGCCGCTACTTTACCGCGGTCGAAAATGTGCGCCGTACCGGCGTGGGCGATGAGCAAGTCGACCGTCTCAAGATTATTATGAAGAAAGCCGGCATCGATAAGAACTACTCACCGGCGCGCTCGGCGGCCCTCACCAGGGAGCAGCTGACGGGTGGTCCCGTGGGGGCCATGGTCATGCCCGATGGCTCCGTGGTGACCGGTAAGACCTCCACGCGCCTGGGCGCCGCAAGTTCGCTCATTATGAACGCCCTCAAGCACGTCTCGGGCGTCGACCTTGAGCTCGAGGTTATCAGCGATGAGGCGATCGAGCCCATCAGCAAGCTCAAGACGCATTTCCTGGGCAGCAAAAACCCGCGCCTCCACACCGACGAGACGCTTATGGCGCTGTCGATCACCTCGGCCACGAGTGAGACGGCCGCTCGCGTCCTTTCGGGCCTGGAGCAGCTGCGCGGTTGCGATGCCTTTTTTAGCGTGATTATCTCGCCGACGGACGAGACGGTACTGCGCAAACTGGGTATCAACGTGTGCTGCGAGCCCAAGTTTGAGCGCCGCGGTTTCTTCCATCGCTAAGTTTGAAGCACCGCGGTAATTGCATTGCATTTTGGCCGTATCGGGTTAGCGCCCGGTACGGCTTTTTGATCAATAAAGCGCCTATTTCGGCGAAAAATAGCTGTTTACCTGCCTAGAAACAATTTGAGCGGTATACAATAACCATAACTGTTTCATCCTTAGCGGGATGCCGCATGATGGATATTACCTGCCATCGTGAGGTGTGTCGGTCGCGCACGGCGCGTTAGATGCTCGTGCTCGGTTTGAGGAGGCTGCTATGGCGGGCAAGGGTCGTGCGAGTGTCAACGATATGAAGCGTGTCGAGGTGCTGGTGTTGATGGAGATCGACCGGCAAACCGAAGACAATGGCGGGCCGTATGGTTTCTCGCGCAAAACGCTTGCCGAGCGCGTGGGGGTTTCGCCGTATCGTGCCCGCGCCGCAATCGATCGCTTGGATTCCGAAGGCATGATTGATGTCGTCTCGCGTTATAGCGACGACGGCGGTCAGCTTGCAAATGGCATTTGCCTCACCGAACATGGCGAGTGGTATCTTGAGGGCGTCCGTACCGGCATGCTCGTTCAAGAAATGCTCGAGGACGAGGTTGCTGATCGATAGCAGCATGTAACCCTTGCCATAGCGACGCCGCCTGGGAAACCGGGCGGCGTTTTGTTTCAAGATTGAGAAATGCAATCGCACGCGAGAAAAATTGCGAACGGTCCGCGGCGCGAGTATTACAATGAAGACCCGTAAGATGTGGATAAACAACTTCTACGGGAAGCGCAGGTAACTCAATATGACCAAGCATGTGTTCGTAACCGGTGGCGTGGTTTCGTCCCTGGGCAAGGGTATTACCGCGGCCTCGCTGGGCCGTCTGCTCAAGTCGCGTGGCTACAAAGTAACGATGCAGAAGGCCGACCCGTATCTGAACGTCGACCCCGGTACCATGAGCCCCTTCCAGCATGGTGAGGTCTTCGTTACCGAGGATGGTTACGAGTCCGACCTGGACCTGGGTCATTACGAGCGCTTTATTGATGAGAACCTGACCCGCGATTCCAACTTTACGACCGGCGCCATCTATAAGAGCTTGATCGCCCGCGAGCGTCGCGGCGACTTTTTGGGCGGTACCGTGCAGGTGATTCCCCACGTCACCAATGCCATTAAGGACAAGTTCCGCCGCATTGAGGAGCAGACCGGCTCCGATGTAGTCATCACCGAGCTGGGCGGCACGATCGGTGACATCGAGTCCCAACCGTTTGTCGAGGCCATCCGTCAGTACCGCAAGGAGGCCGGCCCCGAGAACGTCTGCTACATCCACGTGTCGCTCGTTCCCTATATCGCCGCCGCCCACGAGGTCAAGACCAAGCCCACGCAGCATTCCGTCAAGGAGCTCCGCAGCTTTGGCATCCAGCCCGATATCATCGTGCTGCGCTCCGACCACCATATCGATGACGCTATCCGCGGAAAGATCGCAAGCTTCTGCGACGTTGACACCGATTGTGTCTTTACCAACGAGGACTGCGCGAGCATTTACGATGTTCCGCAGCTGCTTGCCGAGCAGGACTTTGACCTGCGCATTTGCGAGCGTCTGGGTCTGGACCCGCGTGAGCGCGACATGAGCGAGTGGAACGAGTTCCTGCGCAAACAGAATCACGCCAACCATCACGCCGACAAGGTGAAGATTGCCGTCGTGGGTAAGTACACGCAGCTGCCCGATGCGTACCTGTCGGTTATCGAGGCCCTGCACCATGCGGGCGTCTTCTACGATCGCCATGTGGACGTCCAGCTGGTCGACGGCGAGAGCCTCGACGAGCAGAATGTCTCCGAGGTTTTGGGCGACGCCTCGGGCATCCTGGTCCCCGGCGGCTTTGGCAAGCGCGCCCTGGAGGGCAAGATCCTCGCGGCCGAGTTTGCCCGTGAGCACAAGATTCCGTATCTGGGCATTTGCCTGGGTATGCAGGTGGCCGTGTGCGAATTTGCGCGCAACGTCGTCGGCCTTGCCGGCGCCAGCTCCTCCGAGTTCGATCCGGATGGCCCGTATAGTGTCATCGATCTGATGAGCTCGCAGGAGGACGTGACCGAGAAGGGCGGCACCATGCGCCTGGGCGCCTATCCGTGCAAGCTCGCCGCCGATACCCTCGCTCGCGAGGCATATGGCGAGGAGCTCGTCTACGAGCGTCACCGTCATCGCTTTGAGTTCAACAACGCCTTCCGCGACCAGCTCGAGGACGCCGGTTTGGTTATCTCGGGCCTGTCGCCCGACGAGCGCCTGGTCGAGATGGTCGAGCTGCCGCGCGACGTGCATCCGTGGTATGTGGCAACCCAGGCTCATCCCGAGTTCAAGAGCCGCCCGACCAACCCGCAGCCGCTGTTCCGCGAGTTCGTGCGCGCTTCGATCGGCCAGCACGAGGGTGTCGACCGTCTGCAGGTGACGCCCATGAACCTTGCTACGGACTAAGGGTGCCGTCGAATAAGGAACATACCGAAGCTACTCCCTCGTCGCTCGCCGTGGCGGCGGGGGAGTATCTCGATTACCTCGCGGTCGAGCGGGGTTTGGCGCGCAACACGATTGCGGCCTATCGTCGTGACCTGACGACGTACTGCGCCTATCTGGAGCGGGCGGGTATTGTGTCTTTTGAAGAGGTGACTCGTCAGGTCGTGGAGGGCTTTGTCGCAGACCGTCGCGATGGGGGCTATTCCGATGCCTCGGTGGAGCGTGCGCTTGCGGTCGTAAAGGGCCTGCATGCCTTTTTGGTGCGCGATGGGGCTGTGGCCCAAAATCCAACGACGGCGTTGCGCCTGCCTAAAAAGGCTGAGCGTTTGCCGGAGTATCTATCGGTGGAGGATGTCTCGGCGCTGCTCGATCAAGACTTCCCCGAGGGCGAGATGGGCTTGCGCGACCATGCCATCTTGGAAGTGCTCTACGGATGCGGTTTGCGTGTGAGCGAGTTGGTGGGGCTCGATGTGGGCGATATCCATATCGACGATGGTTTTGTGCTCGTTCGCGGTAAGGGCTCAAAGGAACGCCTGTCCCCGCTGGTGGGAAGCGCGGCGCGAGCTCTGATGCTCTATGTAACTGAGGGGCGTTCTCGCTTGGCGGCCCATGCCCGCGGAACCGAGACCTCGGCGGTCTTTTTAAATAAGAACGGCCGCCGTCTGTCGCGCCAGGGCATCCATGCCATCTGTGAGCGCTACGGGCGCCAGGTGGGGCTGGTGGGACTCCATCCCCACACGCTGCGTCACTCCTTTGCTACCCATATGCTTGCGGGCGGCGCAGACCTCCGTGTGCTACAGGAGATCTTGGGACATGCCGATATATCGACCACGCAGGTCTACACGCATGTCGATCGTACGCAACTGACCGAGGTCTATCTGGCGGCGCACCCGCTGGCGCATCGTTAACTCATCGCTGACCTGCAAATTTATAGGTATTTGGGGACGGGCCCCAGATTGCCACGGCGTGCTTTTGCGCGCGCATGGGCAATCTGGGGCCCGTCCCATTTTTCGCCACTTGGCATCGCGGTGGTGGGCCGCACGTGCCTTGGGTGGGGGAGTTTGGGGGCGATGTGAACGGCATATAAAGGGACGCAAAATCGCCTCAAGGTCAACTTGAAGGTTGAGGTTGAACGGCGGGGTGCCACAGGTGGCATCCCGCCGTTGCTGTAAACACAACATATTGTGTTTTCGAACATATGCTCGGGGGTGTTTTGCAACATATAGGGGGTGGAGTGGTGGGGTGGGGTGGGGGAAGGAGTGGGGAAAGATGTTGAAAAATGGGGCGGTTCCCCATATTATTGATGACGTCGACAGGCGGGGTGGTTCCCCGCGTACGTGCCATCTGAGTAACCGAGGGGAGGGCGCACATGGGAATGACTGGTGCATACGAGCGCAATCTCGATGCAAAAGGTCGTCTGTCCCTGCCTGCACCCCTTCGCGAGGAGCTTGGAGAGCACGTTCGCGTGTTCAAAGCCCTGGATGTCGATGCTCTGTACGTGTTCTCTGCCGAGGCCTTCGATAAGTGGGTCGAAGGACTCTTCGCGGGTCGTGAGGGCCACGAGGGTTTTAACCCGCGTGACATTAATGACCAGAAGCTCATGAGGGCGATCAACAAGCGCACCACGTCGATGGACGTGGACAGCGCCGGTCGTATCGGTCTTTCCGAGTCTCTCCGCAAGCAGGCGAACCTCGACCGCGAGGTCACGGTTGTGGGCAACTACGACCACCTTGAGGTTTGGGATCGCGCCGCGGCCGATGAGGACGATGACGATGAGGCCCTGCTGGACCTCTTCTTCTCGTAAGGGCAAGGCACGGGTAACGGATGGAGCGTGGGATCTTGACACAAGAATATCGGCATGAACCTGTCATGCTCGGCGAAGTGCTTGAGTCGCTGCGGCTAAAGAGCGGCTCCGTTGTCTGCGATTGCACCCTTGGCGGTGCCGGCCATTCGGTAAAGATGGCCGCGCAGGTGGGGGAGACGGGCCTTTTGCTCGGCGTCGATCAGGACGACATGGCCCTCGAGGCCGCTGGCGCCCGTCTGGACCGCGAGGTTCCCGGCGTTCCGCACCAGCTGCTGAAGGGCAACTTCGGCGACTTGGACGAGCTACTTTGCTCGGCCGAGGTGCCCGGGGTCGATGGCTTCCTGTTCGATTTGGGCGTTTCGTCGCCGCAACTCGATATCCCTGGCAGGGGCTTTTCGTATAACGAGGACGCCCCATTGGACATGCGGATGGATCCGGGTAATAACACCTTAAACGCAGCTGAGGTCATCAACACCTATAACGAACACGACCTCGCCCGGATTCTACGCGTTTACGGCGAAGAGAAGTTCGCCTCGCAGATCGCGCGCGAGATCGTGCGCCGCCGCGAGCAAGAACCGATCGAAACCACCGGCCAATTTGTCGAGATCATCAAGGCGGGTATCCCGGCTGCCGCTCGTCGGCATGGTGGACACCCGGCCAAGAAAAGTTTCCAGGCCATTCGCATCGAGGTCAATCACGAGCTCGATGTGCTCGAACGAGGGCTTGATGCCGCCACCAGGTGGCTCAACCCGGGCGGACGTATCTGCGTCATCTCGTATCACTCGCTCGAGGACCGTATCGTAAAGAACCACTTTAAGGAGATGAGCCAGGGGTGCACGTGTCCGCCGGAGATTCCGGTGTGCGTGTGCGGCAACGTGCCGATACTCAAGGTCATCACCCGCAAACCCCTGGTTGCCCAGCCTGATGAGGTTGAGCGCAACCCTCGGGCGAGATCAGCCAAAATCCGCGTGGCGCAGCGTCTGTAGGCGCGACCGCGCGATATTGGACCTCCCGCTCGCACCATAAATGAAGCTTAAACACACTACCAACGTACTCGGGATGGGAGGCGGCATATCATGGGCTACAACACTTCAAGCGCAGCACTCGCCTATGATATGAACGCCATGCCCGCCTATCGTGAGACGCCGCAGGCCCCCGTTGCTCCCCGTGAGCAGCGCACGCCGCGCTTTGATGTCTACACGGGCGCGGGCCGTCAGGCAAACCAGGCGGTAAGCCCGGTTTTCATGAGCGTTCTTAAAACGTTTTGCATCATTGCGGCTATCTTCATGACGATCGGCGTCGCCCGCGTGGCGCTCGCCGGCGTTACCGCCCAGGTGCTCAACAGCAACGCCGAGCTTACCAACACGCTCGAAAAGGCGACCGATGAGAGCTCCGACCTTGAGGTCATGCATTCGGTCTATGGCGCCGACACGCGCATTCGCGACCTTGCGGGCGCTTATGGCATGGTGGAGCCCAGCGAGAGCGTTACACTTGACTTTTCGCAGGATGCAGCCGCGGGCGCCAACGCGACCGCGACCGCTCAGTAGCAAGACGGTAGCTGAGTATGACAAATGACTATCGCCGCGGTTCCGATAGGGGCCGCGGTTCTGGACGTCCCTCGTCGCGGGGACGTTCTGGTTATCAAGGAACGGGTCGGCAATCTTACAACGCCGGGCGGTCCCGTGGCAACGACCCGGCGTCGCGACTTCGCGGCTCGGGCGGCCCTCAAGTGCATAACACCAGGTCGCGCAAGAGTTCGCCGACCGAATGGCTCACAGGCACGCCTCTGCCTCGCCGCAAAGCCGTCATGGGATTCATTGGGCTTGGCTTGGGCTTGGGCGTCTTTCGCCTTGCCGACTATCAAATTGCCGAAGCCGATAAACTGCGCGAGCGTGCCGATGCGCGTCGCCTGCTTGCGCAGACCCTCTATGCCAAACGTGGCACCATCTACGACCGCAACGGTAACGTGCTGGCGTCGTCGGTCGAATGTCGCAACATCGCCGTGAACCCGCAGCTTGTCGAGGACGTTGACAAGACGGTGTCGGCGCTGGTCAAGGCAACTGGAATCGATAAAAAGACCTGCCGCAAGCTCGTTGAGTCCGATGGAACCTGGGTGTATATCAAGCGCCAGGTGGACGAAGACGATGCTGCGACGCTGGAGAAGAAGAACCTGCCCGGTGTGCTTTTTGAGCAGGCCATGAAGCGCGTATATCCATACGGCAATCTGGCATCGCAGGTGCTGGGTGTAGTGAATGTGGACAACGATGGCTTGACGGGTCTCGAAAAGCAATACAACAAGCTTCTGACCGGCACGAACGGTTCTCTCGTACGCGAGCGCGCGAGGGACGGCAGCTATATCGCGGGCGGTGCCTATAAAAAGGTGGCTGCGGTCGACGGCGTTGATATCGTGACGACGCTCGACGTCAATATCCAGCGTGCGGCCGAGGATGCCCTGGCAGAGGCAGTTGAGAAGACTAAGGCCAAGAACGGCTCGGCGCTGGTCACCGATCCTACGACAGGCGAGATCTTGGCAGCCTGCTCGTATCCGACTTACGACCAGACCAATCTGGAAAACGCCAAGACCGAGGATATGAACTTGCGCCTGGTCACCGACGCCTACGAGCCCGGCTCGGTCTTTAAGACGCTCGTGGCGGGCGCCGGCTTCGACTTGGGCGTCGTGCGATCGAGTACGTCGTTTGAGGTGCCGGCGAGCATCAAGGTGGGCGACGATACCGTCACCGATGCCGACAAGCGCGACTACGCCATGACCATGGATGTGCGCGAGATGATGCGCCGTTCGTCCAACGTGGGCTTTGTCCTGGTGGGGCGCAAGATCGGTGCCGATGACTTTGCCGCTTATGTGGACAAGTGGGGCATCGGTCACAGCTCTGGTGTCGATTTTCCGGGCGAGAGCCTGGGTATCGTCAAGGAGCGTGACCAGTATGACGGCGCCACGCTGGGCTCGATGAGCTTTGGACAGGCGCTGTCCGTCTCGCCGATTGAGATCGCACGCGCCGTGGGCGGCATCGCCAACGGCGGCGTGATGATGACACCGCACTTCTATAAGTCCAGCAAAGGCGACGAGAAGGACTGGGGCGAAGGCGAGCGCGCGATTTCGGAGGACGCCGCATCCCAGGTGACATCGTGCATGCAGACGGTCGTGTCCGAGGGAACGGGCGTTGGCGGCGCGGTTGACGGCTATGACATGGCGGGTAAGACCGGTACGGCCGAACGTGCCGACGAGAACGGCGGCTACCTCAAGGAGAACTACATGTCGTCCTTTATGGGCTTTGCACCGGCACAATCGCCCAAGGTGCTGTGCTATATCACGCTCGACGGAACGCCGAGCGGCTCAGATGCCGCTGCGGTGCCGTTCCAGTCCATTATGGCCAACGCGCTCGACGTGCTGGGTATCCCGCACACGAAGTAGGGGGTTACAATCTTTGGGGCGTGGTTTGTTGTCCCATATGAGGGTGTTCACATGCCCTGCACCACGCATGTGCGGCGCTGGGATACAATACGCCGATAGCATTATTAGGTTTACAGGGGAGCTGCAATGATAGAGATCGCCGTCAACAACCTCGCGGCCGCAACAGGGGCCCGAACCGTGACGGGAGAAGCCGATCGGGTATGCCGCGGGTGCGTTATCGACTCGCGCCAGGTCGAGGAAGGGACGATTTTCGTCGCCTTTCCCGGTGAAAACGTCGACGGCAATGATTTTGCTTCCCGTGCCGTCCAGTCGGGTGCCGGCGCCGTCGTGATGACGCGTGAGCCCGAGGCCGAGCTGGTCTCGCTGGCGCAGGACAAGGGGTGCGCCATCCTGCTGACCGATGATCCCGAGGAGTTTCTGCTGCGTTTGGCGCACACGTATCGCCTGGAGCTTGGCTGCCTGGTCGTTGGCATTACCGGTTCCATCGGCAAGACGACGACCAAGGACGTGCTCGCCGCCGTGCTCGCCAAGCGCTATCGTGTCTGGGCCACCAAGGGCAATTTCAATAACCTGATCGGCATGCCGCTCACGGTGCTTTCCGCTCCGGCCGATACCGAGGTCCTGGTGCTCGAGATGGGCATGAACCATTTCCACGAGATTGAGCGCCTGTCCAAGTCCGCCAATCCCAACCTTGCCATCGTGAGCAAGATTGGTACCTCTCACATCGGCATTTTGGGCAGCCGCGAGAACATCGCCCGCGCTAAGGCCGAGATTGTCCAGGGTATGTGCGCCGCCGGCGACTTCTTGCCGCTGCTGGTTTTGGGCGGTGAGGACGACTTTACGCCGTTCATTCGCGATACGTTCGCCCAGCCTGCTGGTATCGACGTTATGCTGGCCGGCGTCTCGGACGACGATGAGGTCCGTGCCCGCGACATTCGTGTTGATGACGAGGGACGTCCGGTCTTTACGCTCGATTTTGGCCAGGGTGAGACGATCGATACCATGCTTGCCATCCCCGGCGTGCAGTCCGTTCCTAATGCCGTTAAGGCCGCCGCGGTTTCCTATCGCCTGGGCGTGACGCCCGAGCAGATCGATGCTGCCTTTAGGGGCCTCACGATCACCGGTCACCGCCAGGAGATCAAGCGCGCCAAGAGCGGTGCCCGCGTCATCGACGATTCCTATAACGCCAGTGCCGAATCCATGGCTGCTGGCCTCGATCTACTGTGCTCGCTTTCGTGCACGGGGTCTCGCATGGCGATCCTGGGCGAGATGGGCGAGATGGGCGATGAGGCTCCTCGCATGCATGAGCTCGTGGGCGCCTATGCCGCCGCCAAGAAGCTCGACATGCTGGCGTGCGTGGGTGGTGAGCTGGCCCAGCTTATGGCCGATGCCGCGCGCATGATGGGCATGGACGAGGACCGCATCCAGGTGTTCTCCGATTATCAGCAGGTGCTCGACCGCATGGGCGGCGCGCTTGAAAAACATGATGTTGTACTGGTCAAGGGTTCCCGCTTTGTTGAGCTCGACCGCTTTGTGGAAGGTGTGTGCTAGCCCATGTTCGGCAATCCCTCGTATCCAACGTATCAGGCTTTTTTGGGGCTTGGCATCGCCGCTGCCATTGCGCTGCTGCTCATGCCGTGGTGGATCAAGCTACTCAAGGTCGAGGGTATCGGCCAGCAGGTTCGTGCCGACGGCCCCAAGCGTCATTTGGTTAAGCAGGGAACGCCCACCATGGGTGGCGTTGTCATCCTCGTCGCGATCTCGCTGACCTGCCTGCTGATGGGCAAGCTCACCACCGAGCTCGTGCTCGTGCTGCTCGCCACGCTGGCGACCGGCGTGCTGGGCCTGATCGACGACCTGACCTCCGTTACGCATGGGCGCTCGCTCGGTCTGACGCCCCATGCCAAGATGATCGGCCTAACCATTATCTGTGTCACCTTTACGGTGCTCGCCGTCAATTGGTGCGGCGTCGCCCCCGAGATTCGTTTTCCCGGCGGCCTGGCGATTGACCTCGGTGTTCTTTCGACCACCATCTGCGGCCTTTCGTTCCCGTGGCTCTACATTGTCTTTTGCTGGCTGATGATCGCCGGTCTTTCTAATGCCGTGAACCTGACCGATGGCCTTGATGGTCTTGCTGGCGGCACCTCGATGATTGCCATGCTCGCCATGGCTGCCATGGCGTTTTTGCACGGAGACGTGAACCTGTCCATCTTCTGCACCGCGTGTGCCGGTGCCTGTTTGGGCTTTCTGTGGTTCAACTGCTATCCGGCGAGCATCTTTATGGGCGATACCGGCTCGCTTGCCCTGGGCGCCGCGTTTGCCTGCACGTCCATCATGACCAATACCGAGGTCGTCTCCCTCATCATCGGCGGCCTGTTTATCGTTGAGACCCTGTCGGTCATGATTCAGGTTGTCTACTTCCACTTTACGCACAAGCGCGTCTTCCTTATGGCGCCCATCCATCATCATTTCGAAAAGAAGGGCTGGGCCGAGACCAAGGTCGTCATCCGCTTTTGGATTATCGCTGCGGCCTTTGGTGCCGTTGGCCTTGCTTTGTTCTTCCAGTTGGGATAGTGGTCTTTCATGCCTCTTGCTGATGTCTTTAGCCTGCTCGTTTTGGGTCAGGGCAAATCCGGTCTCGATGTCGCCCGCTGGGCGCTGGCACATCCCGAGCGCGTAAGTGCCGTTACCGTGTATGGCGGCGGCACCTCTGAGCCCAATGACGCCACGCGTGCGCTCGAGGCTGCTGGTGCGTCGTTTGTCTATGGGACCGAACAGGTCGAGGGCGCCTATGACGTATGCGTGACGTGCCCGGGCATCTCGGAGTTCTCGGGCTTCTTTAAGGCCGGGCGCGAGCATGCCGCCCAGATTATGGGTGAGCCCGAGTTTGCCTATCGCCTGTCGCCCGATAACTGGATTGTCATCACGGGTACCAATGGCAAGACGACTACCACGTCGCTGACTGATTATCTGCTCAAGGCTGCCGGCGAGGCCAGCGTTGCTGTCGGCAACATCGGCGAGCCGCCGGTCAACGAGATTGACGGCCGAGCCCACAACGAGTGGTTTGTGGCTGAGCTCTCGAGCTATCAGATTGCTACGACTACCGAGCTCCATCCTCGCGTGGCGGTGCTGCTCAACATCACTTCCGACCACTTGGGCTGGCATAAGAGCCATAACAACTATGCGCTTGCCAAGATCAAACTGTTTGACAATATGGTTGATGACGATCTGGCGGTTGTCGACGTCGAAGACGCCGGCATTCACGAGTTCGATGAGTACATCTACACGCCGGGTCGTCGCATCTGCAAGGTTGCCTTTGACGAGCCTGAGGGCGAGGATGCCGCCTTTGTGCGCGATGGCAAGATGATCGTGCGTCTGAAGGGCGTCGAGACCCCGCTCATCGCTACATCCGAGCTCAAGATCTCGGGCCATCACAATGTTATCAATGCCCTGTGTGCTGCCACGGCTGCCTTGGCAGTCGGTGCCGATGTCGATGGTGTCTGCCGCGGTCTGGCCTCGTTCCAGCCGCTCGAGCACCGCGTGGAGCCGTGTGGCGAGATTGACGGCGTGCGCTACGTCAACGATTCCAAGGCGACCAACACCGATGCGGTCGAGAAGGCACTGACGGCATTTCCCGATGACGACGTGATCTTGCTGCTCGGCGGCCACGATAAGGGCACGCCGCTCACGGACTTCGCGCGCGTCGTTATGGACAACGTGCGCTCGGTCGTCTGCTTTGGCGATGCGCGCGAGCGCTTCACCGCCGCTATGGACGAGGCTGATGTCGATGGCGATGTGGATATCGCCCAGGCGGATGACCTGCGCGACGCCGTGGACGTTGCCCGTTCGCTTTCGAGCCGTGGCGATGTGATCTTACTTTCTCCTGCCTGCTCTTCGTTCGATGAGTTCTCGGGCTATGAGGAGCGCGGCCGCGTGTTTAAGGACTACGTGGCTCAGCTTGCCGCTACAGCGAAATCACAAATGGAATAGGGGTTGCGGTGAGAGAGGAGAGCCCCCGACAAGGTATGAGGAGGCCCGACTCGGACCGTGCTTCCTCACGTCGCACCACACCGCGTTCCAGCCACGGTGGGCAGTCGTTTAGCGAACGCTATATTGCCGGCGTTCCCGCCCGTATCATGCGCCCCCGTTTGATATTCATGGCCTGCTTGTTTACCTTGGTATGCTTTGGCCTGCTGATGGTGTACTCGGCGTCTTCGGTCGAGGCGCTGCACGAGAATGGCTCGGCGACGTTTTTTCTGGGTCGACAGGCCGCGTTTGCCGTGGTCGGTGTTCTGGCGCTGATTGCCATCGTGCGCGTTTTGCCGGACAGCTGGTTTGGGGAGGATGTGCTCAGGATCTTCCTTATCGGCATGATAGGGCTACTGCTTCTGGTGTTCTTGGTGGGCAGCGGCAGCCGTGGCGCCACGCGCTGGCTCAACATCGCCGGTATTCAGTTCCAGCCTTCCGAGTTTTTAAAGCCATTTGCCATTGCGTATTCGGCCATCATGCTTGATCGCTTCTTTTCGCCCGGTGGCAACATCAACGAATTCCTTCGCAAGATGGGCATCTACCTGGGCATTTCGCTCTTTCTGATCTTTATCCAGCCCGATTTCGGTACTGTCCTGATCATCCTGTTGACCCTCATGTGCATGGCGTTGTTTGCGGGTCTCGACCCCAGATTTATCATCGGCGTGCTAATCTTCGGCATTCTCGTGATCGTGATTGCGCTTGTCGCAGAGCCGTACCGTATGGTGCGTATTCAGGTTGCCTTGAACCCTTGGGCCGACGAGTATGGTGACGGCTATCAGGCCACGCTTGCAATCATGGCCTTTGCCTCGGGCGGTCTGTTCGGCCGCGGCATTGGCAACTCAACAATGAAGTACTCGTATCTGCCCGAAGCGCACAACGACTACATCCTGGCCATCATTGGCGAGGAAGTCGGTTTTGTCGGAACCGTGCTGTTCTTCTTGGTGTTTGCGATGCTAATCTACTCGGCGTTTCGCATTGCCGAGCAGGCGACCGATCGTCGGGGCGCGCTTATGGCGTCTGGCTCCGCGGTCATTCTCGCGGTGCAGTTTTTGATTAATGCGCTGGGCATCCTCAACGTGTTTCCCATGACGGGCAAACCGCTGCCGTTTATTAGCTACGGCGGTTCGTCGATTATTGTGTCGCTCATGCTTGCCGGGTTGATCTTGCGCGTTTCGTACGAGAGCGCCCGCCGCGATGAGTATGACCGCCGCCGTGAGAGCTTTGCCGTTATGGATGAGAGTACCGCCGGCGTGCCCCACGTGCGCGGCGAGCGATCTTCGCGTAACGGTTTTACCGTCCTGGATGGCTCTGCGACCGAGCCGGCAGCTCGTCCACGCTCGCGAACGGCTCCGCAAGGTCGTCCGCAGCGCCCCAGCCCTCGCAACGCGGGCGGCGGATATAATCGAATCGATTTGAACTCGGACCCGTCGGCGCGTCTGCGTACCGACGACCAGGGACCGCGTGTACGAAGGGACTACCATGACCGATAAAATGACCGTTGCTATTGCAGCCGGCGGCACGGCAGGACACATCAACCCCGCGCTCGCCTTGGCCGAAGAACTGCGTGACCGTGGCCACCACGTTGTGTTCGTGGGCCAGTCGCGCAAGCTCGAGGGTCGTCTGGTCCCCGAGGCTGGGTTTGATTTTGTGCCCATTACGGTCACGGGCTTCGACCGCTCCCGTCCTTGGACGGCGCTGACCTCGCTGTGGCGTGTCAACAAGGCCAAACGTGCGCTCGCCAATCATTTCTCAAAGGTCGGCAAGCCCGATGCCGCCATCGGTTTTGGTGCCTATGTCGAGGTTCCGCTGCTGGGGTGGTGCAAGGGCGCGGGCGTTCCGTATCTGCTGCATGAGCAGAACTCTGTTCCGGGCCTGGCCAACAAGATGATGAACTCCCACGCCGCCCGCGTGTGCATCTCGGTGCCGGCAGCGCGTTCGGTCTTTGAGCGCGAAGGTGACCCTGACCACGTGCTCATGACCGGTAACCCCGTACGTCGCTCGGTGATCGAGGGCAATCGCGCTCGCGGCCGCAAGGCACTTGGTGTTCCCGAGGACGCTACGCTGCTGCTCGTCTTTGGCGGTTCACTTGGCGCCCAGCACCTCAACGAGCGCGTGGTTTCGCTCAAAAACGAGCTGCTTTCGCGCAAGAATCTCTATGTGTTGCATTCGACGGGTGCCGACGGCTTTGAGGAGACCGAGCGCGCTTTGGCGCTGACGCCCGAGGAGGCGAAGCGTTACCGCGTCCAGACATACATCGACAACATGGGCGATATGCTGGCTGCTGCCGATTTGGTGCTCTCGCGTTCGGGCGCATCGAGCGTGGCCGAGATCGCTGCGCTCGCCGTGCCTTCGGTGCTCGTGCCGTACCCGCATGCGACAGCCGACCACCAAACCACCAATGCCCGTTATCTGGTCGACGCCGGGGCCGGCGTGCTCTGCGCCGATGCCGATATCGACGGTTCTGCCTTTGCCGATGAGCTGCTGCACCTGGTCGATGACGCGGCGGCACGCGACGCCATGCGTCAGGCGGCGCGTGGTCTGGCTCAGGATAGGGCCGCCGCTCTTCTGGCGGATGCGGTAGAGGGTTTGCGTTAGTTAGACGGGATATCGTCGGTCGCCCTCGCGCTGATGCGGTAGGTGCGGTACAGTTAACGGGTTACAGGCAGTGTTTACGCAAGGAGTACACGAGCACATGGCTGATTCCCAGACTGCAACCTCCGCGCCCGAGTTTAAGAGCGCCCACTTTATCGGTATCGGCGGCGCCGGCATGAGCGGCATCGCCCTCGTTCTGCACGAGCGTGGTTATGCCGTTACCGGCTCCGACCTTAAGACGTCACGTTATATCCGCCAGCTTACCCGCGCTGGTGTGAAGGTGCATGTGGGCCATGAGGCCGCCACGATCGACGAGGTCAAGCCCGACGTGGTTGTTGTCTCCACCGCTATTCCGGAGTCCAACCCTGAACTCGTGCGCGCTCGCGAGCTTGGTATTCCCGTGTGGCCCCGTGCCAAGATGCTCTCTGCTTTGGGCCACGGCTACACCACCGTCGCTGTTGCCGGCACGCATGGCAAGACCACCACGTCTTCGATGTGCGCCACCATGCTCGACCGCATGGGCCTGGATCCGAGCTTCTTGATCGGCGGCATCGTCGAGGGCTATGACACGAACGGCAAGAACGGCTCGGGCGACTACTTTGTCGCCGAGGCCGACGAGTCCGACAGCTCCTTCCTGTTCCTGAACCCCAACGTGGTCATTGTGACCAACGTCGAGGCCGACCACCTCGATCACTACTCGGGTATCGAGGAGATCGAGGCAACTTTCGCCAAATTCATGAGCTTGGTGGGCGAGGACGGCACCGTCATCGTCTGCGGTGAGGACCCGCATCTGGTCGAGCTCGCCAAGTCGACGGGCCGTCACGTGCTTTCCTACGGCTTTGCCGAGAGCAACGACATCGTCTGCATGCACCCGGATGTCAAGGGCATCCAGAGCGACTTTATCGTTCGCTTTGAGGACGGCACTGAGCACGCTGTGGAGATCAAGAGCAATCCCGGTCGCCACAACATGCTCAACGCCACGGCGGTGCTCACCGTCGCCCATGTTCTGGGCCTTGACATCGACGCCGCCGCCAAGGCGCTCTCGAGCTTTGAGGGCGTCCGCCGTCGCTTTACCCACGTGGGCGATATCGATGGCATCACCGTGGTCGATGATTACGGCCATCACCCCACCGAGATCAAGGCGACGCTTGCTGCCGCTTCGTCGCTGGGCTACAAGCATGTCGACGTCGTGTTCCAGCCGCACCGTTATTCGCGTCTGCAGGCCCTGTGCGACGACTTTGCCGATGCATTTGCCAATGCCGATAAACTGCTGCTGATTGATGTGTTCTCGGCTGGCGAGATGCCCATTCCGGGTGTTACCTCTAAGATGCTCGCCGATACCGTGCGCGCCAAGCATCCTGGCAAGGAGGTCGTGTACTGCTCCAGCCGTCTTGAGCTCAATCAGGAGCTCGAGCAGATGGTGGGCGAGGGCGACCTGCTGCTCACCATGGGTGCCGGTGACGTTACGACCGTCGGTCCCGAGTTTATCGAGTATCTGACTGCCAAGAAAGACGCTTAAGTCTAATGGGTCTGTTTAACGCCGTCATGGCGCTCTCGGGCATGATCGACACGGATGTGATCGAGGACGAGCGCCTTGCGCGTCATACGAGTTATCGTATCGGCGGCAAGGCCGACCTCTTTGTGACGTGCCATAGCTATCATGCCCTTCGCCGCGCCGTGGCGGTGCTCGATCGCGAGCAGGTGCCGTGGGTCATCATCGGCAAGGGCTCCAATCTGCTGGTTGCCGATGGCGGTTATCGCGGCGCCGTCATTTCGCTCGGACGTGAGTTTCAGCGCACGGTTGTTGCCGATGACGGTTGTACGCTGACGGTCGGTGCGGGCGTGATGTTTGCGCGCCTGGTCAACGATGCCCTGTCGCGTAGCCTCTCGGGCCTTGAGTTTGCCGTTGGCATCCCTGGCTCGGTCGGCGGTGCGATATCTATGAATGCCGGCACACGGACCGAGTGGATTGGCTCGCTGGTTGAGGATGTCGTAACGTTTGACCCGGTATCCGGTATCAAACATTATGCGGGGTCCGAGATCACTTGGGGCTACCGCGAATGTAGCCTTCCCCGCAATGAGATCATCCTCGAGTGCGTGCTCAAGCTTAAACCGGCGCCCAAGGCCGACATTCGCGAGCGCATGGAGCGGTACCTGACGAGGCGCAAGCGTACGCAGCCCATGGGTCGCGCATCCTGCGGGTCGGTCTTTCGCAACCCGCCCGATGCGAGTGTGGGCAAGCTTGTCGAGGATTGTGGATTAAAGGGTTTTTCGATTGGCGGCGCGGAAGTTTCGCCCGTTCACGCTAATTTTATCGTTAATAACGGAACTGCCTCGGCCGATGACGTTGCCGCGGTTATCAGACATGTGCACGGAAAGGTGAGGGAGGCGTATGGCATCGAGCTCAGACCGGAAGTTAAATTCCTCGGCTTCTAGAGCATCGAAACCCACCTTCCGCCGCGCCGGAGGGCGTTCCGGCGCGCCTGCCAAACCTCAACGCAATACCGTCGCGCATTCTAAGTCTGTCGGGCATGCTCGACAGACCAGTCGTCCGGTCGTCGGCTCGCAGCTCGGTAATCGTCCGGCCGCAAAAAAGTCCTCGCGTCCCTCGGTGACGTCAAAGCCTGTTATGGGCGCCAAACCTGCCCGTCCCATGGCAACTCCTAAGCCCTCGACGGGAACTAAAGCGCCGCGTCCAGGTCGCACGCTGGGCGCATCGAAACCGCGCTCGCTGACATCGGTGCCGGCTACCGCCAAGAAGCCTTCGGGTAAAAAAAGCGTCAACCCGTTGTCTTCACTTGGGGCGATGGTAAATAAAACATCAGACGCCGCTTCTGTCGTTACAGGCAAAGGCAAAATCGTTGGCGGCGTTCTGGCCGTCTTGGCCGTGCTCGTCGTCGTTGCCATCGTGGTGATTAACTCTGGATTGTTTACCGCCACTGATATTCAGATTCAAGGCAGCGAGCATGTGACGAAGCACGATGCTATCCAGCTGATCGATTTGCCCGAGGGAACGTCGCTTTTTAACGTCGATCCCGACCAGATTACCGAGGACCTCAAGCAGAACCCGTGGGTCTCGGGCGTAGATGTCCAGCGTCAGTTCCCGCATACGCTCATCATTACGCCGATGGAGCGCAAGGTCATCGCAATTGCCTATATCAGCTCCGATGACCTTGCCTGGGCCATCGGGGATGATGACACCTGGATCGCCCCGCTGTCGACGTCGGTCGAAGTGGATGACCAGGGCAACGTCATCACGACGGGGCAGGGCTCAAATACCCTGACCGGCATTGATGCCGCGCTGGCGCTCGCTAAGCACTATGGCGCGGTGTTGTTGACTGATGTCTCGGCGGATATCGCTCCGGTTTCCGGCCAGGCGGTGAGCTCCAAGGCCGTTAAGGCTGGCTTGGATTATGTGCGTGGTTTTTCGAGCGAGTTCTTGGGACAAGTCAAGGATATTTCCACGCCTTCGGTCGAAGCCATCTCGGCAAACCTCAATAACGGCATTGAGGTGTCGCTGGGCGATTCGGACGATATCGTCAAGAAGGAACGCGTAGTCACCAAGTTGCTTTCGCAGGTAGAGGGCGTAACGTATATCAATGTGCGCTCTCCGGGTAACTATACATTTAGGAACGCTCCGACCTCGTAGCGCTGGTTGATGCTTTGTTGAGGGGCCATACCACGCCGTTTATCTGGTTTGTTTGGTTTTCACGGTCAATTATTTGACTGATACGTTCATAATGTGCAAACATAATACGGTTTACCTTTGCATTTACTTTCAACCTGAAGGTTAATGTGCGCAGGGGTCGACCCATGCTATGGCTATAACCTTTGTTCGGAGGACCGACATGCACGAGACAGAGATCAACAACTACCTTGCCGTCATTAAGGTGGTCGGCGTCGGCGGCGGCGGTACCAACGCGGTCAATCGAATGATCGAAGAGGGCATCCGCGGCGTCGAGTTTGTTGCCATCAACACCGATGCTCAGGCACTCGCGATCTCTGATGCCGATATCAAGGTGCACATCGGCACCGACCTTACCCGCGGCCTGGGCGCCGGCGCCAACCCCGAGGTTGGCCGCAAGGCTGCCGATGAGTCCCGCGACGACATTGCCGAGGCGCTCGCTGGCGCCGACATGGTGTTCATCACCTGCGGCGAGGGCGGTGGCACCGGTACCGGCGCTGCTCCCATCGTTGCCGATATCGCGATGAACGAGGTCGGTGCGCTGACCGTCGCCGTCGTGACCAAGCCCTTCACCTTCGAGGGCCGCAAGCGCAAGAAGAGCGCCGAGGAGGGCATTAAGACCCTCTCCGATTGCGTCGATACCATGATCGTCATCCCTAACGATAAGCTGCTCGACATCGCCGAGAAGAAGACCACCATGCTCGAGGCCTTCGCGATTGCCGATGGCGTCCTTTCCCAGGGCACCCAGGGCATCACCGACCTCATCACCGTCCCCGGTATCATCAACCTGGACTTCGCCGATGTTAAGACCATCATGAAGCAGGCCGGTACCGCCATGATGGGTATCGGTACCTCTTCTGGGGACACCCGTGCCGTCGACGCTGCCCAGCAGGCCATCTCCAGCCCGCTGCTCGAGAGCTCCATCGATGGCGCCACGCGCGTGCTGCTCTCCATCGCCGGTTCCAAGGACCTGGGCATCCAGGAGATCAGCGACGCCGCCGACGTTGTCGCCAACGCCGTCGACCCCGAGGCCAACATCATCTTCGGTACCGTTGTCGACGAGTCCCTGGGCGATCAGGTGCGTATCACCGTCATCGCTACGGGCTTCTCCGACTCCAACGTCAACCGTCAGGACGAGCTCTTTGCTGCTCAGCAGTCTCAGAGCAAGGCCGCTGCCTCCGCTGAGCCGCAGCGCACCGCTCCTGCCACGAGCCCGGCTCAGGCCGCTCCGACCCGCAACGTCGGTGGCACCGAGCTTCCTAACTTCGGCAACGATCAGTTCGAGCTTCCCGACTTCCTGAAGCGCGGTAGCTTCTAAGTCGTTCTTTGCATTGTTGTGCACAGGGGCGTGTCCGTATGGACGCGCCCTTTTTATTCAAGACTTTAGTCCGCTGGCCGCGCAGCGGCCAGCTTTAAACCACCCGCTACGCGGGTGGAGACAAACGGCTTTA